>JANJTX010000014.1 GCA_024710875.1 Anaerolineales bacterium | reverse complement strand
TTTTAGACATGTGAAAATCTCCTTACAGATTTAATGGCATTCAGAGGCTGAACACTCTGTAAGGATAGAAGGCCAATGTAGGATGGCCGTTAGAGAAACATCAGAAGAAGATAAGAGCCGCGCCCTACGGCTCGCGCGGCCGGGTGATGTAGGTATCGCGGGTGGCGCAGGTACAGGCGGTGATGGTGACTGCGCCATTGGTGAGCGTGCCGGCGTAGGGCTCCGGCAGTTCACCGGCCACCCAGCCGCCGAGGTTAAACGGCACCGGCCCGCGTCCCGCCAGCATCCACTCGCCATTGTATTTGCGCGCCAGATGCAGGTGGGCGCTGGTGGCCGGGCCGCCGGCGCAACTCGGGTACCCCAGCACGGTATCGGCGGCCACGCGTTGCCCAACGGTTAAATTGGCGACCGGCTCCAGATGGATGTACAGCAGCACCCAGCCGGTCAGTTCATCGCCATCGCCATCCAGGTCCAGCGCCAGCAGGCCTTCCTCCAGCCGGGCGATGACCCCCGGGGCGGCCGCCAGGGCTGGCTCTTCGGCCGGGTTGCAGGAACGCGCCACGCCGCCCGGGTTGAGGTCAATGGCGGCCCACACCCCGTTTTGTTCCCAGGCCGAATGCGGCCCGCCGGTGTAGGCCCAGGTGCGCCCGGGCCGGATGGGCAGGTTCAATTCGGGTTGGGTCAGGCTGCCCGGCAGCAGCGGTTCTACTGTAGCCGCGCGTGCCCAGGCATCTCCGAACAGGTCAGCATGGATGGCCGCCACGCCACTGGCCGGGTCAAGGGCGGCCCGCCACGCTTCGGCGCCCAGCCACTGCGCCAGGGTGTATTGCAGGGCCACAGTGCCGGCGTTGAGGGTTGGGTGCAGACGGATGTGCGTACCATCTGCCAGAGTGAGACTCGTCAGAGTCCCAGCCCGCCAGCCGTAATAACCCGCGTTGAGTTGCTCCTGCAGCCACACCAGTTGGCGGTACAGGCCGGTGCGCTTGTGGCCGGTTACGCCCAACAGGGTATCCGGATTCACCCCGCCTGCCAGCGGGCCGCTTACGCAGTTGCAGCGAAATTCCAGCAGGGTGAGCAGCAGGCGCGGGTTGGTGGCGCTGGCCAGAGCGACCATCTCAACCACTTCGCCCGCCGGTTGCGGCATGCCGCTCAGGTGGGTCTCGTAATAACGGCTCAAGAATCCGCCCTGATTTGTGAGAAAAGTTTGCAGGTCAAAATTGCCGGCGCTGGCGGCAAAAATTAATTCACTGTCGGGCAGCAGGCGGGTAGCCGGGCCGGTTTCAAAATCCGGGCGCGGTAGGCGCAGGGTACGCCCCGGCGGCAGGGTGGCGGCGGGCGGGTGCAACTGGGAGGCAGGCTGCCAGCGGCCATTCGCCAGCAACTGGATTTCACTCAAGCCGACCTCAAAGCGCGCCGCCAGGGCCAGCAAGGTATCGCCAGATTGGGTGCGGTAAGCCAACAGGGAGTTCGGGGTGGGCAGGGCGGCCAGGAGCAGGGCGGTGGCCGCCAGGCCGCGCCACAGGAGGTTAAGGGTCATCGGGGCTGCGGGCGATAAGGGTGCTGAACGAGCCACACACGCAGGACTTAATCACATCATCGCCGCGCCGCAGCCAGCCCTCGTAAGGGACCGGGCCGGCTTCGGCCACCCAGCCGCTCAAGACAAACGGCAGCGGCCCGCCGGCGGCCACCCACTCGCCGTTGTACTTGCGGGCAATGTGCAGGTGCGTTCCGGTCGAGCGCCCGCCCTCGCAGGAGGGGTGCCCAATCAGGCCGCTGCGGTCCACGAACTTGCCCACCGGGGCGACATCCGTAGTGACGTGCAGGTAGAGCAGCACCCAACCGGTTTGTTCAAAGCCATCCCCGTCCAGATCCAGCATCACCACGCCATTGCCGGAGCGCACAATCACCCCGGCGGCCGAGGCCACCGCCCACAGGTCAGACTTTACACAGCCGCTTTCCACGCTGCCGGGGGCAAAGTCCAGGGCGGCCTGCGAGCCCGGCCCTTCCCAGGCGCCATGCGGGCCGCCAGTGTAGGCCCAGCGCTGGCCGAGCAGGAACGGCAGAATCAGGTTGGGTTGTTCCAGATTGGGCGGGAATAGCGGCTCGACTGCTGCGGCGCGGCCCCAGGCATCCCCGAACATGGTGTTGTGCAGGTCGGCAAAACCGCCTTCAGCCGCCACCGCCGCCTCCCACTCGGGGCGGGTCAGCGTTTTGGAGAGCAGGTACTGAATCGCTACGCTGCCGGCATTCAGGTCTGGGGCCAGACGCAGCCGACTGCCATCTTTGAATTCAAGGGTGGTCAGGCTGCCGTCGCGCCAGCCGTAATAGCCGGCCGAGAGCTGGTTGGCGGCCCAGGTCAACTGGCCGTTCAGGCCGCGCTGGTTAAATTCCACATAGCCCAGCGGGTAATCGGCTTCGGCCAGGGTCAGCGGGCTACCCAGCACCCAGTGGCCGCTGTATTCCAGCAGGGACAGCAGCACCCGGGGGTTGATGGAATTTTCCAGGGCGACTTTAATCACAATTTGCGGGCCGGTCAGCCAGCCGGTACTGCCCAGGTATTCGCGGTAGCTGCTCAAATGGCCGCCGAGGGTGTTGGCATAGGTCACCGGGTCAAAGCCAACCGCCGAGGGCGAGTACACCAGGTCGCTATCCGGCAGGATGCGGGGCGGCGGCCCGGTTTGGCCCAGCCGCTGGGGGATAACCAGCAACTGGCCGGGGCGAATGAAGCCGGTACGGGGGATGTCTTCATCCGAGACAATTTCAAAAACACTGACGCCAAAGCGCAACGCCAGCGCGTCCAGCGAATCGCCGGACTGGGCGCGGTAGAGCAGCGGCTGAGCATCACCGCCAGCGGGTTCGGGGGTTGGGCTGGGTTCCGGCGTGGGACTGGCCTCGCCCTCCGGGGTGGGGCTGTCCTGCGGGCTGGGGCCGGGGGCCGGAGTTTCGCTTGGGGTTTCGGTGGGCAGGTTAAAAAAGGCGGTCGGGAAAGGCGTAGCCGGGGTGAGCGGCACCCCGGCGGTGGCGGTCAGGCTGGCGGGGGTGATGTAGCCGCTGCTGCATACGCCGGTAAGTAATGCAAAGAGAATGGCCAGGGAAATCAAATGGAGGGAGCGGCGGCGGGTGGCGGTCATCGTTGTATGGTGTTGCCGGGTGCGCGGCACTCACAGGCTTCCAGCGTGCGGCCATCTTTCGTCAGGGTGCCATCGTACAGAGTTCCAGTTCCGCCGGCAACCCAGCCATCCAGCACAAACGGCAGGCCGGCATCGGCTGAAATCCACTCTCCATTATACAGGCGCGCCAGATGCAAATGCGTGCCGGTAGAGATGCCACCCTCGCAGGAGGGGTGGCCGATGCGCTCACCGGCCCGCAGGGCCGTGCCAGCCGTCACCCGGCCGCGGCTTTCAATGTGCATGTACAGCAATACCCAACCGGTGCCGAGGTTGCCATCGCCATCCAGGTCCTGATAGACCGCCCCATTGGCGGCCTGCACAATCAGGCCATCGGCGGCCGCCACCACCCAGGCCTCGCTTTGCAGGCAACCTTCCTGTTCAGCGGGCGGGGCAAAGTCCAGCGCGGCCCAGGCCGAGCCGCTATCCCAGCCGCCGTGCGGGCCGCCGGTGAAAACCCACGGTACGCCGGGTTCAAAGGGCAGTTGCAGGGGTGGTTGTTGCAGGTTGGCGGGCAGCAGCGGGTCAATGCCCCAGTCAAACGGCCAGCCGAACATGGATTGATAGGTCGCCAACAGGCCCTCGGCGCTGGCCGCCTGCCGCCATTCGGCTTCGGGGTACAACTGCGCCAGCAGGTACAGTACGCCCGCCGTTCCGGCATTCAGGGTCGGGTCGGCCGGGGCGAGGACATCATCCTGGGTGACGAAGGCGTTGAGGGCGTTGGCGCGCCAGCCGTAGTAGCCGGTGTTGAGGGCGTTGGCGGCCCACGCCAGTTGCTGGTACAGGCCGCTGCGGGCGGGCTGGCGCACGCCCATCGGGAAGGCGAGGTCGTCCAGATGGGCGGCCCGGCCGCGCACCCAGCCGCTCTGGTATTCCAGCGCCGCCAGCAACAGGCGCGGGTTGACCGAATATTCGCGCCCGACGCGGGCCACGATTTCCGCCCCGGTCAGGGTTTCGCCATTCAGGCTTTCGCGGTAGATCGCCAACTGACTGTCATATTGCTCGATGAAGCCGCGCAGGTCATAGACCGCGTTCCACGGCCCGTTGACCAGTTCAGAGTCGGGGATGAGTTTGACCGCCGGAGCGGGCGCGCCGGGCTGGGGCGGCGGGATTTCCAGCGTTTGCCCGACTGTCAGCAGGTTCGGGTCGGTGATGGCGTTGGCTTCTATCAGCCGCGCCAGGCTCACGCCATAGGCCAGCGCAATCCGGCCGAGCGAGTCGCCGGGTTGCACGGTGTAGCGTTCAGGGTCGGTGCGCAGGGGCGGCAGGTTGTGGGGCGCGTCCGGCGTGGGCTGGGGCAGGGCGCTGCCGGCCGGGCGCGGCGGCGGGCCGCCAAACCCTCCCACCGCCGTGGGCTGGATGGGAGCCGGGTCGCTGGCTAAGTCGGCCGGGGCGCTGGTTCCGGGCAGGCTGCAACCCGCCAGGAGGATGACCAGCGCCGCCAGAAGGGAGAGAATTTGCTTGGAAGGTTTCATCGGTTAATGACGCGGCATTATACCAACCGGGAGTGGATAAATAAATGGACTTCCAGGGTTGGCAGCCAGCAGCAGCGGGCTAAAGCCCGCTGTCTGGTGCATTTTTATCGGGTCAGACAGTGGGCTTCAGCCCACTGTGGCCCACAAACTTAGCCACTCCCTACCAACCGCTGGCGCAGCCGCCGTGCCAATCCTTGTTATAATGCCTTGCTGTTTCGGCACCCGAAATTCGCGCCATTCACACACCCTTATGAAAAATCCTTCGCACCCGCGTACTGACTGGCAGGACCTCAAAGCCCTGTTCCTGCGTTACCTGCGCCCGTACTGGGTACAGGTCGTCCTGCTGTTGCTGGGATACTTTTTACTCACCAGCCTGACCGCCATCCACCCGCTATTAATGTCGCCAATTCTGGATTTGGCGATGGGCGTCGAACAGGCCGTCGAGGTCGCCCCGCTGGAATTGAGCCTGACCAATCTGGACCTCAACAACATCAGCCAGTATTTCAGCGCCTGGCTGCGCCTCAACCAGTTCAGCCCGTGGCAAACGGTGCTGGTGCTGGCGCTGGTGTATCTGGCGGTGGCCTTGCTGATTTATGCGCTGGAGTTCGGCAGTTACCTGCTCGGCATCTGGATTCGGGTGCAGTCCGGCCGCGGCATGCAGCGCACCCTGTTTGAACACATCCTCACCCACTCGCTGGACTTCTTCCATAGCATGCGCACCGGCGAAATCATCTCGCGGCTGGACAAAGACACCACCGCCGCCGTGGCTGGCTTGGAAGCGATTGCCAAGAACATCATCATCGCCCCGCTGTTCATCCTGTTTTATGGCGCCCTGCTGTTGCGCACCAATGCGCGCCTGACGCTCTTCATCCTGCTGGCCGGCCTGCTGCACTACGCCCTGACCCAGGCCATCCGCAACCCGATTCGCAACCGGGTCAAAGACCAGTTCAACATCATGGCCGATACCAGCGCTTATTTTCAGGAAATCGTCAGCGGTATCCGGGTGGTCAAGAGTTTTGTCTCGGAAGCCTACGAGACCTTGCGCCTGAAGGACATCATGCAGCGGCTGGTGGACATCAACTTTCGCTTTGGGGTGTGGAAACACATTGACGAGCCGGTCAGCAAGAGCATCAATGCCCTCACCAATGTCGCCATCCTGCTGCTGACGGCCAACGAGTTGTTCAGCGGCCGCCTGAATGTGACCGGCTTCCTGCTCTACCTGTATGTTGGCCGGGCCATCCTTGACCCGCTCAAGACCCTGACCCAGACCTATAACGCCATCCAGATTACGCTAAGCAGCGGCGAGCGGGTGCGCGAACTGCTGGCGCAACTGCCCACCATCGTCAGCGGCGACCAGCCGGTGGCCAAGTTCCGCGAAAGCCTGAAACTGGACGGGGTTTCCTTCCGCTATGCCACCCTCGAAGACGTGGTGCTGGAAGACATCTCGGTTGACATCCGGCGCGGCGAAATCGTCGCTCTGGTTGGCCCCAGCGGGGCGGGCAAGTCCACCCTCACCGACCTGCTGCTGCGCTTCTATGACCCGCAGGCCGGCCGCATCACCCTGGATGGCCGCGACCTCGCCGACCTGAACCTGGCGGATTACCGCCGCCTGTTTGGCGTGGTGGCGCAGGAGAACTACCTCTTCAATGCCAGCGTGGCCGAGAACATCGCCTACGCGTTCCCCAACGCCAGCCACGAGCAAATTGTGCAGGCCGCCAAAATCGCCAATGCGCATGAATTCATCGAAGAGATGCCCGAAGGCTACAATACGTTGGTCGGTGACCGCGGCGTGCGCCTTTCCGGCGGCCAGCGTCAGCGCGTGGCGATTGCGCGGGCGGTCGTGCGCCAGCCGCAAATCTTGATTCTGGATGAAGCCACCAGCGCCCTGGACAGCGTTTCCGAAAAACTGGTGCAGGATGCGATTGACCGCGTCATCCACAATACCACTGCCGTAGTCATCGCCCATCGCCTTTCGACGGTGCGCGGGGCGGATAAAATTGTGGTGATGGAACGCGGCCGGGTGGTGGATATCGGCAAGCATGACGAACTGCTCGCCCGCTGTGAACTGTACCAATACCTGTGTGAACTCCAATTCGGGGTCGAACCGCCCCCCGCCGCTTGAGAGAATGCCATGCCCGAAAATTTGAAAGTCCATGAATACAAAGACCGCCAGGAATATGTCGATATCCAGGTCGCCCGCAGCCGCAAGAAGTTTGACTATTGCAAGGTCTATTTGCGGGACATCCTGCGCTACCGCGAACTGATTGCGTGGGATTATTACCGGGATGGCCGCAGCCGCTCGCTGCGCACCACCTGGCGGCCGGGCCGAATTCTGTGCCTCGGGGTGCGCTCCGGGGCCGAGAATGACCTCTTCCGGCTGGGCTTCTTCAGCCCATTAATGCGCCTCGGCCCCCTGGCGCAACTGGCGGTGCGGCTCGATAGCACCAACAACGCCCATGACAAGATTCGCCTCGCCCGCCGCTTCGGGTTGGGCGCTGGCGGCCGCAACGATGGCCGCGTGCTGGGCGTGGAAATCAACCCGGATGCCGCCCGTACCGATATCCATGTCGGCAGTTTTGACGAACTCCCCGCCGACTGGACCGGCCGCTTTGACCTGCTCTTCACCAACTCGTTTGACCACAGCATGGACCCCGCCCGCACCGTGGCCGAATGGAAGCGCGTGGCCGCCCCCGGGGCGTACGCTATCGTGGCGTTCTCGCTCGGGCAGGAGCAGTCCGACCATGACCCGGTGGCCGGGTTGTCGTTTCAGGCCTTGAGCGACCTGTGGGGGGCGCCGGTGGTGTTCGCCACCGACCTCTACAATCGCAACGGCTACCGCGAAATCTGTTTCCGTCTGGAATAAACTGCCGCCGGGGCAGGGGGCTGCCGCCCGCCGCAATCTCACTGTTTAACCCTCCCAGGAGTTTCCCATGAGCCAGCCACTGGTCGAGTGCATCCCGAACTTTTCCGAGGGCCGCCGCCCCGAAGTCATCGAAGAAATCCTGAATGCCATCCGGGCCGTGCCGGGCGCGACCCTGCTGGATTACAGCAGCGATGCCGACCACAACCGCACGGTGGTCACTTTTGTTGGCGCGCCGGCCGCGGTTGAACAGGCCGCCTTTGCTGCGATTGCCACCGCCGCCCGCCTGATTAACCTTGACCAGCATTCCGGCGAACATCCCCGCATCGGTGCGACGGATGTGGTGCCCTTTGTGCCGATTCGCGATGTTACGATGAGCGACTGCATCGAAATCGCCCGCCGCCTCGGCAAACGCGTTGGCGACGAACTGGGCATTGCGGTGTATCTGTATGAAAAAGCCGCCACCCGCCCGGAGCGCGAAAACCTCGCCAACGTCCGCAAGGGCGAGTACGAAGGCTGGAAGGCCGAAGTGGCCGAGAACCCCGAGCGCGCCCCGGACTTTGGCCCGGCCCAGGCCACCCCGGCCGGGGCGACCGTCATCGGGGCTCGCAGCCCCTTGATTGCCTGGAACGTCTATCTGGACCGCCCCGACCTGCCCGCCGCCGAAGCCATCGGCAAGGCCGTACGCCACCTCTCCGGCGGCCTGCGCTACGTCAAGGCGCTCGGCCTGCTGGTGGAGGGTCAGGCCCAGATTTCGATGAACCTCACCAACTTCAAGCGCACGCCGGTGCACCGCGCCGTGGAAATGGTGCGCCGCGAAGCCGCCCGCTACGGCCTGAACGTCACCCGCAGCGAGCTGGTCGGCCTCATCCCGCAACAGGCGCTCACGGATGCGGCCGCCTGGTATTTGCAACTGGATGGCTTTGACCCCCAGCAGGTGCTGGAAAACCGCCTGGTCGTTTCCGAGCAGCCGGAAACACCCCCGGCTGAAGATTCAGCCGCGTTTCTGGATGCGCTGGCGGCTGGCACGGCCGCCCCGGGCGGTGGCTCGGCGGCGGCCTATGCCGGCGCGATGGGCGCGGCGCTGTGCGCCATGGTCGCCCGCCTGACGGTCAACAAAAAAGCCTACAAGGACGTCGAAGAGCAGATGTGGGCGCTGGCCGAGCAGGCCGAAAGCCTGCGGGCGGCGCTGACGGCGGGCGTAGAGGAAGATGCCGCCGCTTTTGGCGAAGTGATGGCGGCCTTCAAGCTGCCCAAAGCCAGCGAAGAAGAACAGGCCGCCCGCGCTGCCGCCATTGAAACCGCCACCCTGCACGCCGCCGAAGTGCCGCTCGAATCCGCCCGCCGGGCGCTGGCGGTCATCGGGCTGGCGGTGCAGGCCGCCGAACTGGGCAACACCAACGCCATCTCGGATGCCGCCAGCGGGGCCGCCCTCGGTCGGGCGGCCCTGACCGCCGCCAGCCTGAATGTGCGCATTAATGCCGTCACGTTGCAGGACCAGGCCAAAGCCGCCGAACTGAATGCTGCGGTAGCCGAACTGGATGCCGAAGCCACCCAACTGGAAGCCCGTCTGCAAACCGCTCTGCGCACGCGCGGCGGGCTGGGGTAGACCCATGCGGCGCATGGAACTGCGGCGCATCCTGCTGGCCGCCCTGCTGCTGGCGGGCTGTGCCGCCCCGCCGACTACTTCCCCGGCCGCGTCAACCGCAACCCCCACCCCTGCCAGCCTGACCCCCGCGGCGCAGGTTCTCGCCAGCGCCACCGCCGCCCCCGGCAGCACCGCCACGCCCACTCCCCTGCCGCCGCCCGGGCCGGCGTTCCATTTTTGCGAACCGGCCTATGAAGTCGTTACCGGGCATTTTGTGCTGGCCGCCCCAATTGGCCCGGAACACAACCAGACGATTGACCCGGCCTACCGCTATGGCAGCACCGCCAATGGCCGTTTCGATGTGCATCATGGCGTTGAGTTCGTCAACCGGCCGGGCACGCCCGTACTGGCGGCCGCCGATGGCGTGGTGGTCTTTGCCGGCACGGATGATGCAGCCGAAATCGCCTTCTGGCCGCGCTTCTACGGCAATGTCGTCGTGCTGGAACATGCGTTGGCCGGCCAGCCCGCGCCGATTTATACCCTCTACGGCCATCTTTCAACGATTGCGGTCACGGCTGGAGAATCGGTCGCGGCCGGGCAGGAAATCGGCCAGGTCGGGGCGACTGGCGTGGCGCTCGGCAATCACCTGCACTTTGAAGTGCGCGCCGGAGAAAATGAGTACGCCGCTACCCGCAACCCGGAATTGTGGCTGATGCCGCCGGCCGGGACCGGCGCGCTGGCGGCCTATGTGCTGGACGCAAACGGCCAGCCGATCCCCGGTCTGCCGCTGGTCATCACCCCGCTGGATGAGGGCAATACCGGCCGCGTCTTTCTGGAAGCCTATGGCGCGGGCGCCAACGGCGATGACGGCTGGGGCGAGCAGTACGCCGCCAGCGGCCTGCCCGCCGGGCGTTACCAGGTCGCGCTGACCTACGGCCGCACCTACCGCACCGAGGTCGAGGTGCAGGCCGGGCAACTGATGCTGGTGCCATTCTGCATTTCGCCCTGACGGGGTGGCAACGCCTCTGCCCAACCTGTGGTTAAATGGGGCATCCCCCAACCGAGGAGATTAGCATGGGACTCAAACCCGATCACTGGATTCGCAAAATGGCCCGCGAACACGGCATGATTGAACCCTTTGTGGACAGCCAGGTACGCGACGGCGTCATTTCATATGGCGTGTCTTCCTATGGCTATGACATTCGGGTCGCCAACGAATTCAAAATCTTTACCAATGTGTTTTCTGCGGTGGTTGACCCCAAAAATTTTGACACCAAATCGATGGTGGATTTTGAGGGCGAAGTGTGCGTCATCCCGCCCAACTCCTTTGCACTGGCGCGTACCATCGAGTATTTCCGTATCCCGCGCAAGGTGCTGACTATCTGCCTCGGCAAAAGCACCTACGCCCGCTGCGGCCTGATTGTGAACGTTACGCCCTTTGAACCGGAGTGGGAGGGCTATGTCACGCTGGAAATCAGCAACACCACCCCGCTGCCGGCCAAAATCTACGCCAACGAAGGGCTGGCGCAGGTGCTGTTCTTTGAAGCCGACGAAGAGTGCGAAATCAGTTACGCCGATAAAAAGGGCAAGTACCAGAAACAGCAGAGCATCGTGCTGCCCAAGTTGTAAAAGGGCACAGTATCCGATTTTCAAACCAAGCAGGCTCGCTATCCGGCGAGCCTGCTTGGTTTATTTACTCTGAAATTTTTTTTAGAACCCCATCGGCAAGTTCCGTTTTTGTAGGGGCGGGGTTACCCCGCCCCTACAATTTTCTTACGGGACTTTCTGAATATTCGTAATCCGCGCCCCTTCGGCGCTGGTGTGCAGCAGGCGCACCTGGCTGGCCAGCCCGGCGGCGGCAAAGGCCGCTTGCATCGCAGCCCCCACGTTTTGCGGCTCATCGGCCGGGAAGGCAATCAGGCTCGGTCCGGCTCCCGAGAGGGCTGCCGGCGCGCCGAGGCCATTGGCTGCCGCCAGCGCTTCAGCCGCCCCCGGTATCAACGGCAGACGGTAGGGTTGGTGCAGGCTATCCCCGATGACTTCGGCCAGCAGGGCGCGGTCATTGGTGCGCAGGGCTTCCACCACCAGCGCCGTCCGCCCGATGTTAGCGATGGCATCCGTCCGGGGATAAGCATCCGGCAGGGCCGCCCGCGCTTTCTTCGTCGGCAGGTGGAACTCAGGAGTGACCACCACCGCCGCCAGGTCGGGCGCGGCCACCCGGCGCGCCAGCAGACCACTCGCGCCGTGTGCCACCACCGTCAGGCCGCCCAGCGCGGCCGGGGCGGCGTTATCGGCATGGCCTTCCAACTCGGCTGCCAGCGCAATCACTTGCGCCCGGTCAAACACGCCGTTCAGGAATTGGTTGGCGGCCAGAATGCCGGTCAGGCAGGCGGCGGCGCTGCTGCCCAGCCCGGCCCCCAGCGGAATGCGGTTCAGGCAGCGGATGTGCAGGCCGGCCGGCGGGCTCTGGCGGGCGGCGCGCAAGGTATGGATGAGGGCGGTATAGATCAGGTTTTTCTGGCTGGCGGGTAGGCGGTCTGCGCCTTCGCCTTGCACTTCCAACCGGAAGCGCGGCGCGCCGCTGGTAAATTCGGTTTCGTTCCATAGGTTCAGCGCCAGGCCGAGCGTGTCAAACCCCGGGCCGAGGTTGGCGCTGCTGGCGGGCACGCTCACGCGAAACGGGCGCATGTCAGACCGTGTGGGGTTCTTCCGTGGCGATCAGCTCGCCGTGTTCATCCCGGTACTCAATCCATACCTGGACGCCGCTGGGGGTGCGTTTGACATGCACAATCCCCACATTAATCTGCCAGATGGGCGCAATCAGGTTGGTGAGTTTATAGAGCAGACGGCCGTGGTAGGTGATCTGGTCGCCCGCCACCCGCCGCACATTGGATTTGAAATACAGGTACGAGAGCGCCTGAAAGGGCCGGTAGAGCAGGCGGCTGATGAGGGCCGCTCCCAGTGGGCGGGCCGGGGCGTCGCGGTGCAGCAGTTTCGCCAGCGCCCGCCGGATGCTCTCGCCCAGCAGGCCGCCCACCAGCATGCCCAGCAGGGCATTCGTCAGACCATCGAAGACAATTGCCAGCGGGCGAATGAACCCGGGCAGGATGACCGCTTCCAGAAACGCAATCCACAACCCGGCTACCGCCCCCAGCGAGCCGCCCACCAGCGCCCCGGCCAGGGCATTCAGCACCGGCGGGGTGTCTTTGGGCAAAATCTCATAGGTCTGGGCCAGCGGCGAAGCGGTATAGGAATAGACCGGCGGCCCCTTTTCAGCGGCGTCAAAACGGATGCTCTGCCCGATGTGGACATCGCCGCTCAAGACGTGCACGCCGGTGATGTTGTGCTGCTGGATGAAGCGAAAGACCTCGCCGCGCTCCTGGCGGTAGCCCGGCCACTGATCGCCGAGGCTGATGTGATGCAGGCGCAGCATCCACTCCGGAATCGCCATGTAAGTCAGCGGTACCGAAGACACGATGAACTTGGCCGAGTAGCGCTGGTTGTTGGTT
>JANJTX010000161.1 GCA_024710875.1 Anaerolineales bacterium | reverse complement strand
TCGGCTGAGCCCCAAAGTTCACCTGGGTCGTATCGCCCGGTTGCAACTCCAGACCCAGGTTCAACGCTGTAGTCGGGTTACTGCCTTCCGGAATCGCCACGGTGATATTGTAATTCCCGGCCGGGATGTCGGTAAAGCAGGCCGCCACCGGAGCGTCCGCCGGGCTGTCTTCGGTATTCACATTGCCGGAATACAGGCCATTACGCTCGGTGACACTGGCCGCCCCGCCGCCCAAACCGAGTTCTGTATCCTGCCGGATGCCGTCCCCGTTGGTGTCTTCATACACCAACACGCAAATCGTACCGGTGCTGATTCCCGGAGTAGGCGAGGGCGTGGCCTCCACCGGCGCGGCGGTCACTTCCGGGCCCGCTGTGGCGGCTACCGGGCCAGCCAGACCCAGCAAAATAATCTGGCCATCCTGCAATACATCATCCGCCCCCAGCCCATTCAACGAGCGCAACTCATCCAGGGTGACCCCGCTCACCGCCGCAATCCGCCACAGTGTATCGCCAGCCTGAACCCGGTACAGGATGCGCCCATCCTCGCCCGGGGTGGGCGTGGGAAACGGCGTGAGTTGGAACTGCGGCGCCGCCAACGCACTGGCGCTGCTGGCCAACAGGCCCGCGCCTACCAGAATCGTTACAGCCAGCAACCCCAGAATTTTTTGGTAGCGGTCTCCAAACATACATCCGATTATAACATCCGCACCCCTCGGTATAATCAACCCACTTACCACTGACCTGCTTTCATCCCTAAGAAGGAGGAGGAAATGACCCTCAACGACCTCCCCCCCCCACAATGGCTCGACCTCGGGCTTTCGCTGCTGCTCTTCATCGCCGTTGCCGTCCTCGCCCGCCCCCTGCTCACCCTCATCCTGGACCGTTTCCTCGGCCGCCTCACCGGGCGTACCGCCTCGCGGCTGGATGATGTCCTGCTCACGGCCCTGCGCCCCCCGCTGGTGGGGCTGGCGCTCCTGCTCGGGTTTCAGGCCGCCATCCAGCGCCTGGACTTTCTGCCGCGCCTCACCCTATTTAATTTCGAGGATATCTTCTTTGTCGGTTATCTGTTGGTCAGCAGCATCGCCATCGGGCGGCTGGTCGCCCGCCTCACCGCCTGGTACGCCGCCGAGGTCGCCCCCCATACCGCCAGCAAGGTCGATGAGCAGATTCTCCCCTTCGTGCGCCGCTTCGCCATCATCCTCATCGTCGCTTTCGCCCTCATCATTTTGCTGGACCATTTCGGGGTGGAAGTCAGCGCCCTGGTCACTACCCTTGGCATCGGCTCGCTCGCCATTGCCCTGGCCGCCCAGGCCGCCCTGTCAGACACCATCAGCGGCTTCCTCATCATGATTGACCAGCCCTACCGCATCGGTGACCGCATTGAGCTGCTCGACCTCAACACCTGGGGCGATGTGGTCGATATCGGCCTGCGCAGTTCCCGCATCCGTACCCGCGACAACCGCATGGTGATTGTCCCCAACTCGCTGATTGCCAAAACTCTCATTGTCAACCATTCCTACCCGGATAACTCCTACCGCCTGGAACTTGAACTGGGGGTGGCCTACGGCAGCGACCTGGAACACGTGCGTACCACCCTGATTGAGGCCGTAGGTACAGTCCCTGGCGTTCTGGGAGACAAACCCATCGAAGCCCTGCTGATGAAATTCGGCGAATCGAGCCTCATCTTTCGAGTCCGCTGGTGGCTGGACCATTACGTTGAATCGCGCCGTATGTACCACAAAGTCAACACCGCCATCTACAACGCCCTCGCCCATGAAGGTATTGAAATCCCATTCCCACAGCGCGTTGTACACATGAAATCCAGCGCGCCAGAAGCCTGAAAGAACACACGCCAGCGTCCAACTCCACAAAAGAGTGACCTTCAAGGTCACTTTTTTGTGCGCTTTCGTCATCCCTGAGAGTGGATAAATTAATGGACTTCCAGGGTTGGCAGCCAGCAGCAGGGGGCTAAAGCCCGCTGTCTGGTGCATTTAATCGGGTCAGACAGTGGGCTTCAGCCCACTGTGGTCCACAAACTTAGCCACTCCACCATCCCTCTGGATGTTGACAAGATGTTTTTTGGATGGTAATATACTGGCATTGACCATCCATTGGGATGGTTTCCAGATGGCGAAAGGAGTCGTCATGCCTGAAGAAATCGAAATCCTGCTCGACCTGCACCCGGATGAAGTCGCCCGCTTGCTGCGCCAGGTGGAGGCCCAGGCGCCCGCCCTGCTGGGCGAACTGCTGCGCGGCGCCCTGCTCACCGCCTTCCAGGCCGACCCCGATTCCCCGGCCCGCGTCCGCATCCAGATCACTCCCACCACCCCCTGCTAAAAGGAAACCCCCATGGCTGACACCGAAAAAATCACCATCAACCTCACGCCGGTAGACCTCGGCAAAATCGACCTGCTGGTGGAGCAGGGCTTCTATGCCACTCGCACTGACTTCATCCGCACCGCCATCCGCAGCCAGATTGAGTCGCACGGCGACTCAATTCGCGAGGCAGTCCAGCGCCGTTCGCTAGTGGCCGGCATCCTCACCTATAACCGCCGCGAACTGGAAGAACGCCGCCAGCAGGGCATCCGCTTGAGTGTCCAGGTTCTGGGCATGTTCCACCTCGCCGAGGATGTTTCGCCCGAACTGGCCGCCGCCGTCATCAGTGATATACAGGTCTTCGGCGTATTCAAGGCCTCCGAAGCCGTCAAAACCGCCCTCGCCGACCGCATCCGATGATTTTCTAAACTCAAGATTAATAATTCTTAAGTACACCTTGACAATTCTGAATAGAGTACTAGAATAATCGCATTGAATTTGATATTATTGTTGAATTCTCTCAATAGAATTCCATAATATCAAACTCAACTTGAAACTCCTCAAGGAACCCCCGATGATGACTGCCGCCACCCAAACCCTGACCACCAGCGCCCCTGCCCCGCTGCGCCCGCTGGACCTCACGCGGGACCTGCGCCAGGTGGCCGATCTTGTGGAATTATCCTTCGCCGAGCGGCTGGATGCCGATGGCCGCCGCTACATCCGCCAGATGCGCCAGGCCGCCCATAACCCCGGCCTGCTGGGTCTGAGCGGCAAAGTTGCCCCGGCTTTTGGCGGCTTCGTCTGGGAACACGAAGGCCGAATTGTGGGCAACCTCAACATGCTGCCCGTCGTCGCCCTCAACCAGCGCGCCTACCTCATCGCCAATGTCGCCGTCCACCCCCAGCACCGCCGCCAGGGCATTGCCCACGCCCTCACCGAAGCCGCCCTCGAGGCCATTTCCCGCCAGGGCATCCGCCAGGCCTGGCTCCAGGCCGATGCTGACAACAACGCCGCCCTTGAACTGTATGCCGGCCTCGGTTTCCGCGAACGGGCGCGCCGCACCACCTGGCACCTGCTGCATCTCGCCAACGCCGCCGCCCCGGCCAACATTCAGGTCGAACCCCGCCGCCGCGCCGACTGGATCGCCCAGCGTCGCTGGCTCACCGGTCTGTACCCGCCCAGCGTGGGCTGGCACCTGCCGCTGGATTTCAAAGCCCTCGACCCCGGCCTGCGCGGCGCCCTCACCCGCCTGCTGCACGACCGCGACCTCAAACAATGGGCCGCCACCCGCGACGATGAACTGCTGGGCGTGCTGGCCTGGCAGTCTTCGCACCTCCAGGCCGACTGGCTCTGGCTGGCCGCCCCGACCGAACACACCGCCGAGGCCCTGCGCGCCCTCATCCCGCATGCCCGCCGGGCCGTTTCCCCCACCCGCAAACTCGCCCTTGACCTGCCCGCCGGCCTCGAACCCGAAACCCTCACCGAACTCGGCTTCCAATCCCACCAGACTTTGGTCTGGATGCAGTTAGACCTGTAGATTTCCACCCCAGAGGAGAGAACCCCATGTATGGCACCGTTGTTGTAGAAAACCTCACCAAGACCTATTACACCAAGCAGCGCAAAGGCCTGTTTAAGTCCGAACCGCGCAATGTGGAGGCCCTCAAAGGCGTTTCGCTGGATGTAAAAGAAGGCGAAATCTTTGGCCTGCTCGGCCCCAATGGCGCCGGCAAAACCACCCTCATCAAAATTTTGAGCACCCTGCTCCTGCCCACCACCGGCAGCGCCCGCCTCAACGGCTACGATGTCGTTACCGATGACAACGCCGTACGCGCCACCGTCGGCTGCATGCTGATGGGCGACCGCGGCCTGTACTGGAAGCTCACCGGCCGCGAGAACCTGCTCTACTTTGGCGCTCTCTATCACTACTCCCCCGCCGACCGCAAACGCCGCGCCCAGGAAGTCATTGACATGCTCGACCTCGGCGACCTCGCCGACCGCAGCGTGGAGACTTACTCCTCCGGCCAGAAAATGAAGCTCGCCTTCGGCAAAGCCCTCATCAATGATGCCCCGCTGCTCATTCTGGATGAGCCGACCAACACCCTTGACGTGCCCTCCGCCAGCGAACTGCGCGCCATCGTGCGCCAGAAAAATCAGCAGGAAGGCAAGACCGTCATCTACACCACCCACATCATGGCCGAAGCCGAAACCCTGTGTGAACGCGTCGCCATCATTGACTACGGCCAGATGCTCGCCAGCGGCAAAGTCGCCGAGCTGAAATCCTCGCTCGGCCGCGAGCACGTCACCCGCATTGCTGGCGTCATCCCCGCCAAAGCCGTCGAGGCCGTCAAAAAACTCCCGGCCGTCAGCCAGGCCACGCTCGGTAGTGTGGACGGCATGGCCGAACTGACCGTCATGAGCCACAACGGCACGGACACCCTGGCCCGCCTGATTGAAACCCTCGGCCAGGTCGGCGCCACCATCCAGAAGATTACCCCGCAGGATGTCACCCTCGAGGATGTCTTCATCGCCAAAACCGGCCGCACCCTGGCCGAAAACACCGCCGTGGATACCGGCGCCAAGAAATAGGCCCCTGATGAGCGCCATCACCCTCCCCAACCGCACCCCCGGCAAGCCCGGGCCGGCCGCCCTCATCAGCGCCATGTTCGCCACCGTGCGCGCCCGCCTGCTGATTGTCAGCCGCTACAAAGGCCAGCTCCTCAACGAAATCGTCACCCCCATCGTGCTGGCCGCCATGCCCATCCTGCTCGGCCGCGCCACCGCCGGCGACCGTGCCAGCGAAGTCTTCCTCGCCAATACCGGCACCGCCAACTATGTCGGCTTCATGCTCATCGGCTCGGCGGTCTTCGTCATCGTCTCCAATGCCTTCTGGCATGTCGCCAACTGGCTGCGCTGGGAGATGGAAACCGGCACCCTCGAATCCATCTACCTCACCCCCACCCACCGCGTTTTTGTGGCCGCCGGCACCGGCATCTACAGCACCAGCCGCAGCACCGTCGGCGCCTTCGTCGCCTACCTCATCGGCTCAGCCATCATGGGCATCAACCCCTTCCAGGGCGACCTGCTCATCGCCTTCCTGTTCATCCTCTTTGGGCTGATTCCCCTGTTCGGCATGACCCTGCTCTACGGCGCGCTAGTGCTGAAACTCAAGGAAGCCAACGCCATGCTCAACCTGATGCAATGGGTGGTCAACTTCCTGATGGGCGTGTTCTTCCCGATTACCGTCATGCCCGCCGCCGCCCAGTTCATCGCCAAGCTTTTCCCACCCACCTGGATGACCAACGGCGTGCGCTCGGCCATGCTCGGCGTGGGCTACTTCTTCAACGAGTGGTATTTCGACCTCGCCGTGCTATGGTTCTTCATGCTCGCCGCCCCGATGCTGGGCGTGTGGGCCTTCAAAAAGGTTGAAAACAGCGTCCGCCGCAATGAAGGCGTCGGCCAATTTTAGGAGCAAGCCAATGACAGCCATTACCCCTACTACCCCCAAAGCCACGCCCGCCCAGGTCTTCTCCACTTTCTGGGCCATGGTGCGCAAGGAACTCACCGTGCTGTCGCGCTACCCGGTGGATTTCATCGCCTCCTTCTTCCAGCTCTTCATCATCGTCGCCATCTTCACCCTCGCCGGCCTGACCTTCAGCGAAACCGGCCAGGCCACCGAAGGCACCTCCGGCGTGGTCGTCTACGGCTTCATCATGTTCATGTTCGTCAGTGACACGCTGTGGACGATTGGCTTCAACGTCCGCCACGAACAGGTGCAGGGCACCCTGGAACAACTCTACTTAAGCCCGGCCAGCAAGTTCGCCAGCCTCATCGCCCGCGTCACCCACCTGCTCATCTGGACCAGCCTGCTCTCGCTGATGAGCGCCCTGATTATGAAAGCCATGCTCGGCAGCCTGCCGGTCTACAACCTCGGCCGCGCCCTCTTCTTCCTGGTTTTCATCCTGCTCGGCACCTTTGGCATCGGTTTTGCCTTCGCCGCACTCACCCTGCGCGTCAAGGAAACCGCCAACTCGCTCGCCAACCTGTTCCAGTTCGCCTTCATGATTCTGGGCGCCTGCTTCTTCCCCTTCGGCGCCCTGCCGGAATGGATGCAGTCCATCTCGCGCCTGCTGCCCCCCGCCCACGGCGTGGACCTCTTCCGCTCCACCCTGATGAACTACCCGCCCGGCTTCCCCGAACTGGCCTCCGTGCAAACCGAAACGACGGTGGTCATCGTCTTTGGGCTGGTCATGCCGGTCCTCGGCTACTGGCTCTTCCGCCGGGCTGAACACCACGCCCGCGAAAAAGGCAGCCTGGGCGAGTTTTAGGAATCGCCTGGTAGTGCCACTGACTTTTTTCCACCTGCTTTAGATGTAGGGGCGACCTGTGGTCGCCCCTACACGTTTATTTCGCCCTCTCCGCGCGGTAAAATCCCTGTATGTCCAATCCCGCTGACTCTACCCTCAAAAACCTGCTCGCCAACGCCCGCGTCATCGCCGTCGTCGGCCACTCGGATAACCCCACCCGCACCTCGTACCAGATTGCGGACTACCTGCGCGAGGCCGGTTACACCGTCTACCCCGTCAACCCGGCCGTGAGCGAAATTGACGGCCAGCCATCCTACCCGGACCTCGCCGCGGTTCCCGAGCCCATTGACATCGTCAATGTCTTTCGCCGCAGCGAGCACCTCGCTGGCGTGGTGGCCGAAGCCCTCGCCGTCGGTGCGCCGGCCATCTGGGCCCAGCTCGGCGTGGCGGATGAAGCCGCCGCCCAAACCGCCCGCGCTGCCGGCGCTACCATCATCATGGATGCCTGCATCAAAGTCGAACACCGTCGCCTCGGCATCCCTGCCCGCTAACCGAAAATGAAAAGCAGCCGCCGCACCTACGCCAGCCTGCTGAGGGAATATTTTCGCCCCCTGTGGCAGCGCGCCCTCATCCTGCTGCTGCTTTTGCTGGCTGGCATCGCCCTGCAACTCATCAACCCTGTTCTGCTAAGTTCCTTCATTGACGAAGCCATTGCCAACGCGCCGCTCCAGCGCCTGCTCACCCTCGCCGGCTGGTTCCTTGGCCTGGCTTTTCTACGCCAGATAGGCAGTGTGGCCGAAGCCGCCCTGGCCGCCGATATCGGCCTGCGCGCCACCAACCGCCTGCGCGCCGACCTCGTGCGCCACTGCCTTAATCTGGACCTCGCCTTTCACAATGCCCGCACCCCGGGCGAAATGATTGAACGCATTGACGGCGATGTCGAACGGCTCAACAACTTCTTTGCCCGTTTCATCATTGACCTGCTCGGCAATGCCCTCCTCCTGCTCGGCGTGCTGGTGCTGGTCTGGAACATTCACTGGCAACTCGGGCTCACTCTGGTGGGCTTCACCTTTGCCACTCTGCTGCTGCTCAACCGCCTGCGCGACATCGGCGTACCCTTGTTCAAGAAAGCCCGCCAGGCAGATGCCGAACTCTACGGCTTCATCGAAGAACGTCTGGCCGGCACCGAAGACATCCGCGCCAATGGCGCCGTGGCCTACACCATGCGCCGCCTGCTGGAGTACTCGCGCCGCATGTACCGCGCCAACATCACCGCCGATATCGTGTCCGTCAGCGTCTTTGGCGTCACCCGCGTCCTCTTTCTCTCCGGCACCGGTGTCGCCCTCGGCCTCGGCGCCCTGCTCTATTTGGACGGCTTGCTCACCATCGGCGCTGTCTACCTCGCCTACCGCTACACCGAAATCCTGCTCCAACCCATCGAAGTCATCAACCGCCAGATTCAAGACCTGCAACAGGCTGGTGCGGCCGTCGTGCGCATTCAGGAACTGCTCAACCGCCCCTCCCGTATTCAGGACACCGGCACAACCCCCCTGCCGGCCACCGGGCCGCTGCCGATTCAGTTTGAAGGCATCACCTTTGGCTACATAGACGAAGACAACGCCACCGGCGCGCCGCTGGAACTGGTGCTGCGCGGGCTCACCTTCGAACTACCGGCCGGTTCGGTCACCGGCCTGCTCGGCCGCACCGGCTCCGGCAAAACCACCTTGAGCCGCATGGTCTTCCGCGCCTATGACCCCACCCAGGGCGCCGTTCGCCTCGGCGGGCAGGACCTGCGCAGCGTGCCCCTCGCCGAAGTCCGCCGCGCCGTGGCCGTTGTGACCCAGGAAATTCAGCTCTTCCACGCCGCCCTGCGCGACAACCTGACCCTCTTTGACCCGGCCGTGCCGGATGAAAAAATCGAGCAGGTCATCCGTGACCTCGGCCTTGGTGAGTGGCTGAACAGCCTGCCCGCCGGTCTGAACACCATCCTGCAGCCCGGCGGGGGCGGCCTTTCCGCCGGCCAGGCGCAGTTGCTCGCCCTTGTGCGCGTCTTTCTTTCTGACCCCCAGATTGTGGTGCTGGATGAAGCCTCCTCCCGCCTCGACCCCGCCACCGAACACCTGCTGGAACAAGCCATCACTCGCCTGCTGGCCGGCCGCACCGCCATCATCATCGCCCACCGCCTCGGCACCATTGAGCGCGTCGATAACGTCATGATTCTCGAGCGCGGCGAAATTCAGGAATTTGGCCCGCGCGCCACCCTGGCCGCCGACCCCGCCTCGCGCTTTGCGCAACTCCTCACCACCGGTCTGGAAGAAGCCCTCGTATGACCCCCCAGCCGCAACCCATCCGCGAATGGCCGACCTGGCGCTATATTTTTGAACTGGCGCGCTACAAACCCTGGTTGTATCTCGCCTCCGGCCTGTTCGCCAGCACCATGTTTTATGTGTTCCCCCTTATCCCCGGCCTCATTGTCCGCGACCTGCTGGATGGCCTGACCGGCGCTGCCCCCCTGCAAGTGGATATCTGGGCCCTCGTGGGCTTGTTCATCGGCGTCTGGTTCGGCCGACATCTTTTTATACTCTTCGCCGTCATCGCCGAAGCCAGTCTGCACATGATTATCAACACCCTGCTGCGCCGCAACCTGCTGGCGCACGTCCTCCAGCAACCCGGCGCCCGCGCCCTGCCGCACTCCCCCGGCGAAGCCATCAGCCGCTTTCGCAATGATGTCGAATCTATGCCCGAATTCCTCTCCTGGACGATTGACCCCATCGGTCAGGCGATTGTGATGATTGCCGGCCTGTCCACCCTCGCCAGCATTGACCCCCTCATCACCGGCGCGGTCGTCATCCCGATTCTGATCACGCTGGTCATCGTCAACATCGCCAGTAAGCGCATCCAGCGCTACCGCCAGGCCGCCCGCGAAGCCATCGGCAGCGTCACCGATTTCCTCGGCGAGACCTTTGGCGCGGTGGTTGCCATCCAACTCGCCGGCACGCATGAGCACGTTGTTAAACATTTTGCGGCCCGCAACGAAACCCGCCGCAAAGCCGCCCTCGCCGACCTGCTCTTCAGCCAGATGCTCGAAACCTTCACCTACAACTCGGCCAATTTTGGCACCGGCATTCTGCTGCTGGTCGCGGCGCGTGCCATGCAGGGCGGCGCCTCCACCTTTACCGTGGGCGATTTTTCCCTCTTCGTCTCCTATCTTGGCTGGCTGACCATCGTCACCTCCATGTTCGGCTCGCACCTTATCCGCTACCGCCAGACCGGCGTCTCCGTTCAGCGGCTGATGGGATTGATGACTGGAGCGCCGCCCCAGAAACTTGTCGAGCACAACCCGATTCACATCCTCGGTGACCTTCCGGCATTGCCGCCGCCCCCCACAGTCTCCGCTGCCCCCCTGGAAATGCTTCAGGTGCGCAAACTTACCTACCGCTACCCCGGTTCAGAGAAGGGCATTGGCCCCATTGATTTTGACCTGCCACGCGGCTCCTTCACCGTCATCACCGGCCGTATCGGCTCCGGCAAAAGCACCCTGCTGCGCGTCCTGCTCGGCTTGCTGCCCAAAGACTCTGGCGAAATCCTCTGGAACGGCCAACCCATCCCGGACCCGGCCGCCTTCTTCACCCCGCCCCACAGCGCCTATACCCCCCAGGCCCCGCGCCTCTTCAGCGAAAGCCTCAAGGACAATGTCCTCATGGGCCTGCCCGAAGACTCCTTCGATTTTGAAGCCGCCATCCGTCAGGCGGTCTTTGAACGCGACCTCGCCGAACTGGACGAAGGCGTAGCCACCCTCGTGGGTACCCGCGGCGTGCGCCTCTCCGGCGGCCAGCTCCAGCGCACCGCCGCGGCCCGCATGTTCGTCCGCCAGCCCGAACTGCTGGTCTTTGATGACCTCTCCAGCGCTCTCGACGTAGACACCGAACGCCTGCTCTGGGAGCGCGCCGCCCAGCACCCCGGCCAGACCTTCCTTGTCGTCAGCCACCGCCGCCCGGCCCTGCGCCGCGCCGACCAGATCCTCGTCCTCCAGGACGGCCGCCTCGAAGCCCGCGGCACCCTCAATGACCTCCTCGCCTCCAGCCCCGAATTCCAGCGCCTGTGGGCCGGCGATTTTGATACTCAAACAACCCACAGCGAGTAAACCAACTCCAAAAATAAAAACGCTCTCCAGAAGAGAGCGTTTTTGGTTATATCCAGTGTTTCAGACCCTACCAGTCGGTTTCATCATCCTTGCCGCGGCCCATCGTGACATAGTTGGCCGCCCCAATCACTCCCAGTATCAACCCCGATACCTGCGCGCCGTAGGCAAAAAAGCTCAAGAAGAAGGTGTTCTCAATCATCTTAAGCACAACTGCAAACGGGATCAGAAAGCCCGTCAATACCAGCACGAAGCCAACGATCAGCAGCCGGAAGGGTCTAATTCTTGTCCGGATCATGGAGCCAGCACATCGAATAGTGGTTGGGGGTCGGTTCAAATTCTGGTGGCATGGTCACATCGCACAGGCCCGGCATCGCATGCGGGCAACGCGGGTGGAAACGGCACCCCGTGGGCGGTTTCACCAGGCTCGGTGGCTCTCCGGGCGGCACTTCCTTAAACGTCAGGGCATTGTCAGCATCCGGGTCAGAAGTCGCCGCCAGCAACGCTTCACTGTAGGGGTGGAGCTGCCGCGCCAGGATGTCGTCCACCCCGGCCTTCTCAACCAGTTGGCCGGCATACATCACAAAGATGCGTTCCGAGAAATAGCGCACGGTGGAAAGGTCATGGGTAATGTACATCACGCCCAGTTCGTGGCTTTCCTGCAGGCCGCGTAACAGTTTCAGGATTTCCACGCGCACCGAAGCATCCAGCATTGAAACCGGTTCATCAGCAATAATCATCTTGGGGTTCAAAATCATTGCCCGCGCAATCACAATGCGCTGCTGCTGCCCGCCACTAATCTGGTGCGGGAACTTCGGTAGGAATTCCGCCTGCGGCGTAAGCTTAACCTCTTCCATTACTTTATAAATTCGGTCACGGCGCTCCTGCTTATCCGTCACCCCGTTGACAATCAGCGGTTCTTCCAGAATTCGTTCCAGAGACATAAACGGCGGCAGCGCGCCAAACGGGTCCTGCTGAACATACCCAACCTGCGAGCGGTACCACTTCATCCCTTTGCTGCCGGTCTCATTGATGTCCTGGCCGTTGTACAGCACTTCGCCCTTGGTGGGTTTGTGCAGGCCCAGAATGGTCTTCATCAGGCTGGATTTGCCACAGCCCGATTCGCCCACAATCGCGATTGCCTCGCCTTGTTTCAGGTCCAAGCTTACGCCATCCACCGCCCGGACATAGCCGGCATGGCCGAAGCCAAAGCGGCGCAATTCAAACCACACATGCAGATTACGAATGGAAAGCAAAGGCACTCGTTCGTTGCCATTTTTTGCCACTGCGGCGGTTTCTTTGAGTTGTTTGTTGGCCATCATGCGTTTGCTCCTCGCCCTACTCGTGCAGCCAGCATTTTACCAGCCGGCCTTCTTTTTCAAAAGTGGGCGGTTCTTCGCTGCATTTCTCAAAACGCATCGGGCAACGGTCCGCAAAACGGCAGCCGGTGGGCGGGTTAATCAGGCTGGGCGGTTGGCCGGTAATGTACTCCGGTTCCACCACTGCCCGCAGGCGCGGCACACTGGCCATCAGCTTGGCCGAGTAGGGGTGCAGCGGCCCGGCAAAGAAGCGGCGGGCATCGCTCACTTCCACAATTTGCCCGGCGTACATCACCACCACCCGGTCGGCCAGTTCACTGGAGGTCGCGATATCATGCGTAATGAGAACAAAGCTGGTCGCCATTTCCTGCTTAATGCGCTTCAGCAGGTTCATGATGTTGGCCTGCGTCAGCAGGTCCAGCGCCGAAGTCGGCTCATCCAGAATAATCAGTTCCGGCACCGTCACCAAAGACATGGCAATCGCCACGCGCTGGCGCATGCCGCCACTCAACTCAAACGCATAGCGGTCCACGAAGTCTTCTGGAACGCCCACCCGCTGGAACATCGCCCGCGCCTGGTTCAGCGCGTCGGCTTTCTTGAAGCCGTGGTGCACCACCATCGGCTCGGCCACCTGCTCGCCCACCCGCAACACGGGGTTCAGCGAGTTCATGGCTGCCTGCGGCACCAGCGACATCTTCACCCAGCGAATCTTCTCGCGGTATTCTTCATCATCCATCCCCATCGTCTCAACACCGTTGAGGTAGATTTTGCCACTGTAATGGGCCACATTACGCGGCAGCAATCGCAGGATGGCTTTGGCGAATGAGCTCTTACCGCAACCCGATTCGCCGATCACAACAATCGCCTCATTGGGGCTCATGGTAAAGCTCACCCCATCTACGGCCTGAACTACATCGGTCTTGCCGGCTTTGAAGTACAGCTTGAGGTCTTCGACGCGCAGCAGATTTGTTTCTGCCATAATGCTAGATACCTCTCAATCTGGGATTAAAGACTCGGTCCATGGCGAAGCCAACCATCGCGAACGCCAGGCCGGTAAACATCAAAAGCACTGCCGGCTGCAAGATCCAGTAATACTGGCCATTGTACAGGGCCGCATTGCTATTTGCATCATTAATGATTTTGCCCCAGGTGGGCAACACCGGGTCGCCCAACCCCAGCACCGCCAGGGTCGCTTCCAGGAACACAAAGGTCGGGATGCCGAGTACCAGGCCCGGGATCAAGAGCGGAATTACCCGCGGGATGAGGTACTGGAACACCACCCGCATGTTGCTGGCGCCATAGGCCTTGGCCGCCTCAATATAAGGCGACTCCTTCACCTGCAGGAAGATCGCCCGGTACGTCTTAATCGCCGCCCCAAAAATACTCAACAAAATCGTCATTCCCAGCATCGTCCAGATACTACGCGAGTAGAACACCCCCACCATAATCAGGATGTTAAGGAATGGCAGCACCAGGTTCACTTCGGTAATGCGCTGGATCAGTTCATCCAACCAGGAGCCAAACCACACGCCAATTGCCGCAATGGTCATCGTTACCACCGAAGTGCCCAGCGAGGCCAGCGTACCAAAGGCCAGCGCCACCGGTGTGCCCCACAAAATCGCCAGGCCAATGTCGCGGCGGAAATGGTCGGTGCCAAACCAGCCGGCCACCAGACCATGCATCACAAATTCGCTGCTGGTCAGTTCATCGCCATCTTCAAATGTGATGGCATCAATCACCAGCGTATAGGTCCCTTTAAGCGTCTGCAGGGTTTCAGAGTTCGGGTCAGCAAACAAGCCCTCGTTAGCAGCCAGGCCACCCAGGCGGCGCTGCAACTTTGTATCCTGCCCGAAGCGATAGGTTTCAGACTGGGTAATCCCCAAATCCGTCACCCGTAATTCGCGTCCGTCTGGCGTAATCATGTACACCGAAACAAACGGCCGCTTGGTTGCATAGTTCGCCTTCAAATAAAGCAACAGTTCCTGTGGAAAGCGGTCTGCCTCAAAGTCAAAGGTATAGGTCACCACCGTGTTCACGCCGCCTTCCGGCCGCGGGGTATCCACCCGGGTTACATTCTCATCGCTCTCAAAATACTGGAACGAGATCGGCAAATCATCTTCGGTGAACCAGTTGTACCAGATCGGCGGCACCAGGCGCGGGTTCTGACGCCAGTATTCCTCGCCGCCCCGCCACTTGTCAATCGCTTCAGAGTAGGGGATCGCAATCGGCGCATAAATACCCAGGCCTACCAGCGCCAGGATGATTACCGCGCCAATCACGGCTGAAGGGTAAGCCATCAACTGTCGGAATGCGTTTTTCAATGCTTGCATGGTTCGTGTCCTTTTCGCTCTTCACCCGGTTTGAGTCAACCGCCAGCCGCTGTGCAGCCGTCTGGCAGGCCAGACCCTTTCGGAATGTCAGAGCCAGTTGGTATGCGTGTGGCGGCTAGCCGCCGATTTTCACCCGCGGGTCTACAATCGCGTAGATGATGTCCAGCAGGAACACCGTCAACGCCAGCAGGTAAGCGTAAATAATCGTCAGGCCCACAATCACCGGCGTATCATACAGGCCAATCGCCCGGTAGGCGGTGCGGCCCAGACCCGGCCACTGGAAGACCGTCTCGGTGATAATCGCGCCCGTCCACAGGGTAATCACCAGCAAGCCAAAGTTGGTGATAATCGTCGGCAGGGTCGGCCGCAGGATGTAACGGCTCTCCACATCCCGGTCGCTTAAGCCCTTGGCCTTGGCCATATCTACATAATCTTCGCTGGAATAAATCAGGAAGAACGTGCGCCAGTTGTAGATGCTGATGAACATCGCGCTGATGATGATGGCCGAACTCGGCAAAATCAGGTGCTTGATCACGCTCAAAGCATAATCCACCTGGTTGGTCGGCGGGGGCGCATCGATCATGCCGCCAAACGGCAACACCCGGAAGATGGCTGCAAAAATCAAAATGAAGAACACGCCATAGAACCAGGGCGGTGCCGAGGAGGTCGGCGACATCGCCACAATCAGCTTATCCCAAATTGAGCCATATTTGCGCGAAAGCCCCAGCGCAATACCAATACTGCCAAAGAACAGGAACATATTGGAGAAGCCCATCAATAACAGGGTGGGCGCCAGCCGCTCCAGAATAATCAGCCGCACCTGGCGTGACCCCGAATCCGAGCTCATATTCTGTGCCCGGCCCAGTTCCATCTGCAAGGCGTTGGTCAGGTAGGCAATACTGCGCAGCGCAAACGGCCGGTTCAGCCCCAGGCGCTGCTCTTCCAATGCCACCTCGTTGGCCACATACTCGGCCCGTTGTTCCGGCAACATCGCCTTGAACTGCGGGTCACGGTTCAGACCCTGGGCAATCCGGTCACGGATTTCGCCCTTTAAGATCTGGTCCACATACCCGCCCATATTGGCAATCAGGATGGTCAGGTACACGCCCACCGCCACCGTGATCATCAGCATGAACACTTTCAATACTGTGTATTTGGCCACCCGCATGAACGACTGCATGGCCGCACTGCGCCGCTTGGGGGCAATCTCTGCACTGGGTTGGCTTTGAACTTCTACACTCATGGCACACCTCTTTCTGCTGGTCTGGACCTGCCGATACCTTGGACTTTCTGCCTTGCGAAAACCGCAAACCCTGCCTGCGGGTTGGAGATTTTCGCAAGGCCCCGGCCCGGGCGGCCGGTGTTCAAGACAGGGGCAAGGCTTTTGAGGGCCTTGCCCCTGTCCCTACTTCAGAACTTACTCAGCGTACTGAACCTTACTCCGTTACAAACTCGAACGTAGTGAAGGCCGGAACGCTCACCGGGATCGCGACAACCGCGATTTCCAGCTTGTTGGAGCCAGCGCCCAGGGAGGTGGTCGTCGCGCCACTCAGGGTGACGGAGTACTGACCATCAGCCACCGGAGCGGCCTCACCGACTTCGACGATCTCGCCAGCCGAGTTGTACAGGATGTACTTCACGCCTGCGATTTCATCCGCCGGGTAGGCAGCGCCTTCGAAGGTCACGAAGACATCGAAGATCGCTTCGGCGCCCACGGTCACGCGGGCAGACCCGTCCACTTCAACCGCAGCGATCTTCGGAGCCGCAAAGCCAGCCCACTTGTCGCTCAGGTCGATGTAGTTCGGGTTGTTGACCAGCACGGCCTGCTTCTCAACCAGGAAGACCTGGGAGAGAATGTACGGGCCGGTACCAACCCAGAAGTGGCCGTACTGACCGTAGAAAGCGTCCAGGTTCGCGTAGCGAGCGGCAGCTTCTTCCGGCGTGATGTACATGCCCAGGGTCGCAGCAAACGGCACGGAACCTGCCGCCGCCAGCTCGTCCAGGTTGGTCTTCATGATTTCGAGGCTCGGACCGCCGATGAAGTTGGTCCATTCGACTTCGCTGGCTTCCGCCTTGTCAGCGGTGTAGGCCAGTTCGCCATTGATTTCGGCGCTGTTCGCAACCGCAATCACGTGCCAGGCCGCGTCGCCATAGCCATAGGCCGGCCACAGGGTCGTCACGTTCAGCTCGGCATCTTCGAACCACACGTCGGTGTAGAACTCAACCACCAGCGGGCTCTCGGAAACGATCTTGAAGCCCTTGAAGCCGCCCTTGAAAGCGTCGAGAGCGCCAGCCTGAGCTTCGTCGTACAGCGGGGAGCCTTCCATACCGGTAGCGAAGGTCATGATCATCGCCATCACAACGTCAGCCACATCAAAGCTGCTGCCATCGTGCCAGGTGATATCAAACAGTTCCGCCGGGTAGTAGGAAACGCTCTTGCGTACTGCGGTCAGGCCATCCGGGTAAGCCTCGCCAACGGTGATGAAGGTTTCGGTTTCCGGGTTCCAGTCAATCCAGGCATCGGCCGGGACTTCGATGGTGTCCACGAAGGACAGGTCCACCCAGTCGTAGGTCGCGCCAACCGGCAGTTCGCCAGCGATCACAACCTCGGCGCGTTCAATGCGCTGCGGCAGCGGGATACCGGTGTGCGGGTTACCCATCACGCCGCGGTCATTGGTGGCCAGCTGCCACTGATTGTCGTAGGTCCAGTTCGAACCACCGACCGGGTTGGCCGGGTCAACGAACAGGTCCGGGGTACCCCAGTTCAGGCTGCCACCTTCGGCATCATCGAAGCGCAGGGTGTGCGGCCAGAGCGGGTTGATGTCTACGCCAGCGGCCAGGTCAAACGCCACGGAGACGTTCGGTTGCCACGGGCTGAAAGCGCGACCATCCACCACCCAGGTGCGGTAACCGTACTTGAAGGTGGATTCCAGGGCTGCAGCCATCATCGCATCGCGTTCTTCCAGCGAGCTGTAGGCGCTGTTGGCCAGGTCGTCATACAGGGCGAGGTCTTCGTCGCTCAGGGTGTAGCCCTGCCACAGGGTGGTGAAGGCGTACACGCTGTTCGGGGAGTAGAAGAACTGGAAGTCGCCCGCATCGGTGCGGGAAACGCCGCCAACGCCCCAGGCGCCGGTGTACAGGTGCCACAGGCCGTCATCGATGTTGCCGGAAACCCACAGCGGGGCCAGCTCGGAGGAGCTGCCGTACTGGCGGGTCACGGTGAAACCGATCGCTTCCAGCTGGTTGGAGATGTAGTCACCCATCGGCACGCGGGTGCCGTCCGAGTCGCTGCGGATCAGGAAAACGAGGTCCACGACTTCGTCGTTGTAGGTCCACAGACCGTCAGCATTCTTGACGGCGCCCATGGCTTCCATTTCAGCGGAAATCTGGGCATCGGCGCGTTCCAGATCGTACTGGTAGCGGGCTTCGAGGCCGCGGATCGTCTCAACATACTTGGCGTATTCCGGGAAGCCGGACACCAGCGAGAAGAACTTCGGCACGGCGTTACCGCCGTAGATTTCCTGGTTGATGTAGTTGCGGTCAATCAGCCAGTTCATCGCCTCACGCACAGCCGCGCTCGCGAACGGATTCAACTTGCCGGTGGCGGGGAAGGTGTTGCCTTCGAACTCACCGGACGGGTTGTACGTGATTTCGTAGTAGATACCAAACTGGAACGAGCGCTCCAGGCCGGCAGCATCTGCGGCAATCACATCCTGCGGGCGGGAGAGGTTGGACGCATACACGTCAACCGCGCCAGCGGAGATCTGGGTGATAGCGGCATCCGCCGTCACAACCGTCATGGTGACCTGGTCCAGCCAGCCACCCTTGCGGGTCGTGCGGGGAGCTTCCACGACCTCTTCGGTCGGGGCAGTGGTGTCCGTCGGGGACGTGGTGTCCGTCGGGGACGTGGTGTCGGTCGGCTCAGTGGTGGCCGGGGTTGCCGGTTGGCAAGCGCCGAGCACCATGCTGGCGATCACCAGCAGGCCGAGCACGAGCATCAAACGATTCTTAATCATTGTGTTTCTCCTCCAGAAACGTGGTTTAGTGAGGTGTAAGGGTACATCTGCTATTTGGATCTACTTACGCAACCACCTCCTTTCGTTTTCTCAACACACGCGAAAAAACCGGTTAGGGTCAGAGACTGCAAACCAAACCGGAATTATAACGGATTTGTAATACACGCGAAGTAATGGATCTGGAAAGGGATTGCAGTTTCCAGTCAGAGCGGCCGCCTCGGCCGGGCACAGTGTGGATGCGAAATTCAATTGGCATCAATGGGACGGACTCCCAATTGGGCGGTTAACCATAAGTTAACAAATTATACACGGGTTACAACCCCACCCGTCAACCCTTCGCGTACATTCTCAGCAATTTCTAAGCTTTCGTGCCCGAAGCCCAGCGCGCGCTCTTCCTTTAATGCTGTCCGGCCACCGGCGCTCGGCAGCCCCATTGCACCCGGCGGCTGTGTTAAAATCGCCGAATGCGCGTACTCAAAACCCTCCCCCTCCTATTCCTCGTTCTGCTTCTGGCCGCCTGCGGCGCCCCCGCTGAATCTGCGGCCACGCCCGGCCTGCCGCAACCCGAGGCAGATGCCCAGGCCACGCCCGGCCTGCCCCCCGGCAGCCTGCCCAGCCTGACCGTGTGCATGGGCGATGCCCCCACCGCCCTCCACCCCTACGCCGCCCCCAACATCTGGTCGCGGCTATTCCAGGAGGCCATCTACCCGGCCGCCTTCTACGTGGAAAACAACACCCTCCAGCCCGGCCTGCTGGCCAGCCTGCCCAGCCTGGCCGATGGCAGCGCGGTCATCACCCCCGTCCCGGTCGCCCCCGGCGACATGGTCGTCACCGCTGAGGGCACCACCCGCCCGCTGGATCTGGGCGTTCTGGTGCGCCCGGCCGCCTGCAACAGCGCCGACTGCGCCATCGCCTACACTGGCGAAGGACCCTTCCTGATGGACCAGTTGCAGGTCACCTTCACCCTCCAACCCGGCCTCACCTGGGGCGATGGCGCTCCCGTCACCGCCGACGACTCGGTCTACGCCTTCGAACTCAACACCCAGAACCTCGCCAACTCCGGGAACAACCGCCCGACCCTCACCGCCCGCTACGAAGCCACCAGCGCCAGCACCGCCGTCTGGACCGGCCTGCCTGGCGCCGTGCCGCGCTCCTACATGACCTATTTCTGGCAGCCGCTCCCGCGTCACCTCTGGGATGGCGAAGACGTCTTCACCGCCACCGGCGCCCGCCTGGATATCATCGTCCCCTCCACCTACGGCCCCTATCAGTTGGAAAACTGGGACGAAGACACCTTCACCCTCTACCCGACCCCCAACTACGCCGGCGCCGAACCCGGCACCCGCTTTGCGCCGCTGGTCTTTCAGGTGGTGGGCACTGACGGCGAGGCCAACCTCGCCCGCCTGTTGAGCGGCGAGTGCGACGTCCTCGACCCCAGCACCCTGGCCGGCGTCACCCCCGAAACCCTCCAAACCCTGGCGGCCAGCGGCCGCGCCAAACTGCTCACCAGCAACGCCGGCGCCTGGGAACTGCTCTACTTTGGCATCACCCCCCGCAGTTACGATGACGGCTACGCCCCCGCCACCGACCGGCCCAACTTCTTTGGCGATGTCCGCACCCGCCAGGCCCTGGCTCACTGCCTGGACCGTAACGCGCTGCTGGCGGCCACCACCGCCGGCCAGGGCGCCATCCTGCACACCTACCTGCCCGACAGCCACGCCCTCTTCAACCCGGCCGCCGCCCAATACCCGTATGACCCGGCCGCCGCCGCCGCCCTGCTGGAAGAAGCCGGCTGGGTCGCCGGAGCGGACGGCCAGCGCAGCGCCCTCGGCATCGCCGACATCCCGGATGGCACCCCCTTCAGTATTGGCTACGCCGTGGTGGATAATCCCATCAACCGCGCCGTCGCCACCCAACTGGTAGAGGACCTGCGCGCCTGCGGCATCGGCGTGGAAGTCACCATCACCCCCCGCGACCAGTACTACGCCACCGGCGAGGCCAGCCCGGTCTTTGGCCGCACCTTTGACCTCGCCCAATACACCTGGGCGGTGGATAACTCGCTGGAGCCCTCCTGCCACCTGTTCCTCGGCTACACCATCCCCGGCCCCGAAAGCGAAGCCTTCCCCCTGGGCTGGAACGGCTGGAACGTTACCGGCTGGCAGAGCGCCGAGTTTGACGATAGCTGCCAGACCGCCCGCAACGCCCTGCCCGGCCAACAGGCCCACGGCCCGCTGCACCTCGCCGCCCAGGAAATCTTCGCCGCCGAGCTGCCCGCCATCCCGCTGTTCACTTATACCCAGTTCGCCCTCACCCGGCCGGATGTCTGCGGCCTGCAACTGGAAGGCCTCACCGGCCTGCTTTACGGCTGGGACGAAGCCCGCCGCTGCACCCCCTGACCGCAGCCTCAACCGAGCCCGTTCACCGGCCGGCCTGTAAACAGGCCGGCCGGTGCCTTAACACCCCATTGCAGCCGCCCCACAATCGACAAAATAAATATCATGCTTTTTATGTAATTTTTGCATGATATTTTGCATAGTTATTTTCAACCGCGCGGTATACTCCCCGCCATGGAAAAACGCACCCTCGGCTTCCTCGCCATCTTCGCCACAATCCTGCTCTGTGCCTGCCCCGGCAGTTGCCTGTTCATGCTGGTTGGCATGGATGGCGTTACTTACGCCATCGGTGGTGGCCAAACCATCTTCACCCCGGTCGAGTTAGTCATCCTCGCCCTCGTCGCCACGGCCGGCGTGGCGGTTCCAATCCTCATCGCCCTGGCCTTCTTCGCCCCCCTGCCCGGGCGTGAACCGGACGGCCTCAAACCAGACGAGCCCCTCCCGCCGGCCATCTGAATTCACTCTGCGACAACAAAAAACGCGCCCGGTGGGCGCGTTTTATTTTCTGTACTTCACTACCGCTCTAGGGGCAACCGCCCAGCCCCAGCCGGCACAGTACACCGCTCCAGCTGTTGGGCAGCGGCGCCAGCAGGTCATAGTACGGTGAAACCACTTCCTGCAGCCCCACAAACGGTTCGTGCAATTCGGTTTCCGCCAGCGGGATACTGATGGGCACCACCAGCCGCACCGGGATGGTCGTATCCACCGGCACCACGATATCCAGCGCAATCGGCAGGCGCGTCCCGGCCGGCAGGATGATATCCGTCGGCGCGTTAATGATATTCAGCCCGCCGGTGCTCAAACTCACCGTCGCCGCCCGGATGGGCGTATTCTCGGTCAGGGTCACTACCGTATTGGTTTTCACCGGCAAATCGAACTGCACCGGGATGCGGTCATCCACGATGATGTCACTCTCAATCGTGGCCTGATCCATCAGGATAAAGTTGTAATACAAGCCGCCCAGCAACTGGTCCTGCACCAGGCTCTTCAAAGTAAACAGTTCGCGGCTGACCACCACCAGCGCGACCAGCAGGATGATATTCAACAGTATCGAAAGCCCTGAACCCAGGGTCCAGAACGCTGGCGCCACCCGCCCCTGCCACAGCAGGCGGCGCGCCGCCCCACCAGCCTCCTCCGACCCGGAATCCGACTCTCTAACATCCATACCAGTTCATCTCCATCCTTCGAATATAGCACAGCGCCCCCGCCGGGGCAACGAAACCAGGCTATCGGTTCGCCTTGAAATTACCCGGCCGCCCCACCTGCGATATAATCGCCATGGCCTGTCCTCCGGAGGTAACATGACCGAATACACCGCACCATCCCCCACTGTCGCCGTCATCGGCGCCGGCCCGGCCGGGTTATACGCCGCCCGCCAGCTCGCCGCCGCCGGCCTGCAAGTCGCCCTCATCAATCGCGACATCAAAATCGGCGGCCTGGCCGAGTACGGCATCTTCCACAACAAACACAAAATGAAAAACGGCCTGCGCAAGCAGTTCCGCAGCCTGATGGATGATGAGCGCATTCACTATTATGGAAACCTCGCCATCGGTCAGCAGGCCGACCTCACCCTCGATGACCTGCGCGCCATGGGCTTTGCCGCCCTGCTCGTCACCGTCGGCGCCCAGGGTACCAAATGGCTCGGCCTGGAAGGCGAAGACCTGGCTGGCGTTTACCATGCCAAAGACCTCGTCTACCACTACAACCAGCTCCCGCCCTACGCCGGTCAGCCCTACCCTATCGGCCAGCGCGTCGCCCTTATCGGCGTGGGCAATGTGATGATTGATATCGCCAACTACTGCACCCACGACCTCAAAGTCGCCGAGGTCACGGCCGTCGCCCGCCGCGGCCCGGCGGATGTCAAATTCACCAAAAAAGAAATGTCGCTCGTCGCCGCCAACCTGGACCTTGCCGCCCTGGACGCCGAAATTGAGCGCACCCGCCCCATTCTGCAAGCCGTCGGGCAGGACCCTGAAGCCGCCCGCGACTTCATCTTGAGCGCCCTCGAAAAGGCCGAACCCAAAGACTCAGACACCGTCTTCCATCTGGATTTCCTTGCTTCCCCCAACCGCATCCTCGGCACAGATGGCAAAGTCACCGGCCTGGAAGTGGAAGAAACCAGCCTGGAGCCCCGCCCCGGTGGCGGCGAGAGCAAGTCCGTTGGCCTCGGCACCTACCGCGTCATCCCCTGCGATACCGTCGTCTTCTGCATCGGCGACCGGGTGGATGCCACCTTCGGCCTGCCGCTCGATAAATGGCAGGAATTCGCCAAACACCCTGAACCCCGCTACCCGGATGAGGGCTTCTCCTACGAAGCCTACGACCCCCAGACGGGTCAGGGCGTGCCCGGCGTATTTGTCGCCGGCTGGGCCCGCGAAGCCAGCAGTGGCCTGGTGGGCAGCGCCCGCAAAGACGGCGAGAACGGCGCCAATGCCGTCATGAAATTTCTGGCCGCCGAACCGCCTGCCACCCCCGCCACTCCGCCCCTGGCCGCCCTCGAAGCCCACCTCCAGCAACTCGCCAAACCCATCATCCGTAAACCGGACTGGCAACGGCTGGAAGAAATCGAAGCCCAACGCGCCGCCGCCGGCGGCCTCGAATTCTTCAAGTTCTCCTCCAACCGCGAGATGCTGGCCGCCATTGGCCTGGCCACCGTTACTGAATAAACTCTCTGGCTTTCCATAACAACAAAAAACGCCCGTACGCCGGGCGTTTTTTGTGCGCGCGGCTGGCACGAATTTGCAACGCAATCTGCCCCCCAAAATGGGATACTAATATTGGAGAAAACTGCTGGTCAGCGGGCAATTCGGTGGCGTGCACAACGCCTTTTTTGCGTTGTCCGCCCCTCGCCCGCTGCCCACAACCACACCGATGAACGCGCCCACCGCCTCCCCCCCGGCCGGCCAGCCCGGCAACCTGCCCCTCTCCGGGTTGGATTCGCGCACCCTGCTGGACGCCGTAGCCGCCATCGCCATGCCAGTGGAAGTGGTTGATATCGCCGCTGAAACCGCCCGCCAGCTCCTGGCCCTCCTTGGCGGCGATGCCTGCGCCATCTCCCGCTGGGAAGAGCAGGACAACGCCGTCTCCCTCTGGGCCGAAGTCTACGGTAATCAGGAAACCACCACTAAAAATCAGTTCTCCCCCTTCGATTTGCGCGAGTTCCCCATCACCGCCCAGGTCTTGCGTATTGGCGTACCTGCCCAAATTCAATGCGATGACCCTGCCGCCGACTCCGCCGAACGCGCCTACCTGCAAAAAGTCGGCAGCCAGTCGGCCCTCATGCTGCCCCTCCACGGCCGCCACCGCACCCTCGGCCTGATTGAACTTTATGATGACCAGCCCCCCTCCCGCCGCTTCACCCCCGAAGAAATCACCCTCGCCCAGGTGATCGCCAGCCACGCCGGTCTGGCGCTGGAACGCGGCATCCTGCTCCAGGCCGCCAACCAGCGCGCCACCGAAATGGAAGCCCTGCGGCATGCCAGCCTCACCCTCACCTCGGGCATGGAACTTAAGGATGTCTTCCAGGCCGTCCTGGCCGCCAGCCTCAAGATTTCCCCCCATGCGTCCAACGTCCACATCTTCACCTACGACGGCCTGCGCCTGCATTTTGGCGCCGCCCGCTGGGCCAACCCCACCGAACAGCGCAACGGCCCCTTTGCCGAACCGCGCCAGGATGGCCTGACCTACAAAGTCGCCCGCAC
>JANJTX010000080.1 GCA_024710875.1 Anaerolineales bacterium | reverse complement strand
CCAGCCAGTAGATTACAATTCTTTTTTCGAAATTATCCATGCGTTATCCCTGTCCCAATGAAATTATACAGGAGGACGGGGGCTGAGGGCGAGGGGGGAAGGGTGGCAGGGGAAGGGGACAAGGGGGAGGTTTGACTTTATGCAGGAAAACAATATTAACAAATCATCCTATCAAATGTAGGATACGGATGAATGAGGGGGAGTTTGTCCCACTTAGATAAGGTCATCTGTCAGTCAGTTTCTCCCCCATATTCATATATTCTTTACAAGAGGGTGGTGTTTGATTTCCCAGGGCCGCCCTCCTGTATCAACTATCTGTATTCGGGAGGAATGACACATGGGAGATTTACGAATTTTCAAGCAAACTGGTTTGGCGCTGATTCTGGTGCTGGCGTTGCTGTTCTCCAGCGCCGGCATGGCGCGGGCGGAGGATGGCGCCCCGCCGGAAGAGCCGACCGCCACCGAGGAGGCTGCGCCCACGGAGGAAGCGGCGACCGAAGAGGCCGTAACGGAAGAGGCCACCGAAGCCGCTGAAACCGAAACGGCGGCCACCGAGGAAGCCACGGCCACCGAAGAACCAGTTAACCAGGAACCTGAATCGCTGGCGGATATCGTGGCGACGTTGGATGAAAACGATGCCGTGCTGGTGGGCGAAGACGGCGAGCCGCTTTCGCTGGCCGAAGCCAGCACCGAAGAAGCCCTGGCGGTAGCCGACCCGTGGTTCATTGATCCGCTCGACGCGACGCAGGTCATCGCTTACCAGAGCGACTGCACCGGCTGGGTGGTCCCGGCGGGCTTTGCGGGCGGCGTGTGCCATGTGAGCGCCACCCCGGTACAGGATGCTATTAACGCCGCCCCGGCGGGCGCGACTGTGAATTTGGAAGCCGGCACTTTTGTGGAGCAGGTGGTGATTAACAAGGACCTGACTCTGCAAGGCGCAGGCGCGGGCACCAGCATCATCCAGGCCCCCAACAGCCTGGCGGTTAACTTTAACAATGGCAACGACAACCGCGGCGTGATTTACGTCAACAATGCGGACGTAACGATTGACGGCCTGACGGTGGATGGCGACGGCAACGGGAATGGCAACTACCGCTTCATGGGCATCATCTACCACAATGCCAGCGGCACGATTTCCAACTCCGAAGTGCTGAACATCACCGATACGCCCTTCTCCGGCACGCAACACGGTCTGGCGATTTACATCCTCAATGCGGATGGCACGGCCCGCACTGTAGTCGTTGAAGACAACGTGGTGGCGAACTACCAGAAGAATGGCATCACCGCTACGGGCGCCAACCTGACGGTCGAAATCACCGGCAACGAAGTCACCGGTGCCGGCCCGACCGGCACGATTGCCCAAAACGGCATTCAAATCAGCGGCGGGGCCGGGGGCACGGTCAGCGACAACACCGTGACCGATAACTGGTACACCGGCGCGGGCTGGGCCTCAACCGGCCTGCTGATAAATGGCAGCGGCACGGTGGATGTGGATGGCAATACGCTGGGCGATAACCAGATTAACGGGTATGTGTACGGCGGGGATGCCAACTTCACCAACAACGACATCTACGGCGGCCAGTATGGCCTGGCGTTGTTCGGGCCGAGCTCGGGCGCGACCAGCGGCACAGTGATTGGCAATGACATTCATGACAATGACCTGGCCGTGTATGTGGACAATCCGGACATCCCGTTCAACAACAACAACTTCAACAATAACACCGACGGCCTGTATTTCAGCGATGACTGGAGCACGGGCGGGACGCTGGATGGCAGCAACAACTTCTGGGGTTGCGCCGAAGGCCCGAATGAGCCCGGCTGCGACACGGTGTACGGCGATGTAACCACTGACCCGTTCGCCCCCGAAGCGTTTGTGGACCCGGAACCGGTGGGCGGCAATGGCGGCGGCGCGGCTGATGACGATGACGACGATTTCAGCCTGCCGCAAACCGGCGCGCCGACCTTCTTTGGCTGGCTACCCTTGAGCGAAACCAGCCTGACTCCGTTCGTGTTGTGGAATGGCGGCATGGCATTGTTCCCGCCGATGGCAAATGGCATGGCGCGCATCAATGTCTGGATGGATGACCTGCCGCTGGACCTGCCAGCCGGCACCACCTATCACACCAGCCTGCTGACCGAACTAATGCGGGACGGGGTGCAGGTGTTCAACAGTGGCGACAGCCTGTACAGCGTGGCCTTCCTGCTGCCGGACGATGTGAACCCGGAGGATGCGGCGATCCTGTACTTTGATACCGTGAGCGGTGAGTGGGTGGAGGTCTTCTCCTACCTGACCGAGGACGGCTTCATTGTGGCCGACCGCAACCTGATGGGGTTGTACATCCTGGTTACGAAGTAAGGTTTGTGTAAAGTAATGAAGGTGGACGGCTGAAAGGCCGTCCACCTTTTTTGTTTGGGGGGAGAGATTGCTTCGGCGGACTTCGTCCACCTCGCAATGACAAGCAGGGGGTCAGGCGGGCGGGTGGCGCTCGGCGACCACAAAGGCGATGGCATGGTCGTGGGTGTGGCTGATGCTCAAGGACCAGTTGCACAGGCCCTTTTGCTCGGCGAGGGCGTGGGCTTTGCCATGCAGGTGCAGCTCGGGCTCTTTGTCCGGCCCGCGCAGGATTTCAATTTCCAGCCATTCGACCGTGCCGATGCCGGTTCCGAGGGCTTTGGCCACGGCTTCCTTGGCGGCCCAGCGGGCGGCCAGCGAGGCGGGGTTCTGGCCGAAGAGCGCCCATTCGCGCGGGGTGTAAATGCGCTGGGTGAAGCGCTCGCCGTGCCGCGCCACGGCGGTACGGATGCGCTCTACTTCAATCATGTCTACGCCAGTGCAAAGCATGGGGGTATTATGCCATGAAGTGGGGGGATTGCTTCGGCGGGTAAAGATTCGCCTCGCAATGACAAGGGGACGGAGGGAAGGGCGACCGCAGGCCTGGCCTGAGCGTAGCCGAAGGGTCGCCCCTACGGATGCGGGCGGTGCAGCTACTAATCCGGGCGGGCCGGGCCGGCGGTGGCGATGGCCAGGCGGTCGGGGTCGAGGTAGTGCTGGGCGGCGGCGAGGGCGTGTTCGGGGGTGATGGCGCGAATCAGGTCGGGGTAGCGTTGCAGATAATCCAGCCCGAGATTGTGCTTTTCCATGCTCAAGAGCGAGCCGGCCACACCGGCGTTGGATTCAAGCGAGAGCGGCAGGCTGCCGATGCGGGCGGCCTGGCAGTCGGCCAGTTCGGCATGGGTTATCGGTTCGGTAACGAGGCGGCGGATTTCAGCCTTGATGAGGTCAATCGCCTGTTCTTCGTGGCGCGGGTCGACTCCGGCGCTGACCGTCCACGGCCCGGGGCCGAGGCTGCCGCCCAGATGGCTGCCGGCGTAGTAGGCCAGGCCAGCCCGTTCACGCACGCTTTCGCCGATGCGGCCCATCATGCCGAACACGCCGAGGACGTCGTTGGCGAGGGCGCAGGCCAGGTAGTCCGGGGCGGCGCGGGCCGGGCCGGGTGTGCCGAGGACGATATCGCTCTGGCTCATGCCGGGCACGAGTTCGCGGCGGCGCACTTCAGCGGGCGGGGGCGGGGCGGGCGGCAGGCTGGGCTCGGCGGGCTGGGCCGGGTTGAGCCAGTCGCCGAGGGCGGCCTCAACGGCATCCAGCGCGGCCGTCGGTTCAACTCCGCCGACGATGGCGAGGTGCAGGCCGCGCGGGCCGTAGTGTGCCGCGTGAAAATCGGCCAGGTCCTGGCGGGTGATGGCGCTGACGGTGTGGGGGTGGCCTTCTTCGGGGAAGCGGTAGGGGTGGTCAGGGTAGGCCAGTTCGTCAAAGGCGAGGCCGGCGCGGTCGGCGGTGTCCTGGGCGCGCAGGGCCAGCCCGGTGAGGAACTGGGCGCGCAGCTTTTCGATTTGCTCGGGAGGGAAAGCGGGTTGGCGCAGGGCTTCGGCCAGCAGACCAAGCAGGGTGGGCAGGTCTTCGGCGAGGCACTTGCCGGAGAAGCCGGTGGTGTGGGTGCCGCCGCTGAAGCCAAGGCTGGCGGCGGCGCCTTCCAACAGGTCATAGATGGCGTGCATGCTGCGGGCGTGGGTGCCGCGCATTAAGGCGGCGGCGGTGAAGTCGGCCAGACCGAGTTTGTCGGGCGGGTTGTAGAGCGCGCCGACTGGCAGGCTGCCGCCGACGGCCACCGAGGGGCTGGCCGGGTTGCGACGGGCGAGCAGCACGATGCCATTGGAAAGTTGGCGGCGCAGGATGTCCTGCGGGCCGGGCACGGCCGGGGCGCTCATTCGGCGTCCTCGTCCGGCAGGGGCGTGCCATCCGGCTGGTACACGCCGAGGATGCGGCGGGCGGGGGCGAAATATTCGCGCGCCACGCGCCAGACATCCTCGGGAGTGACGGCCGCCAGATGGTCGAGGTAGGTTTCAAACCAGGCCAGCCCGCCGAGCATTTCGGAGAAGCCCAGCCAGAAAGCCTGATTGGTGATGCTCTCGCTGCCGTAGGCAAACAGGGCGCGGGCCTGCTTGACGGCGCGGGCCAGTTCGGCGGGGTCAGGCGGGGCGGCCAGCAGTATCTCCAGTGCGGTCAGCAGGGCGGCTTCGGCGCTGGCGGGGGTGTGGCGCGGGTTGAGAGTGAGGTGAATGGTGTAGAGGAAGGGGTCTAAGGTGGCCTGCAACCCGCCAGCGACGCTGACGGCTATCTCGCCTTCGACGAGGGCGTGGTACAGGCGGCTGGTGCGGTTGGAGATGCCGCCGCCGAACATGTTGAGATTGCTGGGGCCGGTGAGCAGGCTATCCAGCGCCATGAAAGCGTAGAAGTCCGGGTGGCTGGCGGCCGGGGCGCGCACGCACAGGTGCAGGAAGGTGGTTTCGCCGGGGCCGGTTACGGTCAGGCGGATGGGTTCGGTCTGGGGCGGCTCCGGGCGCTGGGGGCGTTGGGGCGGCGGCCCGGCGGGCAGGCGGCCGTAGAGGTCTTCAATGCGCGCCAGCAGGGCCGGGGTGTCAAAATCTCCGGCGAGGGCCAGAACGGCATTGGCCGGGGTGTAGTAGGCGCGGTAGTGGTCGTAGAGGTCGGCGCGGGTCATGCTTTGCAGGTCGGCGCGGCTGCCGATGATTTCATGCTGGTAGCCGTGGGTGGAGAAGGCGGCGTTCTGGATGGCTTCATCCAGTTTGAAGAGCGGGCTGTTTTCGTTGCCCTGGCGTTCGGAGATGATGACGGTGCGCTCGGATTCGACATCCGGTTCAGCGAAGGCGGCGTTGAGCAGGCGGTCGGCTTCCATCTCAAGGGCAAGGTCGATTTCGGCGGCGGGCAGGGTTTCGTAGTAGGCGGTCCAGTCTAGGTAGGTCATGGCGTTCCACACCCCGCCGCGGCGCGAGATGGCTTTATCCAGCTCACCGCCGGGGAAGCGCGGCGTGCCCTTGAAGAACATGTGTTCGACCCAGTGTGAAGCGCCGGTGCGGCCGGGAAGTTCATCGCGCGAGCCGACGCGCAGCCACAGCCACTGGCTGATGAGCGGGGCGGTGTGGATCTCGCGCAGCAGGACACGCAGTCCATTGGGCAGGGTGAGGTCAGTCAGGCCAGCAGGCATGCGGGCGATTGTAATGGACAACGCGGGTTTGTGGGAAAAGGGCAGGCGAAGACCGAAAAAAGAGGCCCTGGCTACACCCATCGAACTATTTGCAAAATATAGAAAAATACTTGACAAAATAAAGAAAACAGGTATACTTATGTTCGAGGTTGGAAGGGTTTCAGGGTGACCCCTCCCATTTACTGGTAGATCCTCCTCAAATTGGTGTCCCTCTCTCCTCGAGCCCTGAAACCAGAACGGAGCAGACCGCAAGGCCTGCTCCGTTCGCTTTTAATTTATTGTGTGAAATTTACGTCAGTGCCCGGCCGAGGGCGGTGCACACCTCGGCGACCTGTTCTTCGGTCATCACGCTGCTGAAGGGCAGGGCGAGGCCGCGCTGGCCGAGTTCTTCGGTGACCGGAAAATCGCCGGGCTGGTAGCCGAAGCGTTCGACCATGAAGGGCTGGAGGTGGATGGGGGCGAAGTAGGGCCGGGCCGGGATGCCCTCGGCTTCCAGGGCGGCGATCACGGCATCCCGCCGGGTGGCGGGCAGGCGCACAACATACACGAACCACGACATGCGGGTGGTGCTGGCGGCGATGTGGGGCTGCTCGATCTCCGGCAGGTCTTCGAGGTGGGTGGCATACCAGTTGGCGACCCGCTGGCGTTTGGCGAGCAGTTCATCCAGTCGCCCGAACTGCACCCTCCCGAGGGCGGCGCTTAATTCATCCAGCCGGTAGTTGTAACCGAGGTAGGTGTGTTGCAGCCAGGTATCACCGGGGGCGCGGCCCTGATTGCGCAGGGCGCGCATCAGGGTGGCGGCTTCGTCGTCGTCGGTAACAATCAGGCCGCCTTCGGCAGTGGTCATCTGCTTGTTGGGGTAAAAGGCGAATACGCCAGTATCGCCGAGCGTGCCGGCATTGCGGCCATGGTATTGCGCGCCGATGGCCTCGCACGAGTCCTCGATGATTTTCAGGCCGGCGGCGGCCGGGCGCAGGGCGTCGTAGTCGGCGGGCTGGCCGAAGACATCCACCGGTAGCAGGGCTTTGAGCGGCGCGCCTTTGTTTGCGCCGCGGCGCGGCAGCCAGCGGCGGGCAGCGGCGCCGCCGGTTTGCAGGTCGGCGCTGGCGGCGGCGGCCAGGGCCGGGTCAATGTTGCCGGTCAGCGGGTCCACATCCACAAAGACCGGTACGGCGTTTTCATAGAGCAGCACATTGCTGGAAGCCATGAAGGAAAAGGGCGTGGTCAGGACGAGGTCGCCGGGGCCGATGCCGGCGGCGCGCACGCACAGGTGCAGGCCGGCGGTACCAGAGTTAACCGAGATGGCATGCCGCACGCCAATGCGCTCGGCGACGGCCTGTTCAAAAGCGAGATATTCCGGCCCCATGCTCAAGTGCGGGGTGTGCAGCACGGCCAGCACGGCGGCGCGCTCGGCTTCGGTGAGGTCAGGGGCAGACATCGGGATGCGAGTTTCAGGCACGGAGGTTTGTCCTTTCAGGGGCGGCCATCAGGCCAGCCCGCCGCCCAGCAGGATGGCCAGCAATGCGCCGGCCAGAGTGGCAAGGAAATTTACCACATCATTATTAATCGCTGCCCAGCCGCGGATGGGTTGGGCATCCGGGCCGGGGCGTTTTTCGGTTTCGCGGTCGTTTGTTGGATGGCGGTAGATGCCCTGCACGGTGGCGCCGAGGAGTGAATCGGCCAGAGAGCCGCCGAGGCCGCCGAGGCTGATGGCCAGCAGGGTGACGGCAAAACTCAAGGACGGCGAGAACAGCCCGGCCAGCAGGCCAACGAGGCCTGCGCCCGCCAGGGATGCGACCGTGCCGGGCAGGGTGATGCCGCCCGAGGTGCCGCGCGGCACGGCCCGGCCGGTGGTGATGAGGCGCGGGGTGGCGCGGCTCAAGGTGCCGAGTTCGGTCGCCCAGGTATCGCCATTGGCGGCGGCCAGGGCGCCGGCCAAACCCAGCCACGGCCAGGCGGCATCGGGGAAAAGTGGCAACAAAGCAGCCAGGAAGGCCGCGACTCCGCCATTGGCCAGCACCTGGGCCCAGTCGCGCTGGCTGCCCTTCTCGAACTTCTCGGCCAGGTCGGCTTTGCGGGCGCTGAACAGCCGCGAGAGTGCACTGGAGGAGATAAAGAAAGCCATCAGGAGTGCCGCCCCACCCCAACCACCGAAGCCGAAGAGCAGCCCGCCCACGCCGGCGGCCGCCAGCGCCCCGCTGGGGGCCAGGGCACGGGCGCGCCAGGCGGCCAACCCCACCAGAGCCGCCAGCCCAACGCCGAGCGCCAGTTGGGGCAGTGAAAAAGGCATCATCGGGAAAAGTCCTCCAAAAGCGGGGAAACTTTGGGGATAAGTGGGTAAAAACTGTGGATAACCGATGTTTTCATGTGGATAACTCACGCATTAAACAGGATAACGTACACCACCAGGACAAACAACAGGCTGGAGAGGCTCGCCACGCCCCATAGGGCATACGCCAGCGGGTGGTCGGTCTGCTGGCGGTGAAAAGCGCTGGCGACCAGTACACTGGCCAGACCCAGCCCGAGGTTGACGACTGGCAAGAGGAATAACTGGGCGGCGGGCACCGGGTTCTCCAGCTGGCCGCCGGGGGTGAAGCCGAGCGAGACGGTCTCCAGGCTGGGTAGCGCCAGCCCGACCCACACGAACAGCAGGAGGTTGAACAGAATGAGTATGACGAGGAAGCCGCGTGCCCGTGGGATTTGCCAGATTTCGGCCAGCAGAAAATCCGGCCGGGCCGACCAGGGCTTAAGCGGGGCGAGGCTGCCGCGTTCCAGTTCGGTCTGGTAGGCGCGCAGAAACGCCCCCGGGTCGGCGGGTGAAATGGCATAGGTGCGCTCGGCGGTGCCAACCACAATCAGGCCCTCGGTTTCGGCGGCCATGAACTCAACTTCGCCGGCGTCCGGGTGGTGGGTACTGCCCACCAGGGCGCCCGGCCAGCGCAGGCGCGGCAGGGCCAGGGGCTGGACGAGGTCTTCGGCCAGTTCGGCCCACAGGATGGCGTGGATGGGAATGTCTTCGGCGCGCCAGCCCCATTGCAGGCGCAGCCCATCCCGGCTGACTTCGTAGCCACCGCGCAGCAGGGCCGCCAGCCGGTAGCCGACCAGCGGCAGCGGCAGGGCAAAAGCCAGCGCTCCCAGCAGTAGTAAGACGAAACCCGGACCCAGGGCGCTACGGGTGGCGAGGCTGAAGAAGGTGGCGCTGGCGGCCAGCAGCCCGGCCAACAGGCCGAGATGGGCCAGCAGGCCGCGGCGGCGGGGAGGCTCAAAATGATGCATGGCCGAATCTTACCGCATGCCGGGCAATTGCACAGGTAGCCGGACGCTTAAAAGGAGACTGACCGCCGAATTCGCTTGACCAGCCCCCCTGCCCCCTATAAAATCCAAATAGCCAGAGGAAAGCGCCCGTACGAACGGGCGGTTTTCCTGCTTAACGATTCGCACAGGAGCTGTTTTATTTTGCCGTACAGTCCGGACATCCTTGAACAATGGCGCGCCCGCCTGCAGGCCCTGGGTCTGGAGGAGGAGGCGGCGGCGTTGCTGGAAGCCACCGGCCCGCTGAACCTGCTGGGGGCGCAGTTGGTGTACCTGGGCCAGCCGTTGTTGCGGGGCTGGTTGCCGGAGGACGGACTGAATACGCTGGCGACCATGCTGGAAGACCCGCAGCACACGCGGGCGTTTGTGCAGCAGTTGCGTGAGGGGCAGCGATGAACTTCGGATTGTTGCTGGTGGTGGGTTTTTTTGGTGGGGCGTTGCTGGCTTTTGCTTTTATCGGCCGCCAGCGCAGCGAGAAGAACATACGCGACATCCCAGCGTTTTACCGCTTGCAGGGCATGATTGAGCTGGCGGTGGAAGATGGCTCGCGTTTGCATGTGGCTTTGGGGCGCAGCGACATCACCAGCCCGCAGAGTGCGGCGGCGTTGGTGGGCTTGAGTATGCTGGGGCGCATCGCGGCGGTGGCCTCGGAAAGCGATAACCCACCGGTCGCCAGCGCCGGCGATGGGCTGCTGGCGATTCTGGCCCAGGATACACTGCGGGCGACCTACACCCGGCTGGGGCTGTTTGGGGCTTATGAGAACACCCTGGGGCGGGTGAGCGGCCTGACGCCGTTTGCCTATGCGGCCGGTACGATTCATATGATGAAGGATGATGGGGTCTCGGCCAGCCTGCTGGCGGGCACCTTTGGGATTGAGGGCGGTTTGCTGGCGGCGGCGGCCGAGCGCAGGCAGGTTTTTTCGCTGGCGGGCAGTGATAGCCTGCCGGGCCAGGCAACGCTGTACGCTACGGCCAGTGAGTTGCTGGTGGGCGAGGAACTGTATGCCGGGGGCGCCTACCTGGATGCCGGCCCAATGCATGTGGCCAGCCTGCACGCCCAGGACCTGGCGCGCTGGCTGGTTGCAGCGGCTTTGCTGGGCGGTTCGATTTTGGGCTTGCTGGGCGGGTTCTTCCGATGAATGGCAACCTGCGTGCCCCGGTTTCCACGGCGGTCGCCCTGGTGGGCGGTTGGCTGACTTTGTTTTCCATCCTGTTCGGGCTGGAAGGCCTGCGCGCCACCCTGCTGGGCTGGGTGATGCTGGTGGCGGCGGCCGGTTTGTTGCTGGGCGTGCTGAATCTGGGGACGGTGCATTTCACCAAACTGCGGGGGGGCAGCCGCAACGCGCTGTACTCATTTGTGCTGCTGGTGGCCTTGTTCCTCACTTTTGTAATTACGGCATGGCTGGGGCCGGAAGCCGCCGCTCCGCAGTGGCTGTTCCGCTATATTCAACTGCCAGTGGAAACCAGCCTGATGGCGGTGCTGGCCGTAACGCTGACGCTGGCGGGGGCGCGGTTGCTGGCGCGCCGGACGGACCTGTTTGGGGTGGTGTTCTGGGTGACGGCGCTACTGGCGCTGCTGGGCAGCGGCCCGCTGGGCGATGGCCTGCGGCCGTGGCTGGCCCAGACCCTGGCGGGGGCGGGCGGGCGCGGCATCCTGATTGGGGTGAGCCTGGGTACGATTGCGACCGGGTTGCGGGCCTTGCTGGCCGCGGACCGGCCGTACGGCGGCTGACGGATTAAGAGACGATTATGGGCTTTGCAGACGACGACGATAACCTCCCGGATTGGTTGAGCGACCTCAACCCCTCTTCGGCTGAGGAGCCAGGCGGCGAGCCAGCTAAGGAGGAGGCCCCGGACTGGCTGGCAGAGGCGACGCCAGCCGAAGGCGGCCTGTTTGACGCGCTGGGTGACCAGGATGAGGACGGGGACGATGTGCCGGACTGGCTGGCGAACATCCGCACCTCGGAAGGGCGCGCCCCGGATGAAGACCCGCCGCCACCGACCCAGCCGGTGAGTTTTGAACAGGAAGACGAAGCCAGCGCCGACTGGTTAGAGCCAATTCGGGCGCGCGAGAGTGGTTCGCTGCCGCCGTTGGATGAGGACAGCCCGGATTTTGGAACCCGCCTGAAGACACTCAAAGCCCAGGACGCGCCGGAGGAAGAGCCAGATGCCAGCGGCGACTGGCTGGCGGGGCTGAACAACCCGGCCGAGCCGCCCGCTGCCTCCGCTTCCGATTCTGGCGGGGACTGGATGGCGGGCCTGAGCGAGCCGACCGATGAACCCGTTGCCGGGGCAGGCTTCCCGCTGCCTGAACCGGAAGACAAGCCGGACTGGCTGCAGGAAATCGGCAGTGGGCTGGGGCTGGGGCTGACTGGCACACCGGCCGGCGAAAGTGCCCCGGCCTGGTTGATGGGCGAAGAGAGCAGCCCGGATGAAACGGGCGCGCCAGACCTGCCAGATTGGGCCGCCGCGGCCACCAGCGAAGCGGCCGAGGCGGTGGAGAGCGAATTCCCCGGGCTGGCGAGTGAACCAGGCCTGGGCAGTGATGCACCCAACTGGCTGACCGAATTCCGGCCGGATGCCGAACCAGAACCGCCGAGCGCCTTTGCCGCCGACTATGATGAGGCCGCTTCTGAAGTATTTAAACTGGATTCGGGTGAGTTGCCGGATTGGCTGGCGCAGATTACGCCAGAGGATGCCCTGCCGGCCCCGGCCGAGCCGGAACCGGTTGCCCGACCGGTAGTGGATGACGACACTGGCGACCTGGCTCCGGCCGAGCTGCCCTCCTGGTTGCAGGAGATGCGCCCGGTGGCGAGTATTGATGCCGCTGACCTGCAGGACCAGGAGGCCGAGACGGCCGAGGCGGAACGGATTGGCCCGCTGGCGGGGCTGACCGGAGTGCTGCCGGCCGAGCCGGAGATCGTGCAGTTTGGCCGCCCGCCCAGCGCCGCCAGCGGCCTGCAATTGAGCGAAATCCAGCGCGGCTACAGCCTGCAACTGGCGCAAATGGTGGCCGAAGAAGTGCGCTCGCCGCGGCGGGCGCACAAAGCCAACCCGCTGCCGCAACGGCTGGTGCAGGCGGTGCTGGCCCTGACGCTGATGGCGGCGGTCGCACTACCGCTGATGGCCCTGCTTGATTTTTTCAGCCTGCCCCGCACGGCGGGCCGCAGCGTGCCGGCTGAAATTCAGTCGGCGCTGGATGTGGTCAATGGCCTGCCACCGGGGTCGTTGGTGCTGGTGGCAGTGGAATACCAGCCGGCCTTCTCGGGCGAGGTAGAGGCAGCCGCCACCGGCCTGGTGGACCACCTGCTGATAGGCGGGGCGCGGCTGGCATTAATTTCCACGCTGCCGAGTGGCCCGGCCCAGATTGAGCATTTTATGGCGACCAGCCAGCGCATCAACCACCCCAATTATTTGCCAGAGCGCGATTATTACAATCTGGGCTACTTGCCGGGCGGGGTTTCCGGCCTGCTGCAACTGGCGACTGACCCGCGGGTGGCAATCACCCACCGCCTGACGGATGGCAGCGACATCTGGGCCCAGACGGCCTTTGCCAATATCTTCCGGGTGCGTGATTTCGCGGCGGTGGTGGTGCTGGCAGATGACCCGGATGCTGCCCGGGCCTGGGTGGAGCAGGTGCAGCCAGCGCTGGTGGATCCCATCAGCGGGCGCACCACGCCGCTGCTGGTGGTATCCAGCGTCCAGGCCGAGCCGCTGCTGTGGCCGTACGTACAGAATGAGCCGAGCCAGATTCAAGGCCTGGTGGCGGGGCTGCGCGGCGGGGCGTATTATGAGGCCAGCATCCGGGAGTTGCGGGTGCGGCGTTACTGGGATGCCTATGCCGCCGGCCTGCTGGTGATGGCCGCCAGCCTGCTGATTGGCGGGGGCCTGGGTTTGAGCCGAAACCTGGCAGGCGGACTGAAACGAAACAAAGGCGGTGCGAGATGAGTGCCGGCGACCTGGTGGGCGGTTTTATTGCCGCCCTGCTGACTTTTCTGGTGTTTTCTTACGCCCTGGGCGATAATGGCCTGTTCCGTCTGGCCGTGCATCTGTTTATTGGCGTTTCGGCCGGCTATGCGGCGGCGGTGGCGTTGAATACCGTGTTGCTGCCGGCCTTGCTGGAGCGGCCATTGGCGGAGTTGCTGGTGCCGCTGTTCTGGATATTGCTGCTCTTTACCAAACTTTCGCCGCGCACCGCGGTGCTGGGCAACCCGGCCTCGGCCCTGCTGGTGGGGGTGGGGGCGGCAGTGGCGGTGAGCGGGGCGGTGCAGGGGACGCTGCTGCCGCAGGTGGCCGGTTCGACCAGCTTCTTCAGCCCGGAGAAACTGGCCGGGGCGCTGGGCAGCGGCCAGTTGGGGGCGGCGCTGGGCTATCTGGTGAATGGCAGCCTGATTCTGGTGGGTACGATCGCGACCCTGGCTTATTTCCACTTTGGGGCCAAGAACCACCCACATCAGTTGCCGGAGCGTCACCGGCTGATTGAATTGCTGGCGCGGGTTGGACAGGTATTTATTGCGATTACCTTTGGGGTGTTGTTTGCTGGCACCCTAAGTGCGGCCCTGGCCGCTCTGATTGAACGGTTGGACACCCTGTTTGATTTTCTGGCCCGGATGGCCGGAAGCTTGTGAGCCACAGCGTATGACGACCCACGACCAGGACCCCCAGGCCAGCGAGGCCCGCGAACTGGAGCGCCAGCTCACCACGCCGCGCTCGCTGCTGGCGATTGATGTGGGCTCGGTGAATACGCGTGCCCTGCTGTTTGACGCGGTGGAGGGCCGTTACCGCTTCCTGGCGGCCGGGGTGGCCCCCACCACCGCCGGTGCGCCGATGTTTGATGCCAGCGAGGGCGTACGGCACGCGCTGGATACCCTGGAGAGCATCTCTGGCCGGGTGCTGACCGGGGCCGAGGAGCAGTTGCTGATTCCCAGTACGCGGGATGGCTCCGGAGCCGATAACCTGGCCTCAACCCTCTCTGGCGCGCCACCCTTGAAAGCCGTGGCGGTGGGTTTGCTGGAGCGGGTGTCGCTGGAGAGTGCGCTGAACCTGCTGGGTACCAGTTATGTGAATGTGGTCGAGACCATCAGCTTGAGCAAACGCCGCCGCATCGAAGAGCAGATTAACGCGATTGTGAAACAGCGGCCAGACCTGGTGCTGATTGCCGGTGGTACGGATGGCGGGGCCAACCGCTCGGTGTTGAACCTGGTGAACGCGCTGGGGATGGCGATTTCGTTGCTGCCGGCGGCCCAACGACCAGATATTATCTTCGCCGGCAACCGCGAACTGGCGGGGCGGGTGAAGGGCTTTTTGGAAGAACTGACAGCCGTGCATGTGACTGAAAACCTGCGCCCGGCCCTGACCGAAGAAAACCTTGGCCCGGCGGAAACGCTGCTGACCGACATCTTCCGGCGGCGGCATGCCAACCGGATTTTGGGCCTGAATGAACTGAACACCTGGTCGGGCGGCAACTTGCAGCCGACCGCGATGTCTCTGGGGCGGATTGCGCGGTTCCTGAGCCTGCTGCAGGCCAAAGAGTCCCCGGCGGCACTGGCGGTGGATGTGGGGGCTTCCTCTACGATTGTGGCGGCGGCCTTCAATGGCGACCTGCGGCTGCGAACATTTGCCGGGCTGGGGGTGGGCGAGGGCTTGAAAACGATTCTGGAACAATGCACGCTGGAGCAGATTACGCGCTGGTTGCCGCTGGAGATTGACCCGGTGTATGTATTGGATTACATCCAGAACAAGACCTTGTTCCCGGCGACCCTGCCGGCTGAGCGAGAGGACCTGGCGATTGAGCAGGCCCTGGCGCGTGAGGCCATCCGGCTGGCAGTGGGGGCGGCCAGTGGGCGGTTTCCGCGCAATGCCCGCCGCCTGCACCCGGACTTGCTGCCGCTGTTTGACCCAATTCTGGTGAGCGGGGCGGTGGTGGCGCAGGCGCCGGAGCTTTCGCAGAGTTTGCTGCTGATTCTGGATGCGCTGGAGCCAACGGGCATTCAGCAAATTATTCTGGACAAGAACAATCTGGCGCCGGCGCTGGGGGCGGCCGCCCCGGTGAATCCGGCCCTCGTCACCCAACTGCTTCTGGATCCGATTTCGTTCCTGAACCTGGGGTATGTCATTGCGCCGGTAGTGGATGCCAGACCCGGGGCACAGGTGCTGCGCATTCGCATCCGCTATGAGACCGGCCACAGCAACACGGTGGATGTGGCGATGGGCGACCTGACGCTGATTCCGTTGCCGTCGGGACGCAAGGCCAAGCTGGAGATTGACTGCTTCCACCGGGCGGATGTGGGCGCCGGGCCGGGCCGCAGCCTGAAGATGAGCCGGCCGATTGTGGGTGGCCCGTTTGGGGTGGTGGTGGATGCCCGCGGCCGACCGCTGCACCTGCCTACCAATGCCACCGAACGGCTGGAAACCCTGCGCCGCTGGCACCATGCCCTGAACCGCTGATTGGGGCGGCCGATGGCACAATTTTTGCACCAACAGGAGCGATGACCATGCTAGCGCCAGTAACTCATGTAACGGCCCTTGCCCGTATCCGCCGCCGCCGGTTGCTGCCGGTGCCGGGGGTGGTGAAGGTGCGCGCCGGGCAAACCGTGGCAGCCACCGATGTGGTGGCCGAGGCAATTGCGGCCCCGGAATATGCGGTGCTGGATGTGGCCCGCAGCCTGGGTGTGTTGCCTGAAAAAGCCAATGGGTATTTGATGCGCCAGGTGGGTGATACCCTGGCAAAGGGCGACCTGGTGGCCAAGCGCGGCCTGGGGCGCGAGGCCCTGAGTACCGCCGATGGCCGGATTGCCGCCATCAGCAACGGCCAGGTATTAATTGAAGTGCGCAGCAAACCGCTGCAATTGCAGGCCGGCATGCCGGGGACGGTGGCCGAAGTGACGGCGGATTATGGCGTAACGATTGAAGCGGTGGGCGCCTGGGTGCAGGGGGTGTGGGGCAATGGCCTGATTAACAGCGGTAACCTGGCGGTGATGGCGGAGGACCCGAACGACCGCTTTACGACCGACAAACTGGACCCCAGCCAGCGCGGCACGGTGATGCTGGGCGGCTATTGCGGTGACCGCAAGACGCTTGAGAATTCAGTGGAATTGCAGTTACGGGGACTGATTTTGGGCAGCCTGGCCACCGCTCTAATTCCGCTGGCCAAACGCATGCCTTACCCGGTGCTGGTACTGGAAGGCTTTGGCAAACTGCCGATTAATGCGGCGGCGTTCAAACTGCTTTCCACCAATGTAGGCCGAGATATCTCAGTGGATGCTGAGCCGTTTGACCGCTTTACCGGCGAGCGCCCGGAGGCAGTGATTGGGCTGCCAGCGGGCGGGACGCCCCCGATTCCGCTGGATTTGGAGTTGTTCCGTACCGGGCAGCGGGTGCGCATGAGCAAGGCGCCGCGCCCGGCCGCGATTGGCGTGATTAAGAGCCTGCCGGCGGGCTTGCAACGCTTTCCGAGTGGGTTGCGGGCGGCGGCGGCCGAGGTGGAACTGGAAGGCAATGAAATGTTGATGGTTCCGCTGGCGAATATCGAGGTTATAGGGTAAAACTAGAAACAGCCCCGGGTGGCAACCCGAGGGCGGGTTTAAGGAGAAACACGCATGCTTGACGACCTGGATTTTGAAGATACCCCGGAAGACGAAGGCCCTCCCCCGGAGGGAGGCGGCTCTAACCGCACGTTTATCATGCTGGCGGCGGGCATTGGCGGGTTTATGGTCCTGGCCGTCATCTGCATGGTGGTGTATGTGATGTTCTTACGCCCGCAGACTCCGACCGCCGATGACCCGGCCGTGCTGACGGCTGAAGCCCAGAATGCCCAGATCGCCCAATCGCTGACGCAAACGGCAGTGGCGGCGGCGTTCTCGCCCACGCCTTCCAATACTGCGCCGCCGACCGCGACCCAGGCCCCGAGCAATACGCCGGATGCAGGTGGGCTTTCGGTGACGGAAACACCGGATGGCGCAGGGGGCGGCGACGGCCCCACGCCAGACCCGCGCACCGCGACGGTGCAGGCTTTGCTGACGCAGGCTTCGGTGGCGCAAACCCAGGCCGCCAGCAACCTGCAGACGGTTACACCTACGGCCACGGCCGTCAGTTCGCTGCCGGATACCGGCCTGCTGGATGATGTTGGCCTGCCCTTCCTGGCCGGGTTGACGGTGCTGCTGCTGGTGGTGATTTTTGGGGCGCGCCGCCTGCGGGATGCCAACGGCTAGAGTTTTCATCGTGAAATCAAAGGCGCTCTCCAACCGGAGGGCGCCTTTTTGGTTAAGCCGCGGCTGACTCTAAGGATTCAAAGTAGTTATGCTTCTCGGGTAGGGGCGACCTGCAGGTCGACCCTACTTCGCGGGGTCGGGTGGCTCGGCATGGAAGCATCCCGACCGAGTTTGTTTTTCAGGGCAGATGGGTGGAATTTCAGGTGAGGTTACGCCTACAAGGGCTACATCTAAATTTCAGCATCAGCCCTTCTCCACCAGATACACCAGTTCGCCGGTGATATTTAATGGCTGGATCGGCCAGCCCTCGGCGGCGGCGAGGGCCTCAAAGCGGGCGGCGTAGTTGGCGGGCATACCTTTGGCGCGCCCGCCCAAACTGGTGACCGGAAAAGACACTACCAGGCGCGCGGCGTTGAGGGCGCGTAAGAGCGTGCGCCCGGCGTCTTTATCGACCTGCTCCAGGCAGGGCAGGGTTTTGAACACGAAGGCGACATCCACGGCGGTGTCCGGCGGTTGGGCGAGCACATCGGCGGCCCAGACGCGGCCGGGGCGGCCGAGGCGGGCGCGGAACTCATCGCAGAAGGCGGTCATATCGGTGTAGATGTCCACGCCGTAGTAGGTCAGGTCGGGCGGCAGCCAGGGCAGGGTCAGCGGGTTCAGGCCGCAGGCCACATCCAGCACGGAGTTCACCGGGCCGAGGGCGGCGAAGATAGCGGCGTAGAAATCGTCCAGAATGGGCAGGCGTTCGCGGCTGCTGGCATGGGCGGCGAGGATGGCACGGCACTCGGCTTGCAGGGCGGCCGGGTCTGCACTGACGGCGGCGAGACGGTCGGCCCAGTCCGGGTAGTCCATGCGGCCGCCGAGGTAAGCCCCGCCGACCTGATGCAGTTTGTTGCGGGTGGCCTTGAGGGCCTCTTTGGGGCTGCGGCCCTTGGCCAGCTCGGCGGCGGCAAGGCGGCGCGCCAGTTCCGGCACGATGGCGGCGTATTTGGGGCCGGCCAGTACAGCGGCGGTCAGGTCATTCAGCGGGTCAGGCATCTTGGCGCAGGCGGTCTTCCAGCAGGGTCATGAAGCGCAGGTTGTGGAGGGTGGCGAGGCGCGGGAAGAGATGGTCATCGATTTTGAAGAGGTGGTGGAGGAAGCCAGCCGAGTAACGGGTGCAGGCCGGGCAGTCGCAGAATTCGGAGAGTGGTCCGGCGGCGCGGATGTGTTTTTCGTCCTGCATGTAGAGGGTGCGGAACCACTTGCCGCCCGTGCCCGCCGCTTCGGTGAAAGTGTACAGGCGGCCGCGGCGGGCGTCGCGGGTGGGCAGGGCGCTGTCAAAGGTCTGGTAGCCGAGCGCCCAGCCGCGGGCGATGTTCTCCGGGTGGCCGATGCCGAGGCCGTGCAGGGGGAATTCCGGCGGGATGAGGTCGCGCAACAGGGCGAGGACATCTTCCAGCAGGGCGCCGTCTTCATCCAGCGGCCAGCCGCCGTAGCCGTAGCCATCAAAACCGATTTCGAGCAGGGCTTCGGCGCACTGGCGGCGCAGGCTGGGGTCGCGCCCGCCCTGCACCACGCCAAACAGGCGCGGCCGGGCGGCGCCCTCCAGCCCCTTTTGGTCTACCAGTTTGTCAAACTCGGCCCGGCAGCGTTTGGCCCAGGCAATCGTGCGCTGGACAGCGCGGGCCTGCACGTCGGGCGGGTCATCCACATGGGTGACATCATCCAGCGTGACGAGGATGTCGGCACCATAGGCCAGCTGCAACTGGATGGTCTTTTCAGGCGTGAGCTGGTATTTGCGGCCACCGGCCTCGCGGCGGAAGGCGAGGCCGTTTTCGGTCAGGCTGCCGAGTTTGGGGTTTTCGCGGATGACGGAGTAGGCCTGAAAGCCGCCCGAGTCAGTCAGGATCGGGCCGCGCCAGCCGCTGAAGGCATGCAGACCGCCGAGGGCTTCCAGGGTGCTGGAGCCCGGCTTTTGCATCAGGTGGAAGGTGTTCATCACCACCGCCTGCAAACCGGCGGTTTCGAGGTCGCTGGCATCCACGGCGCGCACCACGCCCTGGGTGGCATCCGGCAGGAAGGCCGGGAACTGGATTTCGCCGTGGGGGGTGGCGAGCGAGGTGGGGAAGGCCGGGCGGCTCATGGCAACTGGCCGCGCATGGCCTGGCGCGCCAAGCGGTCGACGCGTTCGTTGTGGCGGTGGCCGGCGTGGCTCTTGACCCAGCGCCATTCAATCTGGTGCGTGCCGAGGCTGGCATCCAGCGCCTGCCAGAGGTCTACATTGGCCAGCGCGCCGCCCTTGCGCTGCCAGCCGCGCTTGCGCCAGCCGGGCAGCCATTCGGTGATGCCGCGGCGCAGGTATTCGCTATCGGTGTGGAGGGTGATGTGGCAGGGTTCCTTGAGGGCGCGCAGGGCTTCCACGGCGGCGGTCAGTTCCATGCGGTTGTTGGTGGTGTCGGCGGCGCGGCCGGTGAGGGTCTTTTCTGACTCACCGAAGCGCAGCAGGGCGGCCCAGCCGCCGGGGCCGGGGTTGGGCTCGCAGGAACCATCGGTGTAAATCGAAACGCGTGGGCGGTCAGGCATGATGCCGAATTGTAATCCATGCCCCAATTGGGCTATCGCATTAATCCGGTTATCCCGTACAATCCTGCAATTCCAACTACCAGGAGAATTACTCCCGATGACCGCCCTGCCTTCCCACCGAAACAATGTTTTGAATGTACTTGTGCTGGCCGCGCTTTTGTTAAGCGCCTGTGCCCCCAGCCTCGCGACCCCCACGCCGACCCCCGGCAGTGGCGGGGGTGAGACCAGCGGCGCGCCCGCCGAACCGGCTGCCAGCCCGCCTGAACCCGCCAGCAACCCGCAGGCCGGCGAACCGGACCCGGTGGGCGGCCTGCCGCAACCGCCGTTTGTGCCACCCCCGCCCAGCGCGGTGCGCCCCACACCCGAACCCGGGCGCGAGGGCCATGCGATGCTGGTCATCGGCGGCGACCTGCCGCTGGTGTTGAGCGGCGGCGAGTGCCAGCCCTTTGACGGCGATACCTATTTGAGCATCCCGAATACGATTGAACAAACGCCGCCCTATGGCACGCTGGTGATTTTTGGCGGGACAGGCCAGACCCGCAGCGGCCAACTGGTGTGGGCGACTTCGGAAGTTAACACAGATGCCGCCTTTGTTTCGGCTCCGGATGTCTTTGTGATTACCCTGAATGAAGACGGCTTTTCCGGCCGATTTGAAGGCACCGCCCAGCGCCACACAAACAATGTCCCGGCACTGGAAACGATTCAGGTGCAGGGCGTGTTCACCTGCGTGGCGAGCCTGCTAACAGTGCGCGGGCCGCACCCGGTAGACCTGGACGGGGCGCAGTGCGACCTGGAACCGCAGTTCGTGATGCGGGCCGGGACGCGCGGCCAGAATCAGGTGCTGCTGATGCTGGAACCGGGCAGCCAGCCGGGTGATACGAACCTCTCGGCCGGAATTTCCTGGCATGTGGGCGGCGTGACCTACACCAGCACCTGGCTGACCGCCACCCGCAATTCGGATGGCCTTTCGGGGACGTATCACGGCGAGGCGGCCGGCCCGGATGGCGTGCCGTTTGAGGTGCAGGGGACGTTTAACTGTCTGGGCGGGTAGTGCGGACTTTGGCAAGATGCAAATATGCAACCTCCCGGAGGTTTCAAACCTCCGGGAGGTTGCTTGATGGCTTCGCCCGAAATACGCGGTGAATCAAAAACGCCGCCGGATGCGCTCTGGCGGCGTCTTTCTATTTGCCGTGGCCGGGCAGGCGGCCGAGGGCGTAACCCAGCCCCGCCCCGACCAGCAAGGGGATGGCCCCAAACAGAACGACACCAAGAAAACCCAGCATACCGCCGACCGTGCTGCCAAACATACCAACCGGTAGGGCCAGCAGGTAACCGAGCCACACAAGACGGCGCGCTTTCTGACTGGCGGCTTTGTTCAACAGCCAGACCAGCGCCAGACTGCCCAGCGCCACCGGCAGGTAGGTATACAGGCTTTCCGTGATTTGCTGCGTCTCAAGGCGGCCAAAGCGCGCCCCGAAGGTGATAAGGTAAAACAACGGGCCGAGCAGGCCGAGGGCCAGGGCGAGCCAATAGGGGGTTTTAGCGGGTTGCGGCATGGCGGATCTCCTCCAGATGTTCCAGATAGTGTTCCACGGTTTCAGACAGAATCACTTCGGTAATTGGATAGTCGCCGGGTTCATCCGGATAGCGTCGCGTTTCAGCCAGCCGGGTTTCCGGGCAGGCTTCGAGGGCGGCGAGGGTTTCGCGGTGGGATTGGGCAAAGAGTTCCTGCACTTCGGCCAGCGGGCGGTCGCGCCAGGCGGCCTGAAAGCGGCCATTGATGTCATCCACGTCAAATTCAGGGATGTGCACTCCGGCGATAGTGTAGCCGTCCGTGCCGCGCTGGCCGGGCAACTGGTAGTGCACCAGCATCTGCTCCCACAGGGCGATGTGGGCCAGCGTGTCCTTGACCGACCAGGCTTCCGGCCGCGGGCGGGCTTCCAACTGGGCGGGGGTAAGGCCCGCCAGAGCGGTTTCCAGTTCGGCACGCGCCGCCCGGATTTGGGCGAGCAGGGAGGATTTGGTGGGGGTCATGGGATTATGTCCGCTTCCCCCTCCCCGCCGCCGGTGCCTTCGTCGGGCGGGGTGACATCGCCATAATCCAGGATTTCACGGGCATTCGAGCCGCCAGCCGCCGGGCCGATGATACCCGCATCTTCCATCGTGTCAATCAGGCGCGCCGAGCGCGTGTAGCCAATCCGCAGGCCGCGCTGCAACATGGAGATGGAGGCCTTGCCGCGCCGCCGCACCAGGTCCACCGCGGCCACATACATCTCGTCCTGGTCGTTGGCGGCTTCCATCTGCTTCATCTCTTCCCAGATTGCCATTTGCTTGAGGGGTACGCCCGCAGGCGGGCCGTCCGTTGGCGTGCTGGTAGCCACCGGGGCGGTGCGGGTGGTGCCGGCAAAACCGCGCCAGTATTGCACGAGGCGTTGCAGTTCATCATCGGAAACATACACGCCCTGCAAACGCACCGGGGCGGGGGCATCCGGAGCCTGGAAGAGCATATCGCCGCGGCCCAGCAGGCGCTCGGCGCCGGGCTGGTCCAGAATCACGCGGCTATCTGTACCTGAAGCGACCGCAAAGGCGATGCGGGCCGGGAAGTTGGCTTTGATCAGGCCAGTCACCACGTCCACCGAGGGGCGCTGAGTGGAAATCATCAGGTGGATGCCGGTGGCGCGCGCCAACTGCGCCATGCGGGTGATGTAACGTTCGGTCTGGTCCGGGGCGACCATCATCATATCCGCCAGTTCGTCAATGATGAGGACGAGGTGCGGCATAACCGGCTTGCCCTGGGTGGTCTGGCGCTGGTTGTAATCGGCCAGGTTGCGGGCGCCCTGCTCGGCGAATTTCTGGTAGCGGGTATCCATCTCGCGCGTCACCCATTGCAGCACCCCGACGACGCGGTCAATCTCGGTCACCACCGGCGCCAGCAGGTGCGGGATGCCGTTGTAGCCGGTGAGTTCGACGCGCTTGGGGTCAACCATAATCAGGCGCAGGGTGGCAGGGGTATTGTGTAATAGCAGGGTGGCGATGATGGCATTCACGCACACGGACTTGCCGGAGCCGGTGGCGCCGGCTACCAGCAGGTGCGGCATGGCGCTCAAGTCGGCGGCCACGGCGTGCCCGGCCACGTCCTGCCCGAGGGCAAAACGCAGGTTGGACTTCAGGCGGCCAAAAGCCGGATTTTCGATGACATCCCGCAAAGCGACCGCGCCGATTTGCTCGTTGGGGACTTCAATGCCCACATAACCCTTGCCCGGCACCGGGGCCTGCACACGAATGCGCGAGGCCGCCAGCGCCAGCGAGAGGTCGTCGGCCAGCGAGGCGATTTTACCCACCCGCACCCGCGTGCGGCCATTGCGGGTTTCGATGAAAGCCGGCTCGACGCCAAACTGGGTGATGGTCGGGCCGCGGTTGATTTCCACCACATTAGCGGGCGCGCCAAACGAGGCGAGGGTATCTTCGATGACTTTGGCGCGGGCTTTGTCGGCGTCTTCGTTATAGGCGATGGCCGCGCCAGCATCCAGCATGTCTTTGACGCTCGGCAGCACCCACTCACGGGCTGGTTCGGGCGCGCTGGGCTGGGTGGCCGAGGGCTGGGTGTAGGCGGTGGCGGCCGCCAGCCCGGCGGGCAGGTTTTCGGGCGGCGGGGGGGGCTCGGGCATCGGTAGGGCCGCGCCGGCAGGGATTTCCGGAGAATGCAGCGGCAGACCGGCAATCGGCGGGCCATCCGGGCGGCGGCTGGCCTGCCATTCATCCCACGCATCCTGCAGGCGCAGTTTGAACGGCACCACCCAGCGGAAGAGGTCCAGCACAGCCAGATCGAGGCTCATGGCGAGGCCCACCAGGAACCAGGCCATCAGGGCAATCAGCAGGCCAAGCGTGCCGAGGCCGTTGTGGAGCAATACCCACAGGCTGCCGCCCACATAGCCGCCGGCCTGCCCGGCGGCCGCCAGCGCCAGCGCATCGGCTTCATCCACCGGGACAAAGAGGGCGTGCAGCCACACCAGGCCATTGACATACAGGAGTGCCAGACCGACCAGCCGTTCAACATCCGGGCGGGGGACGCGCTCAAAATTGCGCAGCACGAGCCAGATGCCAACGGCGATGAGGGCCAGCGGCAGGAAGTAGCCGCCCCAGCCGAAGGCGCGCCGCACGAGGCCAATCCAGGCGCCGGTCAGGCTGCCCTGGCTGGCTGAAAGCAGGCTGAGCAGGGTCAGCAGGCCAACGAGCGCCAGCACCACCCCGGTGATATCCAGTTTGCGGTCCAGCGAGATGCCGGTTTGAATTGGCGGGCCGCTGGGGCGCAGGGTTTTGCGCGGCGGGGCTTTGGGTGCTGATTTGGGTGTAGCCGGTTTGCGGCGCAGACCGCTGAACAGGCGCGGCAGTTTCAGGCCGCCGCGTTTAGGTTGGGCTTTGCGGGTGGTCTTTCTGGCGGTGGCCTGGCGGCGGGTGGTGGGCTTGCGCCGGGCCGCGGGTTTGCGGGAGGAAGTTTTACGGGTTGCCATACATGCGCCTCGCGATTAAGTATAGCATGTATGTTCTGATAATTCAGGCGATGAGCCTGCGGGAATGGATGAATAAATGGACTTCCAGGGTTGGCAGCCAGCAGCAGCGGGCTAAAGCCCGCTGTCTGACCTACAAACTTAGCCACTACCAGCCTGCTGTACTATTTGGTTTAGACTGGAATATAACGGGTGCGTCCCTCCCACTCTCCGTATTCTGCAATTGGCCTGAAACGAAGCGTCGTGAACTCGAAGTGAAAGTCTTTGCGGAGGCGTTCGACCATGGCGGCGGCATGGCGTTCTGGCGCCGGCACGGCGCTTTGCCCGCGCACCATGGCGAGCATTTCCTGTTGGGAGTTCCACACAGAAAAGGTGGAGACAGTGCGCGGCAGCCGAATGGCGGCGATTGCCAGGGTTTTGGCCGGATGGTCGCGTACCAGTTCTTCTACCGGTTTGCCCCAGCGAATGAAACGCGGCACCTGGGGAAGTTTCATGCGTGCCAGCGTGACGGCGACCACCGGCGCGGCGGGGTCCTGTTCGCCGAGGGTTTCTGGTAGGCCGTCAAATTCACTCACAAACCCCCAGCGCCGCTGGAAGGCCAACCGGATGTGCCAGCCGGCCGCCAATTGGCGGCCCAGCGGCGTATTCCCAAGGAAATCATCTACGGCGGTGTCGCTCTCCCAGGCGGCGAACATGGCAATCGTGCCGAGTTGCATCCGGGCGGGCGAGAGAATCGGCGCGCCAAGTATCATCCGCGTCAGGCATTCGGCATGCTTGAGGCCGGGAAAGAACCTGCTCTGTGGAGGATGCAAGAGGGCGCGGGCGGCGATGCCAACCCCGACCCTGGCAAGATGAAAGGTGTATCGCGCCTGGTGGTGCGGGCTGGCCGGGTTATGACCCATAGTTCAGTTGCATTGACCAGCGGGCATTAAGTCGGTGCCAGCTCGCGAGAACGGGTGAACCCGGCCAGCTCATCGGAATGGGCATGGTTTTTTCCTTATTGTCTTACAGCCACGAATGAGATTTCAAGCCGGACGAGGTCATCCACGCTGGCCACCGAGGGCACGCTGGGGATTTGCAGGCCGTAGGTGGTGCCGCGCAGGACATTGGCGGTGAATTCGCCCTGCAGTTCGGTGGCGGAGAGCAGGGTGACCGTGCCTTCAAAGGTTTCGCTGGCGGTGACGGACTTGATGGTCAGGTCGCCGGTGATGGTGACGGGGTAGGCCACGCCGATTTCAACCACTTCTGGCAGGCCGCTGATGCTGGTGGGGGTGAAGGTGATGGTGGGGAAGGCGCTGGTTTCCAGGATGAAACGCTGAATCATGCCATTGCGCGAGCCGCTGTCGGTGGTGAGTGATCCGGCCTGCACTGCCACCGGGCCGACCACGCTGGCGGCCGGGACGTCAAAGTCCACCGTGATTTCGCCGCTGACCTGGCTGGTGACCCCGATGGCGGTGAAAGGGGCGTTGCGCAGGATTTCATCCACGGCGAAGCTTGCCTGGCTGCGGCTGGGGTCAATGGCAAAGACGGCCTGGCCGGTCAGGCCGGTTTCGGCGGCGGGTTCGGGGGTGGGGTCTGCGGCCGGGGCGGCGGGTTCGGCGGTGGGGCTGGCGGCCACGGTCTGGACTTCCGGGGCGGGGCTGCTGGTGGGCGGGGCTGCGGGGGCGGCAGGGCTGCCACAGGCGGCCAGGATCAGGCTGATGATGAGTACCGGTAAGAGTTTGCGCATGCGAAAGTCTCCTTGGATGTTACGAATAAGTGCCTATTGTACCCAGCCGGTGTTAAATCCATGTAAAATTTAGGGCTGTGGCAATGGCGGTACAATACGCTTAACCATTCCCTGTTTGAAGGATTTCCATTGTTTGAGATTGTTTTTCTTGGCACATCGGCTTCGGCCCCTTCCATCCAGCGCGGGTTATCAGCGCAGGTCATCAAGCACAATGAGCACCGCTTTCTGGTGGATTGTGGCGAGGGCACGCAACGCCAGATCCTGACCTCCGGCCTGGGCTTTAAGAAGCTCAACAAAATCCTGATTACCCACGGCCATCTGGATCACATCCTGGGGCTGGCGGGGCTGTTCTCGACTTTCTCGCGCTGGGAGACGATTGAGCAGGTGGAAATCATGGCTGGCAAGTGGGCACTGGAGCGCATCCATGACCTGCTGTATGGGGTGCGGGTGTTGCAACCGGGCAAGATGGAAATTGAAGTGAAGATGACCGAAATTCAGGCGGGGGAGATTTTCAAAGACGGTGATTTTACGGTAACAGCCATACCGGTCAGCCACCGCGGGCCGGATTGCTTTGGCTATGTGTTCGAGACCGCCCCGCGCCGCCCGTTTTTGCCGGAGGCGGCCGAGGCCCTGGGCGTGCCGCCCGGCCCGCAGCGCGGGGCGCTGGTACGCGGCGAGGCAATCACGCTGGCGGATGGCCGCACCGTCCAGCCGGAGGACGTACTCGGGCCGGAGACGCCGGGCGCGAAACTGGTACACATTGGCGACACCGGCCGCACAGACAACCTACTGGAATTTTGCCGGGATGCCGACGCGCTGGTGATTGAGTCGACCTACCTGAATGAAGAGATAGACATGGCGCGGCGCTTCGCGCACCTGACGGCCGAGATGGCCGCCACCCTGGCACGGGATGCGGGCGTGAAACGCCTGCTGCTCACGCATGTTTCGCGGCGCTACCGCGAGCGCGACATCCGCAAGGAGGCGCGGGCGGTGTTCGCGGCCACCGAGGTGGCGCGCGACTTTGATGTGTACCAGGTACTGCGCGGCGAGTGCGTGAAGGTCGAATTGCAGCCGGATGAGGCCGAAGATTTATGAGTAAACACTCATAATTGAGGGGCGTCCAGGGATTGACTTTCAAGGGGCGCGGCATTAGACTTACGCCCGCTTGAAGTTACACAGTAAGTTCTAAAAAGAAAGTCCCCTTTTGATTTGGAACCCCTGCACGACAAGCAATACTGAAGAAAGGAGTTCCAAATCATGTCCGAAAAAGAACAAGGAACGGTCAAGTGGTTCAACGGCTCAAAGGGCTTCGGCTTTATTGAGCGCGAGAACGGCGAAGATGTGTTCGTTCATTTCAGCGCCATCGTGAGCGACGGCTATCGCACCCTCGAAGAGGGTCAGCGCGTCGAGTTCACAGTGGAAAAAGGCCAGAAAGGCCTCCAGGCGCAGAACGTAACCACCCTCTAGCCTGACCTCCACAAACGAAACAGGGCCATGCGCAAGCATGGCTCTGTTTTTT
>JANJTX010000077.1 GCA_024710875.1 Anaerolineales bacterium | reverse complement strand
AATCCAGTTTCACTCATCACCAGCGCCATAACCAAGCCAAACAGGACCCGCAAGCCACCGCCCACAATGAACGGCAGCGCCAGCGACTGCCGCGCCAGTACGACCGCCAGCGGAATACCCAGCAGGCTGCCCACCAGCATGGACTGGCGGCTGCGCAAAAACGCCCGGTTGGCGGCTGGCACGCCGATTTCATCACTGATCCAGGCCGTGTGTGCCCCGCTGATGAACGTATTGCCAAAACCCCAGATGACGTGCCCCAGCAAGACCACCGCAAACACCGGCTCCAGCCCCATCACCACCGAGCCAATACCCGTCAGCAGCACCCCCAGAATCACCGAGAGCCGCCGGCTGACCACATCGGCCACCACCCCGGTTGGCACTTCAAACACAAAAATCGTGATTTCAAAAATTGTGCCCAGAATCACCAGTTGAAAGGGGTCCAGCCCGACTGTCTGCACCAGATAAATCGCAAAAGTCGTATTGGTGGTGCGGTTCGTCAGACCAAACACAAACTGCGAAAGCAGGTACAGCATCGCGGGGTTCATTTTCTTGAATGGCACGCGGGGTCTCCACAAAACGAGAATTGGGCGATTTCAATATCACTTATTCAGGAAGCGGGCCAGCAGATTCAGCCCCACCGTCAGCAGCAGCGAAAGCAGGATGGAGGTCGCCAGCGGGAAGACACAGGTCAAGCCGCCGAACTGAAGCCGGATATCCCCCGGCAGACGGCCCAGCGGCAGACCCAACCGCCCCGCCAGCCACAGCCCGCCGCCCAGCAGGACAATGCCCGCACCGGCCACCATGATGAATTTGCCAATTTGCTGGATGTCCATCCCTAAAACAATTGCCCCTGCGGCCCTTTGGGCGGCTCCAGACCGAGATGTTCCCAGGCGCGGGCGGTAGCCACCCGGCCCTGGCTGGTGCGCTCCAGGAAGCCGAGTTGCAGCAGGTACGGTTCCACCACGTCCATAATCGTATCGGCTTCTTCGCTGACCGAAGCGGCGATGGTGTTCAGCCCCACCGGCCCGCCGCCATATTTATCTATGATGGCATGCAGCACCCGGCGGTCCATCTGGTCCAGCCCCAGCGGGTCCACGTCGAGCAGGCTCAAGGCATCCGCCGCGACTTCGGCGGTGATGACGCCATCTGCCCGTACTTGAGCAAAATCGCGCACCCGCCGCAGCAGGCGCAGGGCGACCCGCGGCGTGCCGCGCGCCCGCCGGGCAATTTCCAACACGCCGTCCGGCTCGGCTTCCACGTTGAGACGGCCCGCTGCCCGCCGCACGATGTCTTCCATCGCCGGCAGTTCATAATAATTCAAGCGGTACACCGCCCCGAAGCGGGCGCGCAACGGGGCGGTAACCAAAGCCAGCCGGGTCGTCGCCCCGATGACTGAGAAGCGCGGCAATTTTAGCCGGATGGAGCGCGCCGCCGGACCTTTGCCAATGATGATATCCAGAGCAAAATCTTCCATCGCCGGGTAGAGCACTTCTTCCACGGCGCGGCCGAGGCGGTGGACCTCATCTATAAACAGGATGTCGCCGGCCTGCAGGTTGGTCAATATCGCAGCCAAATCGCCCTGACGTTCTATCGCCGGGCCAGCGGTGATCTTGATGTTCACGCCCATCTCGTTGGCGAGGATGTGGGCCAGCGTGGTTTTTCCGAGGCCGGGCGGCCCGTAGAACAGCACATGGTCGAGCGGCTCCTTACGGCCCTTGGCGGCCTGAATCAGAATGTGCAGATTCTCGCGCACTTCGTCCTGCCCGATGAGTTCAGCCAGGCGCTGCGGGCGCAGGGCATGGTCAATGCGGTCATCCGGGCGGGGCTGCGGGTTTACCAGCCGATCGTCTTCTTCGCTAGTCATGGGTGGGATTATACAATGGCGTAGGGCAAACACAGAAATCCAGTAAATCGGTAGACAGAAAAATACGGAGGCAGGGAACAGCTTGCTGGATCAATGAACTGTATATTCGATAGGGCATCACGAAAAGCGTCTTGTCTACCTGTTTGCTTGTGTACCTGTTTCCCTGCTTCCTTGGCTATAATAGCAGCAAGTTCAGCCAAGGAGCGCACCATGTCCAATGTTTTTGAATCCCAACACCCACTGGTTGCCCACAAGCTCACCCGCTTGCGCGATGTTTCCACCGAACCAAAAAAATTCCGCGAACTGGTGCGTGAGCTGGCCGCCCTGATGTGCTATGAGGCCACCGCCGATCTGGGGATCACACCCATCACCGTCCAAACGCCGATGGGTTCCGCCGAGGGCGTGGAACTGGCGGAAAAGATCGGGTTGGTGCCGGTCTTGCGGGCCGGACTGGGGATGGTGGAGGGTATCTGGGAACTAATCCCCAATGCCGAGGTCTGGCACATCGGCCTGTACCGGGACGAAAAAACCCTGCGGCCGGTGGAGTATTACAACAAGCTGCCTGTGGCCCCCACGGTGGCGGTGTGCCTGGTGCTGGACCCCATGCTGGCGACCGGCGGCAGTGCGACCGCCACGGTAGACCTGCTCAAGAAGTGGGGTGTTCGGCGCATCAAATATGTCGGTTTGCTGGGCGCGCCGGAAGGCATAAAAGCAATGCAGACCCAGCACCCGGACGTGCCGATCCATCTGGCGAAGATTGACAGTCACCTGAACGAGATTGGTTATATCGTGCCCGGCCTGGGCGACGCGGGCGACCGCCAGTTTGGGACGGGTTAAGCCGTTCCATTTCCCCTGGGTACGTCACGCAACCTAAATCTCCCGGCAGTAATCCCCGCTTCCGGGAGATTTTCTAATTCAGCAGGGCCAGCCAGGCAAAGACGAGTACCGCCAGAATGAGCACTACCGCCAGTCCAGGGCCGAGCAGACGCGCCACCAACGGCCGACCGGGCAGTTGCTCTGCGGCGAGGGGCGGCGCATCCGGGGCGGGCGCAACCGGTGGCGGCAGCGGGGTGTCATCCGGGTAGAGGTGCGGCAGGGGGTGCAGCTCGCTTTCCAGCTTTATCAGCGTCCGCAGGGCGGCTTCGTGCTGGGGGTTGATACGCAACACCTGCTCAAAGCAGTGGCGGCGTTGCTGGGGGTCGTCGAGGCATTGGCCGAGCCAGTACCAGCCGAGTTCGGAAGCCGGTTGAGCGCGCACCCAGGCCGCCAGCAGGCTGGCAGCAGTGCGGGTATCGCCGGTTTGGGCAAGCGCGATGGCGCGGGTCAGGTTGCCTTCAAGTGCCATGGGAATTCTCCTGATTGTTGCTGCAATTGTACAGCGGCAGGGGGCCTGGCACAGGGCAGGGAGTCTTAAAGTTTTATTGCTGGTCTTCCCGCCCAGGGCAGTGACCGGCCAGCCGCAGGGCACCTTCTGGAGAGTGGAAGCTCGCACCAGGTAGAATCAGGTTGCCAGTTGGTGAACCGGAAAGTACATCTACCGGCGTCCATGCTAGAATGCCAAGATACACCCAACGAAGGAGTACCCATGACCAAACATCGCATCTACACCACCAGCGTTGCCAGCGTCTATCCCCACTACATCACCAAGGCCGAAAAGAAGGCCCGCACCAAAGCCGAGGTAGATGAAATCATTCGCTGGTTAACCGGCTACAGTCAGAAAAAACTGGAAACACAACTGGAAAAGCAGGTTGATTTTGAAACCTTCTTTGCCGAGGCGCCGCAACTGAACCCCGCGCGGGCGCTGATTAAGGGCGTGATTTGCGGGGTTCGAATTGAAGAAATCGAAGACCCGCTCATGCGCGAGCTCCGCTACATGGACAAACTCGTGGATGAACTCGCAAAGGGACGGCCGATGGAGAAAATTCTGCGCAAAGAGCCAGCCGCTGGCTAGCGCACGTCCAGCCCGGTAAGGGCGCTCACGGCCCGGCGGGCCAGCGCCAGCGGCAGCAGCAGGGCAACCTGCACCGCGAACGCCACGCCAAACACCACCGCCACCGCCCGCAGCGCCTCGTTCAGGCGCGGGCCAAGCGCCGCCAGCAGCCAGGTTCCCAGCCCGGCGTAGAAGGCCAGCGCGAACAGGGCGGCCAGCCCAAGCGCCAGCGGCAGCCAGGCCCGGCGGTCGCTCGCCGACGGCAGCATCGTGGCGCTAACCGCCACCGCCAGGTAGAACCACAGCCAGAAATCCGGCAAGATCGGCAGGGCGGCAAGCGCAGCAAAGAAGGCGGGCAGGTCGCCAATCGCCAGCGACGGCCATAGAGCCGCCAAGCCAAGGCGGTTCAGCCCGACCCACGCCACCAGCGCCCCACCCGCCAGCAACGGAGCCAGGCCGATCAGGAACTCACGCACCAGATCCGTACGCTCGGTTTCCACATAACCCAATTGCAGCTGGCCATTCTCTAAGTCACGCGGCAAGACCGAAAAACGACCTGTACGCACCCCCAGCAGTTTTGCCATCAGGTAATGGCTGGCTTCGTGCAGCAACACCCCGGGGAAGAACAGCAAGGCGAACAGCAGCAGGGCGATATCGGTACGACGGGTGAGCAGCAGGAATAGCACCTGCAATTCGCGGTGCAGCCGCGGCTGGATAAACAGCAAGGGCAACAGGGTTGCCAACAGCCAGAGCGCTCCGTCAAATGAGATCAAAACAGGGAAGTTCAGGCCGCGGCGCGGGCGATGGCGACAAAGTCATCTGCCTTGAGGCTGGCGCCACCCACCAGCGCGCCATCTACCTCTTCTTCAGCAAAGAACTCGGCCGCGTTGGCGCCATTCACCGAGCCACCATACAGCACGCGTACGCCCCCGGCAATCTCTTCGCCAAAGAGGCCGGCCAGTGTGGGTCGGATGACATGGCGGATGATGCGGGTGGCATCCGCGGGGCTGGCGGCCTTGCCGGTGCCGATCGCCCAGACCGGCTCGTAGGCGATCACCAGTTGGGCGGCCGAAGCCACAGCCGCGCCCTGGAGGCCGTCGCGTACCTGGCGGCTGACCACTTCGGCCGCCCGACCGGCTTCATTCTCTTCGAGCGTTTCGCCGACGCACACCACCGGCACAAGGCTATGCGCAAGAGCGGCGGTGGTTTTGCGGTTGACGGCAGCATCCGTTTCGCCAAAATAGGCCCGGCGCTCGCTATGACCGATGATGACATGCGTGCAGAACTCGGCCAGCATGGGAGCCGAGATTTCCCCGGTGAAGGCGCCCTTGGCTTCCCAGTAGAGGTCCTGCGCCCCCAGAGCCACCCCCGCCCCGCGCAGCGCTTCGGCGGCCGCCGCCAGGGCGGTAAAGGGTGGGCAAACCAGCTTCTCCACCCCGGCGATGGCAGACAAACCGGGCAGCAGGGCGGCCAGCAACTCACGCGTCTGGGCGGCGGTATTGTTGAGTTTCCAATTTCCGGCAATCAGGGGCGTGCGTTGCATGGGGACTCCTTGGGGGAAAGCGAGTTGCGAGAAATTAATGATTGGTTACGGGTTATACCCAATAGGTGCAAGGTCTTGTTTGCTTGTCTACTTGTTTTCCTTCTTCATCCCTTATCCAGCAGGGCAGCCACGCCCGGCAGTTCGCGACCTTCCAGCATTTCCAGCGAGGCGCCGCCGCCGGTCGAGATGTGCGAAATCTTGCCCGCCAACCCGGACTGCTGGATGGCGGCCGCCGAATCGCCGCCACCGACGATGGTTACCCCTTTGCAATCCGCCACGGCCTGAGCCACGCCAAATGTGCCGTTGGCAAAATTCGGCATTTCGAACACGCCCATCGGGCCGTTCCACACCACTGTACCGGCGTCCTTGATGATCTCACTGTAGGCCTTAACCGTCTCCGGACCAATGTCCAGAATACGCCAGCCCTGCTGCAGTGGGCCGGTGGCCAGTACCCGGCGCTCGGCATCGTTTTCGAACATGTCGGCCACCACCACATCCACCGGCAGGTGAATTTTGCCATGACTCATGCGCATCAGGTTGCGGGCGGTTTCCACCGCATCTTCTTCAAAGAGCGAGTCGCCAATCGACAGGTCATCGGCCTTGAAGAAGGTGTTGGCCATGCCGCCCCCAATCAGGATCGTGTTGGCCTTGCGCAGCAGGTTCTGGATCACACCGATTTTGTCGCTGATTTTGGCCCCGCCCAGGATCGCGACCAGCGGGCGAGTCGGGTTGGCAATCGCCGCCCCCAGATACTGGATTTCCTTTTCCATCAGCAAGCCGGCCACGGCCGGCAGGTGAGCCGCCACCCCGGCAGTGCTGGCATGGGCCCGGTGGGCCGAGCCAAAGGCGTCATTGACATAAATATCCGCCAGGGCGGCCAACTGACGCGCGAGGGTTTCATCGTTCTTGGTTTCGCCGGGGTGGAAGCGAGTGTTTTCGAGTACCAGGATTTCGCCCATCGGCAGCGCCGCGGCGGCGGCCTGGGCTTCGGAAGCAATCAGGTCGGGCACGAAGTGCACCGGCGTCTTAATCAGCTTGCCCAGATGCTCGGCGACCGGCTTCATGGAATACGAAGGCGTGGGTACGCCTTTCGGTCGGCCCAGGTGTGAACACAGGATGACCGCCGCCCCACCGTCCAGCAGGGCTTTGATGGTCGGCAGGGCGGCCTTAATGCGGGTGTCGTCGCCCACCTTGCCGTTCTCGAGCGGGACATTGAAGTCCACCCGCACCAGCACGCGCTGGCCTTTCACGTCGATATCGCGCAGTGTTTTCTTATTGAACATGAGTTGTTTTCCAGCGGGCGGGGGGGGGCCGGGGGGGGGCCCCGCCCGGGGGCAGGTGTGTTGTGTTTTTTTGGAGAACGCCGCCCCCGCGCGGGGGGGGGGGGGGTGTCACCCCCCACATTGAAAA
>JANJTX010000070.1 GCA_024710875.1 Anaerolineales bacterium | reverse complement strand
GTGTGGATGCAGAAAGGGCAGAAGTGGTATTTCATGAGTCGATCTATGGTTTTGATCCCTATACAATTCTGGGGGATCTGGCCAGTGGAGGGAGTCAGCTCTTTGTGGAAGAATCACCACTGGCAACAAGCGAACCGTCAGCCGACCCATACCTTTCCTGGACGACAAGGGAGCATTATCTGGTGGCTGAACGGTTCCATGAGTTCAAGTTGGGGGAATCGATCAGCAATTGGCGTTTGGATCGTGTAAGTTTTCGAACTCCCTGTGGCAGTATCCAGCAAGGATTTTATAAGGGCTCATTCAGCTTGTTTCGAATTCCAGATGCTGGCAATGTGACAATGCGACACGAGATTACAATTTCTTTGTCAGAGAAAATCGTCAGTTCATGGATTGAAGAGGAATCTCAAATTAGGGGAAGTATCCTTCAGCAACCCATTGATAGGGAAACAATTCATGCGGGAGCGCTCCAGGCGCTGGCAGTAGCTGAGGCCAATGGGGGTGAAGCGATTCGGAAATCAAATAATGACGAATGCGAAGTTTTTTTGATGCTCGCACCAGCTTCAGCCTATTTTGGCTGGCAGATAAGTTATTCGGGAACTAGCCTGATCCCCCTCTTGAAAGTGAACGTGGACCCAAACAACTGGGAGGTTGAGAAGCCTTCTGACTGATTGGAGTGACGGTTTCCGACTCCCAGTTCCGCCTGCCACGGCTGCTGCGCCGACCAGCCCGTTCAGTTGCCCCTTGGCTGGCTCTACCGCCGCGCCTGGCAGAAAATCAACCGCCAGTGCAGTTTTATCTCCGGCGACCCGGAAGCCCACTCCCTGCCGCGGCTAAGTCGCTGAAGTAGGTGTGAAGTGGGGAAGGTTGGTCTATCGCTCGTAGGTCAGGGGAATATATCCATCAGGAACACGGTCAGCGCATAAACCACGAACAGCGCCCCGCCGAATACCCCTATCCAGAAAATACAGCCCAGGGTCCCCCATAGGCTGGACCTCACAATTCCTTTTGGGGTGAGGTTGGGCTGGGCGGCATCCGGAAATGTATCCAATGGCCGATACTGCGCCTTCATTTTTGTCCGGTTGTCGCGTATTTGCCGCGAAATGCCTCCAAACAGTATCGCGATAAAAAGTCCATAGGTCGCCCCGACGCAGAAGATACTTTGACCATCTCCCATGACCGAATTCTCATCCCTTCTGGTGTATAATAGAACATATATTCTAGTAAAGGCGGCTTGATGAAAAGTTTCGATCAGCTACTTAGCTATGGCTGTGCCCTGGATTGGCTTACGCCGGCCCTGGCCTTTGTGAATGACTTTCTGCAAGGGTCTGCCAGTGATTTTGGCATCCCGGCCTTCAGTGGTTGGAGCCGTCGCGAACTCGGGCACCTGCTTAAGGAGAATGGGGTGGAATATTGGGGCCTGATGTACAACTTTCACGGCGATATCCTTTTATTCACCGTGCGCGCAGAACAAGCCGCCCTGGCTTACGATGTCCTGCGCTATTACGGCGTCCCGCTGCTGTATGTTCCTGAATTGAAATACGAACCAGACTACGCCGAGCCGATCCTTGATAATGAGTTTTACTTTCAGCCTTAGGGGCATTGTTTCTTTTTCCTCCCTGAGCCGATAACATCAGTATACACCCATCACAGGCAATCTGCCGCCGCTCCTACGAGCAGGGCAGGGTGCATCGCCCACGTCATAATTGTACAATATTTCACAAAAGGTCATCGCGCCCCCCAATAGGGGACAATTGCACCTACCCCCCGCCCGCAAATTCCTTATGCTAGAGGTGGAGAATAAGACATCCACCATCCGAATATTCGGGCGAGGGCCGTATGCACAAAAACGAAATCGCACACCGTCTCATCAACCCCACCGTTGCCGCCATCGCAGACCAGCACGGTCGCGACCCGGCCGCAGTGGTTGAAATCCTCACCGACCTCCAGCGCCAGCCCGATGGCCTGCGCCGCGCGAACATCGAAGACGTCGCCAAATGCCTCGGCCTGCCCTACGAGCATGTGCAGGGCATCGCCAGTTTCTACACCCTGCTCGCCACCTCCGCCCCGGATAAAACCATCCGCCTGTGCGATAGTCCCGCCTGCTGGCTGGCCGGCGCCCCGGAGGTCAAAGCCGCCCTCCTCAAACATCCGCCAAAGGGCTGGGTCATCGAGCGCACCAGTTGCCTCGGCCTGTGCGACCGCGCCCCCGCCGCCCTCGTCGGCCTCGAGCAGGCCGGCCCGCTCGACCTCAAACACCTTAAAGACCTCACCAAAGACTGGCGCGGCCTGGTACCAGACTACACCGCCCCGCGCCCCGGCGAAACCCGCGTCCTGCTTGAACACCTCGGCCTGTTGGACCCGGGCTCGCTGCAGTCCGCCCTCGACCACGGCATCTATCAGGGCCTGGCCGCCGCCCTTGCCCAGCCGCCCGCCAGCGTCATTGACGAAATCGAAGCCGCCGGGCTGGTCGGCCGCGGTGGGGCTGGTTTCCCCACCGGCCGCAAGTGGCGCTTCGTGGCTGCCACCCCCGCCGACCAGAAATACATCATCTGCAACGCCGATGAATCCGAACCCCTCGCCATCAAAGACCGCCTCCTGCTCGAGAGCAACCCGCACCTGATTCTCGAAGGCATGGCCGTGGCCGGCTACGCCGTCGGCGCCAGCGAAGGCATCATCTACATCCGCGGCGAGTACGCTCCCCAGGCCGACCTGCTCGAGGCCGCCATTGCCCAGGCCGAGGAACACGGCTGGCTCGGCCGCGACATCCAGCGCTCCGGCTTCGCCTTCCACATCCACGTCCATCGCGGCGCTGGCGCCTACATCTGCGGCGAAGAAACCGCCCTGCTCGAATCGCTGGAAGGCAAGCGCGGCCAGCCCCGCCTGCGCCCGCCTTACCCCACCACCAGCGGCTACCGCGCCAAACCCACGGTCGTCAACAACGTCGAAACCCTCGCCAAGGCCGCCCAGATTGCCCGCCACGGCGCGGGCTGGTACCGCGGCTTGAGCTCCGCCCGCACCACCGGCACCAAAATCTACGCCCTGCTCGGCCATGTCAACAAGCCCGGCATCTTTGAAGCCCCCTTTGGCCTCACCCTGCGCCAGATGATTGAAGACTTCGGCGGCGGGCTGCGCTCCGGCTCGGCCTACCACTTCACCCTCGCCGGCGGCGCCGCCGGCCGCCTCGTGCCGGAACGCCTGCTGGATATCCCCATTGATTACCAGTCCGGCGTGGATGGCATCCACATTGGCGTGGGTGCCTTCCTCGTTTGTGACCAGACTGTCTCTCCGGTCGCCCTCACTCGCGAGCTGTTCCACTTCTTTGAATCCGAGTCCTGCGGCAAGTGCACCCCCTGCCGGGTCGGCACCCGCCGCATCCGCCACATCCTGGATGAAATCCTCGCCGGGCGCGGCCAGCCCGCCCACCTCGCCGAACTCCACACCCTGGCCGATGCCCTCCAGACCACCTCGTTCTGTGGGCTGGGCGTCTCCGCCGCCTGGCCGTTGCAAAGTCTCTTCGAGCACTTCGAAGCCCAACTGCACGCCGCCATCACCCACTAAGAGAGCGCGACCATGACCCTCACCCTCACCATCAACGGCCAGACCCTCACCGCCCAGCCCGGCCAGACCGTGCTGGAAGCTGCCCGCGCCGCCGGCATTGAAATCCCCACCCTCTGCCACCACAAAGACCTCTCGCCGGTCGGCTCCTGCCGCCTGTGCAGCGTGGAGGTCGTCGGCGCGCCCGGCCTGCAGATGGCCTGCGTCACCGCCGTTGCCCCGGGCATGAACATCACCACCGAAAGCCCGCGCCTGGCCGCCAGCCGCAAAAGCATCCTCGAACTGCTGTTGCACAACTATGTAGACAGCGGTTACACCGCTCATGACTCCCATGCCACCGAATTCATGCACTGGGTCAAACGCTATGGCGCGGCGCGCCCCGCCGACCTGCCCGCCCAGCCGCGCTACACAGTAGATGCCGACCCCAACCCCTTTGTATGGGTGGATATGAACAAGTGCATCCTCTGCACCCGCTGTGTGCGCGCCTGCGCCGAGGTTCAGGGCCGCTTTGTCTGGGGCGTGGGCCAGCGCGGCGACGAGGCCCACATTATCGCTGGCGCCGATAGCACCATGCTGGATGGCCGCTGCGAATCCTGCGGCCTGTGCGCCGCCGTCTGCCCCACCGGCGCCCTCGCCGACCGCCCCTCGGTCGGTCTCGGCCTGCCCGACCGGGTCGTCACCACCACCTGCACCTACTGCGGCGTTGGCTGCCAGTTTGACTTGCACGTCAAAGACGGCCGCATCATCCGCGTCGCCAGCAACCCGGAGGCCGGCGTCAATGGCATCCACCTGTGCGTCAAGGGCCGCTACGGCTATGACTTCGTCCACCACCCGGACCGCCTCACCCAGCCCCTCGTGCGCGAGTACCTGCTGGCCGGTGATGGCGCCCGCCCCAACGGCCGCGGCAACTGGATCCCCGTCGATTGGGATACCGCCCTCGACCTGGTTGCCGATAAACTCACCGCCATCCGCCGCGAAAATGGCCCGGATGCCATCGGCGTGCTGTCCTCCGCCAAATGCACCAACGAAGAAAACTACCTGATGCAGAAGTTCGCCCGTCAGGTTATCGGTACGCACAACATTGACCACTGCGCCCGCCTCTGCCATGCCTCCACCGTCGCCGGGCTCGGCACGGTCTTTGGCTCCGGCGCCATGAGCAATACCATGAAGGATGTCGCCGAGCAGGCCGCCGCTTTCTTCATCATCGGCTCCAACACCACCGAGCAACACCCCGTTTTCGGGACGATGTTGCGTCAGGCCGTCCTTCAGCGCGGCGCCAAACTCGTCGTCGCCGACCCGCGCCGCATTGACCTCACCGAGCAGGCCGACCTGCACCTCCAGCACAAGCCCGGCAGTGACATCGCCCTGATAAACGGCCTGATGCACATCATCCTCAAGAACGGCTGGCAGGACCAGGAGTACATTAACACCCGCACCGAAGACTTCGAATCCTTCGCCGCCGTGGTGATGGCATACCCGCCCGAGCGCGTCGCCGAGCTCACCGGCGTCTCCGTGGCTGACTTGCACCGCGCCGCCGAACTCCTCGCCCTCAACAAGCCGATGGCCGTCATCTGGTCGATGGGCATCACCCAGCACACCACCGGCGTGCCGAATGTCTTCAGCCTCGCCAACCTCCAGATGCTGCTCGGCAACATGGGCGTGCCCGGCGGCGGCGTCAACCCCCTGCGCGGCCAGAACAACGTCCAGGGCGCCTGCGACATGGGCGCGCTGGTGAATGTCTTCCCCGGTTACCAGCCGGTTCTCAATGAAGAGAGCCGTGCCAAATTCGCCGCCGCCTGGGCCTTTGCGAACGAAGACGCCCCCCTGTTTGGCGACAAGCCCGGCCTGACCGTCACCGAGCAAGTCAAGGCCGCCGGCAGCGGCCAGGTGCGCGCCCTCTATATCCTCGGCGAGAACCCGCTCATGACCGACCCCGATCTCAACCACGCCCGGGAGGCGTTTGAACAGGCCGAGTTTATCGTCCTGCAGGAAATCTTCCCCACCGAGACCTCCCACTATGCCGATGTGCTCCTGCCCGGCACTTCCTTCGCCGAGAAAGACGGCACTTTCACCAACACCGAGCGCCGCGTCCAGCTCGTGCGCACCGCCGTCCCCGCCCCCGGCCAGGCTCGCCCGGACTGGGACATCACCGCCGAACTTGCCCGCCGCATCCTCGCCCGCCTCGGCCGCCAGCCCGCTGGCCCGCAGGCCGCCTGGGCCTATGCCAGCCCGGCCGAAATCCTCGCCGAAGCCGGCGCCCTTGCCCCGGCCTACGGCGGCATCACCCATGCCCGCCTTGAAACCGGCGCCCAACTCCACTGGCCGGCCCCCAATGCCGAGCACCCTGGCACGCCCATTCTTCACATCGGCAAATTTACCCGCGGCCTGGGGCGCTTCACCCCCTGCGAGAATCTGCCCGCCGAAGAACTGCCGGATGCCGACTACCCCTACTACCTCACCACCGGCCGCGTCCTCTACCACTGGCATGGCGCCGAAATGACCCGCCGCAGTGCCGGCCTGCTGGAGATCTACCCGGAAACGCTGGTGGAAATCCACCCCGAAGATGCCGCCCGCCTCGGCCTGGAGCCGGAGGGTCGCCTGCGCCTGACCTCGCGCCGCGGCGAAATGCTCGCCCGCGCCGTCATCACCGAGCGCGTCGCCCCCGGCGTGGTCTTCGGCAACTTCCACTTCCCCGCCGAACAGAACGTCAACAACCTCACCATCGCCGCTCTCGACCCGGTCGCCAAAATCCCGGAGTTTAAGGTCTGCGCCGTGCAGGTGGAGCTGGCCGAATAGAACTGCCAGAACAAAAAATGCCCGCCTTCTTTAGCGGGCATTTTTTGTTGAAAGGCTGCTCCGGTTTACGGCGGCGGCGGGAGGAAACACCCCGGCGGCGGCTGGCTGGCAGCGCACGGGTCGCTGGTGGCGGTTGGGGTCATGGCGGGTAGCCGTTCAGACATTATCCCAAAGAACCCGAGTACAGAATTTCCATTCATATCCACGCAAATCTGTTCGTCCAGCACAGTCTCGGAAAGGAAGGTCCATTCCCCCGCGGCATAACGATATACTGCTGGCTGGCCCACCAGATTTGTGCCAAAACAGACTGTGTACCCATCTGTGGGAAAATCCCCAGGTAACAGCATAGAATCCGACTTATCCACCGGCAGCAGGGTGTACACCCCTGTCAGGTAGGGCAGGCGGACCTGGTGCAGGTTATTGTACGCCCCATCTGGCAGGGTCTGGTTAAAGCGGCACTTTACCGCACAGGTGTCCTGCGCAAAATAGATGGTTGTGCGGCCGCCCATCAACTTCACCACCCCCGGCTCGCTGTGGTTTTCCACAATCACCAGACCGCCGGCGGCATAGGCCTCGGTGGCAACCAGCCCCAGCAGTAGCAATAGCCCCAGCACACACAAGAACAGTACGCGAGGTTTTTTCATCGTCTCTCCTTTCATGATTGACTTGGGAGTGATTTTGGTGAACCTGCATGGCAAAACAAATTCAACCAAAACCACTTTGACAAATGTGGGGTACTCCTGGGTGCCGCCAGGCAAAATCCCCTTAATTAGTCTTATTATAAGAAAATATATCATCGAGTCAAATCAACCGAGTTAAAGAATCGCCATACATCTCCTTTCAACTTATCATCCCTGTTCAGCCCGCCTTGCCCCAAACTGCTCCCCGGTGTATCATCCTCCTTATTCAGGAGCCCACGATGCCGCGCCTCGTTCACCTCATCCTTGCCTTCGTCTTCCTCTTAACGGCCTGCGCACCCGCCGCCCCGGCGGTTACCCCCACCGCGTTGCCGCCCACACCTGTCCCACCGACTGCCATTCCCACTGCCACCGACACGCCCGTCCCCCCGACCGAAACGCCCACCCCGCTCCCCAGCGATACCCCCACCCCCTCGGCCACCCCGACCATCACCGAGACTCCCACCCCGGAAGTCAGCCCCACCTGGGCCGTGCTGCGCGCCACCGTCATCCCTGAAAAACTTTCCTGCCGCTTCGGCCCCGGGCCAGACTACCTCTTCAAGTACGCCCTGCTCGCCCGCACCCGCATGGATGTCCTCGGCCGCACCGAAGACGGCTCCTGGGTCCTCCTCTTAAGCCGGGGCGACCGCAACACCAACTCCTGCTGGGCCAACGCCAGCCTGCTCGAAATTGAAGGCGATGTCATGGCCGCCGAACCGGTGGATATCCACATCCGCATGCCCTGGTCGCCCTACTACCCGCCCCTCACCGGCGTCTCCGCCAGCCGCAGCGGCAATATCGTTACCGTTTTCTGGAATCCACTCGTCCTGAATGCCGGCGATGATTCCGGCCAGACGCCCTATATCGTCGAAGCCTGGGTCTGCGTGGACGGTGAGTACGGCTTCACCCCGATTGGCTCGTACAACACGGTTGTCGAAGTGCGCGACGATGCCGACTGCGGCCAGCAGGGCTACGCCCGCGTCCTCGCCGCTGAGAAACACGGCTATACCCGCTGGGTGGAAATCCCCTGGCCGTAACCCGCCGGGGGTATTTGGTAGAATAATCCCATGCCTCCCAAATCCCGCAACCCCAAGAAGAAGCAGCCGCCAGTTTCCGGCCGCACCGATGCCCAGTACGAAGGTTGGCCGGTGCAGGTCGTGCTGTGTGATGAGCATAAACGCGCCCACCCGGATATACAGGGGCAGGTCATCTTCACTGAAGATCGCGCCGAGTGCTGGCTGTGCCAGCGTGAAGCCGCCGGTAACTGATTCCCTCTGACCTTATGCTCCCATTTTGGAACGGCGTCCTCGCTGGCTTTGGCATTGCCATCCCGGTTGGCGCCATCGCGGTCCTTATCATTGAAAACAGCCTGCGGCGTGGCTTTCGCTTCGGCTTTGCCGCCGGCGCCGGTGCCGCGACCGCAGACCTGCTCTACGCCCTGCTGGCGGCCATAGCCGGCGCGGCACTGGCCGTTTCGCTCGCCCCGCTGGCCGCCGAACTGCGCCTTGCCAGCGCCGCCGTTCTGATTGTCATCGGCGGCCTGGGTCTGCGCCGCGCCTACCACGCTCCCCGCTCCGCACCGGATGAAACCGCCCCTGCTACCACTGACCGCGGCCCTTTCTGGGTTTTCGCCCAGTTCCTCGGCCTCACCCTGCTCAACCCCCTGACCGTTACTTACTTCGCTGCCCTCATTCTGGGGCAGGGCAATCAGGGGCTGGAGACCCACGCCGCCCGCATCGCTTTCGTCCTCGGCGCCGGGTTGGCCTCCTTCTCCTGGCAAACTTTCCTCGCCGCTCTCGGCGCGCTCGGCCGCAGCCGCCTGCCGGCCCGCGCCCAACAGGCCGTAAGCATCCTCGGCAACCTCATTGTCATCGCCCTCGGCCTGCGGCTGGTGGCCTGACCACGCGCCCTGACCCGCCCCCCGGGGTTAACCGCAATAGATGAGCTTCACCTTTTTGCTTTCTGTCCTTCTCTTACTGGCCATCACCGCCCTGGCGTTGGCCCTGCTCTTCGTGCTGGAACGCGCCAAACGCGGGCCAGATCAGGTTGCCATCCTCGCCGCCCGTCAGGCTCGCGCCCTGCCTGCCCGTGCCACCATCCTGCGCTGGCGGCGCGCCCCGCGCCGCCGCCCGGAGTACCCCATGGCCCGCCTCGACCTGCGCCTTCAGGTGCACCCTCCCCACGGCGAGCCCTACGAAGCCGTGGCCATCTGGCGCGCTCATCAGGATATCCTGCCCCAGTTAACCCCCGGCGCCCGCGTTTCAGTTAAGATCGATGCCAGCGACCCGGCCCGCATCTACCCCGATCTGCCCGGCGCCGAACCCTGGCACGTCCACCCGCCTGAAACACCTGCGCAGTCTTGATATAATCCCTGAAACTCTGATAGGAGATTGCCCTAATGCTTGGATTAATCACTTTTGCCGTTCTGACCGTGGTGCTCTGGTGGGCGCTGCAAAACCAACTGGATACCGGCCTGCAGGCTGCCCATGACCACGGTCACAGCCATGCCGCCCCGGCCGCCAAGCCATTGGCGAAGTCTGCCGCCGATGACCTCACCAAAATCGAAGGCATCGGCCCCGCCATCCGCAAACTGCTCGCCGAGCACGGCATTGCCACTTTTGCCGCCCTGGCTGCCAGCCAGCCCGCCGCCATCGAAAAAATTCTCGAGGCCGGTGGCTCGCGTTTCAACGTCGCTGATGCTGGTAGTTGGCCGCAACAGGCCGCCCTCGCCGCCAAAGGCGATTGGGCAGGCCTCAAAAAACTGCAAGACAAGCTCACCGGCGGCCGCTAACCGCAAGAAAACCAAAAACCCTGCCAAAGCAGGGTTTTTTCATTAACCCAACGCTTAATCTTCCGTAGGGTAATTGTCAGGTTAGAGTAGCCCGCCCGTCAAGCACATATTGGAGCGTTTAGGTAAGATTATGCTCGAAAAGGGTCACATCTCTTCTCCTCCTCCTAGTACGCGCCGGGCTGACGAACCTCCCGGCGCGTACTAATTAAATTAACCCCCAAAATTTAAACACCCGGTTTTCTCTCTGCCCTGCTGGCAAACAACCAACTTCCCTCCCCGCCTTTCTTTACGCACTTTGTGTTCTTTGCGTGAGCCTGCTTTTACCCCACTCTTCGTCCCACCGTCTCACCATGATTCACAAATTACCAATTACCAATTACCAATTACCAGTTACGCTTTACCCTTCCCCTACCGTCTCACCAACTCGCGGATGTTCTCCCACACAATATACGCCCCGGCCAGGAAAATCGTAATCTCCACCAGCGGCCAGAAGAACTCATACACCAGCACCAGCGTCCCCAGCGCCGCCAGAAATACCGTCAGCCGTTGCACCAGCACATGCAGCCGCCGCCGCGCCCCGGCTTCAATTAAGGTTAGCAATACCACCATCCCCGCCAACCCCACAAACAGGTACTGGCTGGCAAACAGCACCAGCCCCACAAAAATCATCATCATCAACCCGATACTGATTGCCGACCAGATTTCCGTCAGCCGCCCGCCGCGCAAGTCGGTCGGCCCCAAGGGGTGGTGGGCGCGCTGCAGGTGCGCCTGGGCCGGGCTGCGTTCGCCAGCCGCCACCCGCCGAGCGTGCCGCCCCAAAGATTCCGTCAGCGCCCGGTTTTCGGTCAATGCCTCTCGCAATTGGTCCAATTCCCCAGAATCAACCTGAATCTGGCGGGCGTGCTCCAGGAAGGTGTGCCGCATGTGGGCGTGCCCCTGCATCGCCTGGTATTCAATCCCCAGAGTGTGCAGCCGCGCGCTAATGGTCGCAATCTGTGTGCGCAGTTGGTCGGCCTCATTTTCCAATTCTTCAATTCGCCCTGCCAGCGCATCGGCGGTTTGCGCTTCCGGTACCACCTTATCCAGCCCCGCCCAGCCCAGCGGGTCATACCACGCTCGCCGCACCCGGCCATCCCGGTTGTACATCGGCCCGGCTGGGGCATTCTCCCCGGCAAACTGGTCGCGCACATACAGCCCCCATAGCCCGCGGTAGCCCTTCACCCACTCCGGGGTGGGGGTCAGCAATTCCGGCTCGTCCCAGGCCCACTCTGCGCCCGCCCCAATGCTGTGCCCGTCCCCGCGTGCATAATCAATAAACGGAATCCGGAACAGGTTCACTCCGGAGCGTGACTGGCGCACCACCGGCGCCCGGCCGCGTGCCAGCCGCGCCAGGTTGTGCCCGAGCGCCTGTAAAAAATCCACCAGCCGCGCCAGCGGGTTCAGCGCCGTAACTTCAATCTCAGTCATGTACTCGCCGGCCTCAAAATAAGCCGCATGCGAACCCGCCCCCACATATACCACCGGGTGCGAGTCGCTTACCTTCTCCAGTTCCGGGTCATCCCAGCGTCGCCGCAGGTCATCGCCCGAAAACTCATGCGAAGCATAGCCCACCCATTCCGGAACCGGTTCGGCCCCCGGCTGCTCGGCCAGGTACACGCACACCATTTCCCAATCTGCTTCATGGTCATTGGCTCCGGAGTAGCCGCTGCGCCAGTTGTTAAACGGGTAGAACAACCAGTATTGCAGAATCAGCCAGCCACTCTGGCGCAACACCCGCCCGTGGTAGGCTGGCTGGGGATGCTGCTCCTGCAACTGGCGGCTGGAGAGCGCCGCTGCCGCGGCGGTATCGCCCGGTACCCGGCCGCGCGCCAGCAACGAAAGCGAAAACAACGCATCCACAAAGCGGGCGGTGTAGCCCACCCGCGCCAGCCGCCCCAGCCCGGGGTGGAAGATGTCCTCCTGCGGCCGCTTCGTCAGCCCTTCCTTTAAACGGAAAGCGGCCAGCTCAGCCAGGTTCAGCGGGTCAATAAATTTCAGGTATTGGACTGCCCCAAAGCCGGTGGGTCGGTCCTCGCCCAGGTTCTCCTGGGTGACGGCGCCTTCCGGTAGCAGCAATTCTGGTTCGGCGCCCGGCTGCTGCACCCACAGCGAGCAACGTTCCAGGTAGTGCTGCGCCCGGGTTGGGAAGAACTCCTCCCCGCGCGTGAACCGCAACACCGGCTCGTATTGCCGTAGCAGTTGGCGGTCGCTGATGGTGCTCAACCCAACTCCTCCCCCAGCGGCGGTTCACCCCGCGTGTGAAAGGCGGTTTGGATTTCGTCATTGTGCAGGTACAGCACCATGTACACGCTGTAACCCAGCATAAAGTACAGGTAGGGCGGGCGGCTGTTCAGGTATAGCAGCAACCCGGCCAGCAGCGTGAGCCCCTGCACCAGCAGTGCAAAGTGCCACGCGTTCGGTTGCCGCCGCCAGAAATCCACCGCTACCAGCAGCGCAATCAGCGCCCCCAGCCCATAGGTAATGCTCGGCAGCAGCGCCCATAATAGGCGGCTCAATTCCGCCAGCGACCCAAAGTAGTAATTCAGCCCCGGCGGCAGTTTCCATTGCGCCAGATACCCCAGCCCTGCGCCCTGCACCAGCAGCAGCAGGCTCAAGGCCCGCAGTGGCCACGGGCTGCGGCCGGGCGGTTGCGTTTCAGGGCTCATCATCACCCCCAAACACGGCCAGCCAGTCATCTACCTCACCATCGCTCAATTGCGGGTCGTCTGGTTTGCCGCTGCTGGCCGGGGCCTGCAAGCGGCGCGCGAAATCCTCGCTGCTCTCTATCCGGGCGCGGGCGCGCCGCGCCGCCGCCTGCACTTCGCGGTCGCTGCTCACCACCGTCCAGTTGGCCGCCGCGTTGCCCAGCCGCTTCAGGTGGTTGGCAATCGCTGCGTCGGCCGTCAGGCCGGCTCGCACAAAGCGCGCCGTCACCCGCGTAAATACCCGCGCCCCGCTCTGGCCGGGGGCGGCATTATCAAAAAATACCTCGACCTTCTTTTGCCCATTTTTCTGGCAGAAGTCTTCCAGCAGTTCCACCAGCTTCTGCTCATCCTCCAGTTCGTTGAGGTGCAGGCCGGGCAACTTGCCTATCAGGTTGTGTCCATCAATCAGGTACGGCATGGTTGGATTCTAGTATAGAATGGGTCTGAAACACAAGCCATCTGCCATACTGGGAGTGGTGGCTTCAATGAGTCTGGTAAGTTCAGACAGCGGGCTTCAGCCCGCTGCGGCTCAAGAAACCGACCGCTCTCGCCCGACCTTTGGATACTATGGACCGCTGGAAACGCCTGCTCGCTTTTCTCTTCCTTAATGTAATCGTCACTGCCCTCACGATGTGGGTGGTGCTCACCCTCTGGACGCGCGCCAACCCCCTGCCGGCTGTAGATTTGCCGGCCAACTCCGCTACCCCGGCTACCGCGTCTACCGGTGCGCCCGCCAGCCTGCCCACCGCCGCCCCGGGCGCACCCGCTACGGCCGGCCAGTTGGAAATCAACACTGTCGTCGCCGCTGGCGATGTGGATAACGAGCGCGTCCTCATTCGCCACATCGGTCAGGAAGAAATCGCCCTCGCCGGCTGGGAACTGGAAGATGAAGACGGAAACACTTTCGTCTTCCCCGCCTTGCGCATGTTCAGCGGCGGCGCGGTTACCGTTTACACCCGCGCCGGTGTCAATACCGTCGTCGAGCTCTACTGGGGCCAGGATGCGGCTGTCTGGCAATCCGGCGAAACCGTCACCCTGCGTGACCCGGATGGCAACCTCCAGGCCGAGTACCTGATTCCATAGGAAATCAGCATGCCCAACCTTGACCGAGTGATTGACCTCATCGTTCGTCAGGCGATCGAAGAAGGCAAGTTCAAAAACCTCAAAGGCGAGGGCCAGCCCCAGGACCTGCGCAAAAATCCCTTCGTCAAGGAGGAATGGCGCATGGCCTATGACATCCTCTCCAAAGAAGGCCACCTGCTGCCCTGGATGGAAAAACGCAACGACATCGAGCGCGCTCTTGAAGCCGCCGAGAAAAAACTGGCCCGCACCTGGAACTGGCAGGCCGAGGCCCGCGCCGCCGGCCAGGACCCGCAATTCGTAGAAACCGAGTGGCGGCGCGCCCAGCGCGAATTTCGCGAAACCATTGCCGTACTCAACAAACAAATCGAATCCTACAATCTTGAAGTCCCGCGCGACCACTTCCACCGCCCGCACGTAGATGCGGCCCGTGCCATCAACCGCCTCATCGGAAGCCCGCCGTAAAGACTTTCTAGCCTTTTGCGCCGCCCTCTGTTACACTCTATTCGTAAGCTGTGAGCAGGTATTCGATATTCGATTTCTAGTTCCCCCTGCATTTCACGCTGTAATCGTCGACGAATAGCTACTTACCAATTACCATTTACTATTTACCAACAGCGAACCCCCATGTCCCAAGCCCTCTACCGTAAATGGCGCCCTGCCCAGTGGGATGAAGTCATCGGCCAGCAGCACGTCGTCCAGACCCTGCGCAACGCCGTTGCCGCCGACCGCGTCGCCCATGCCTACCTCTTCGCCGGGCCGCGCGGCACCGGCAAAACCACCCTCGCCCGCCTCGTCGCCAAAGCCGTCAACTGCACCGCCGCAGACCCCAAAGCCCGCCCCTGTGGCGAGTGTGAAAACTGCAAAGGCGTCAGCAATGGCGCCTTCCTCGACCTCATCGAAATCGATGCCGCCAGCAACACCAGCGTCGAAGATGTCCGCAGCCTGCGCGACAAAATCAACTTCAGCCCCAACAAGGGCCGCTACAAAGTCTACATCGTGGACGAAGTCCACATGCTCTCCACTGCCGCCTTCAACGCGCTCTTGAAAACTCTCGAAGAGCCGCCGCCCCACGCCATCTTCATCCTTGCCACCACCGAAGTCCACAAAATCCCCGCCACCGTCCTCTCACGCTGCCAGCGGCATGAGTTCCGCCGCATCCCCGTCAGCGAAATCGTCGGCCACCTCCAGACCCTCGCCAAAGGCGAAGGCCTCAAAGTCGAACCCGAAGCCCTCGCCCTCGTCGCCCGCCAATCCGCTGGCGGTATGCGCGATGCCATCTCCCTGCTGGACCAGCTCGCTTCCGCCGGAGATACCATCACCCTCGCCCTCGCCGAGCAGGTCCTCGGCACCGCCACCACCCAGGCCGTTCTGGACATTGTGGAAGCCCTCGCCAGCGGCGACTCCGCCGGCGGGCTTGATCACATCCACGCCGCCCTGGATGGCGGCAGCGACCCGCGCCAGTTTGCCCGCCAGGTCGTGGACTATCTGCGCGGCGTCCTGCTTGTACGCGTTGGCAATGCCAGCCAGGTAGACACCACCGCCGAGACCCGCGCCCAGATGGCCAAACACGCCGCCGCCTTTGAACCCGCAGACCTGCTGCGCATCCTGCGCGCCTTCAACGCCGCCGCCACTGACCGCGCCGCCTGGCAACCTGCCCTCGGCCTTGAACTCGCCTTCGTCGAAGCCCTCCAGTCCCCCAGCGCAGAAGCCCCGGCCGCCAGCCCTACCCCGGCCGCCCCTGCGGCCCACAAAGCCTCCGCCCCGGCAGCTGCCAAAAAACCGGCCGCGGCCGTCAAAGCCGCCAACCCGGCCTCTGAAATGGACCGCCAGCAATGGCGGCAAATCATCAACGGTATCAAAGCCGCCAATCCCCAGACCGCCGGCCTGCTCAACTCCTGCACCGCCGTCCTCGTTGGCGGCACACTCCATCTCGGCTTCGCTTCCCAAACCCTCAAAGACATGATTGATCGGGGCGACCAGCACGCCGCCGTCGCCGCGGCTGCCCAGCAAATCCTCGGCAGCCCCGTAAAAATTGAAACCCACGTCAGCGGAGGCGCGGGCGAACTCCCGCCCGATGTAGACCCCGCCAGCATCGCCGGCACCGGCGTGCGCCTGCTCGGCGCCGAAATCGTAGACATCAACGACCTCGACGCTCCCAGCGACGAATAACCCCAAGAGGAGATGTATTATGGAATTGCCCAAAAACATGCTGCAACAAATCCAGCAAATGCAGGATGCCCTCATTGAAGCCCAGCAAGCCCTGAGCGAAGAAACCGTCGCTGGCACCGCCGGCCTCCCCGGCGTTGGCGCCGTCACCATCACCGTCACCGGCGACCAGCGCTGCACCCAGGTCAGCATTGACCCGCCGCTCCTCGCCAGCGGCGATGCCGAAATGCTCCAGGACCTCGTCCTCACCGCCCTCAATACCGCCCTCGAATCCAGCCGCGCCCTCGCCCTGGAGCGCCTCGGCCCCCTCTCTGGCGGCATGAACCTCTAAGAATGCTCATCCCCGAACCCGTCCAGCGCCTCATCGATGCCTTCGCCCGCCTGCCCGGCGTAGGCCCCAAAACCGCCGCCCGGCTCACCTTCTACCTCCTGCGCGGCGGCGAAGACCTCGCCCTCGAGCTCGCCAACGCCCTCCAGGAACTCAAAACCAACACTGCCACCTGCCCCCAGTGCTTCAACATCACCAGCGCCGGCCGCAGCCTGTGCGAAGTGTGCGCCCACCCCCAGCGTGACCCCACCCTGCTGTGCGTCGTCGAAGAACCGCTGGATGTCCTCGCCCTCGAACGCACCGGCGGCTTCCAGGGCCTCTACCATGTATTGGATGGCGCCCTCAACCCCATTGAAGGCATCGGGCCAGACGACCTTCGCATTCGCGAACTCACCGCCCGCGTCCAGGCCGGCAGCGTCCAGGAAGTCATCCTCGCCACCAACCCCAGCATCGAAGGCGATGCCACCGCCATGTACATCCAGCAGCAGCTCGCCCCTTTCGGTGTGCGCCTCACCCGCCTCGCCCGCGGCCTGCCCGCCGGCGGCGACCTCGAATACGCAGACCAGAACACCCTCCTGCGCGCCCTTGCTGGCCGCCAAAACCTCGGGGACTGAAAACTCACCCAAGCCACTTCAGGATGCGTCTATGAAGTCGGGGTGCGGGTGAGCTTCTCGTAGTCTAGCCCCCTATGGGCGTTCCGTATCGCAAAATCAGACAGCGGGCTTCAGCCCGCTGTGCCCCTTCAAGCCCACCCAATTCCCTGAACATCCAAACACAAAACGAATCTTTTAAGGTTTAAATCCCTGTCAAACCCTTGACACAGATTTCACAAGGCGTATAATTACCGTCCGGTCAAGAAACAAGATCTTGCCACCAAATACCTGGCAGATCGCTAACAACTGACGGCAAGCATCAACATTGCCCCCTGCGCCATTCCCGATGTCTGCGAAATCGGCAAACATTGGGAATTATCTTGTCAGAAAACAGTTGAACCCTTGACAGGCCAGAGCGAGTTCGGTAGAATACTCTTCGCTCTACAAACAGAACCTTAACAATTGAAAAGTGATTGGAAGCCAAGTTAATGACTTTGAGATCTCTGTGATCAATTCACCGAAAGAACGAACCCTGCACTTCCTCGGAAGTGAAAGTACGTTTCTGCGGAGAGTTTGATCCTGGCTCAGGATGAACGTTGGCGGTGTGCCTAATACATGCAAGTCGAACGAGGCCCTGAGTATTTGTACAAAGGTGTCCTAGTGGCGAACGGGTGAGTAACGCGTTGGTGACCTGCCCCGAAGCGGGGGACAACAGTCCGAAAGGACTGCTAATACCCCATGTGCTTATAGAGGTTAGAGGCTCTATAAGTAAAGGAGTAATCCGCTTCGGGAGGGGCCTGCGTCCCATCAGCTAGTTGGTAGGGTAATGGCCTACCAAGGCAACGACGGGTAGGGGACCTGAGAGGGTGACCCCCCACAATGGTACTGAAACACGGACCATACACCTACGGGTGGCAGCAGTAGGGAATATTGCTCAATGGGCGAAAGCCTGAAGCAGCAACACCGCGTGCGCGATGAAGGCCCTCGGGTCGTAAAGCGCTTTTGTGAGGGAAGAGTAAGGACGGTACCTCACGAATAAGGATCGGCTAACTACGTGCCAGCAGCCGCGGTAACACGTAGGATCCAAACGTTATCCGGATTTACTGGGCGTAAAGCGCGTGCAGGCGGTTTGGTAAGTTGGATGTGAAATCTCCGGGCTCAACCCGGAGGTGTCGTTCAAAACTACCAGACTAGAGGACGGTAGAGGAAGGTGGAATTCCGGGTGTAGTAGTGAAATGCGTAGATATCCGGAGGAACAC
>JANJTX010000066.1 GCA_024710875.1 Anaerolineales bacterium | reverse complement strand
ATCAGCTCAGGCCGTATTTCCCGTCGTATGAGTTGGCTGATTTGGACTGCGGTGCGGACAAGATGATGATCATCACGAGCCTTTTGAATTTTGGCGACACGGCCGCGCTGCGCTGGTTGTTTTCGATGTATGTCCGATCCGATATCACCGCTGCTGTTCAGCATCCGTTGCGGGGCAGCTGGACCCTGCGAGCCCTGAATTTTTGGCGAATTATTTTCGATCTGGACATTGATGAACCGACGATGGCCCGAGCGCTGGCCGAGCCAACCCCGCGCCCGGACAGCTACCAACCGCTCTTTGACTGATGTTTCACCCAGAGATTCTCAACCCACAGCAGCTGGCCCAGCTGGAAAAACTCCAGTGGTTGGCGGCGGAGAATTATTATCTGGCCGGGGACACGGCGCTGGCATTGCAGTTGGGCCACCGAACTTCGGTCGATTTTGACTTCTATACCCCAGGGGAATTTGATAGTCTGACCCTGCTCTCCGGGCTTCAGGCGCACCTCGGTGCGCTCACCGTCCAGTCGCAGGACGAACGAACCTTGCGGGTTTTCGCTGGAGATACGGAACTGTCCTTCTTTACGTACCCATACTCCCATATTCACCCGCCGGTTACGCATGCCGGTCTTCGACTGGCTTCCAAACCTGACATCGCCGCGATGAAACTGATAGCCGTTGTCCAGCGCGGTACGCAGCGCGACTTTGTTGATATTTATTTTCTGCTTCGGGAGTACTCACTCAAAGACCTGTTGACGTTTGTAATCACGAAATTCCCCGGGTATCAGGAGCAAGTTATCTTAAGGGCTCTGGTGTATTTCCATGATGCTGAATCCGCCGCGCCGCGGGCCGGTGTCAGGGTGCTGGCCACGGATTACACCTGGGATGGGGTCAAACAGACGCTGATCGCCGAGGTCAAAAAGTACCAGGCAGAGATTACCGGCGCCTGACCCGGTCTCCAAGACACTTCGTTAGAACCCCAGACGATTCCTTCCATACTCCCACCCGGGATTTGCCGTCCGCGAATCTCAAGGCTCACTTCTGTATGTCATACGAGTGCTGGGCAGGGGCGCACGACGGTGGCGGGAATTATTAATCCCGCAAGGCGCTCCTCGATTCGCGAATTGGGCCCAAAAGCGCTTGGGTTTGAATCTTGCCTAACGGCCAAGCTCCCCCTGTAGTTGAATTTCCGATTGAATCCAGCTTTGAGAAGGTAAAGGGATCAATCAGCCGGGGATGGGGCCGACTGCTAACAAATTGCTCCTAGCGCCAGTCCCGTGCCTGCGGACTAGGCCAGTCAATCCGGCGGGCGGGCAGTTGCGGCCAGGCCCCATCCAATTGTTGCAGTCCATAGTGTGGCCGTTATGACCATCCGGCGGGCGTGTTTTCTTCGGCAACCCGCATGTGGGCAGCGGCAAGCACCAGTACCGTTCCTGGGAGTCGACCGCCACGAGGAAAGAAAGCTCTTGCGGGGAATCGCCAACGATAGAGACCGTCCAATCCGCCAGATATCGATCTGGGACGATGCCGTGAACTGAACTTCGCTTCCCCACGCTCACTCTCTGAAAATCAGCCCCTTATAGGCCGCCGCCAACTGGTATTTACGGCCCTTGCGCGAGGGGTCGGCCACCATCAGCCAGCCCTGCGCCATCCAGTCCGAGCACAACTGCCGGGCCTGACGCGGGGAGAGCCCGAGCAGGTTGGCCACATCTCCCGCCCGAATGTACTCGCGCTCGGCGAACAGCCCCAGTACCCGCCGGGCGCGGGGGTCCAGGGGACGCAGCAGTTCCAGGCCGTCAGCGTCTCCTTCCTGCTGGGTATGGCGGGCGACTTCGGCGGCCACGCGCTCAAAGATAATCGCCATGCCATGCAGGAAGTACTCCAGCCAGGGCGTGACATCGGCTTGGTCACGGCCAAAGTAATAGTTGTGGTGCTTGTGGGTGACCAGGGCGCGGTAGTAGCCGGGCAGGTCTTCCACATAGAACTCTTCCAGGGCGTAGAGCTTGCCGAGGTCGTAGCCGCCCTGATGCAGGATCCAGGTGGTGAGCAAGCGCCCGGTGCGGCCATTGCCGTCAAAGAAGGGGTGGATGGTTTCAAACTGATAGTGGGCGATTCCGGCCACAACCGGAATCGGCAGGTCGCGGCGCGACTGGTTGACCCAGGCGACCAGTTCGCCCATCAGGCCGGGCACATCGCCGGCTTCCGGCGGCAGATAGACCAGTTCGCCGCCGCTCTCACGAATCACATTCTGGCCGTCCCGATAGGGAGTGGGTCGAGCGCGTTTGCCAGAATATAGATTGGCGTGCAGTTTGCGGATGCGTTCTTCTGTAATGGGCTGGCCGCCGGCGACCCAGCGCTCCACCTGTTGCAGGGCGCGGTAGTAGCCTTCGACCTCGCGCACGTCACGCTCGCGGCCGGGAAACAAGCGCCCTTGCTGGATGACCTGCTCGGTTTCCTTGAGCGTCAGGCGGTTACCTTCGATGCGGGTGGAGTAGTGGGTGGAGCGGATGTGGGCCTGGGTGCGCAGTTGCTCGGCCACGACCGGGGGCAGAACGGCCAGTTGGACCGTGGCGCGCACCCGCTCGATGGTCTGCAGTTGGCGCACGGCGACGGGCGTCATTTTGAATTTGTAACCCATGCCAAATTATACAACATCGCCGATAAATAGCCGATAAACCGCCGATAAATTCAATTCAGGATCAGAGATTAGGGCGCCTGACAGTAGTCCTGTACTTTCCAAAAATCCAGCAATCGTTCATCCGAAATATCCAAAATAGATGCCGCAAAAGTAGAATCGCTTTTCCGCGAAACAGCGCCGTTATTGGCAGGTCCTTTCCGGCCAACGCTGCTATGGCCGCCGAGCGGTTTCTGCGCGCCGCCGCCCGGACTTGCGCTCAGGGCCCATCCCACCAGACCCGTTGGTCGATGTGTTGCAGCGCCTGGTTGATGGCGTCCAGATCGAAGGCTTCCGGGTCAAAGTCGTCGCCGGCCCATTCGCGCGACGACGCATGCTCGGGATGCCCGGGAGCTGCCAGCGCTTCCAGCAGGCTTTCATAGCCCCAGACCCCGCCGACATCCTCGGGGGGACAGGCCCGCTGGCCTCCCAGGCCGCGCGGGGTGACCTCGTCCGGGCTGGGCGGGGCGATGGTCTCGACCAGCACATCATGTTCCCAGGAGTCGCCAAAGTCGTATTCGTAGACGAAGGCGGATTTTTCGACCGGGGCGACGTCCGCCAGGCGGGTGTGGCGCTCATCGATCACCGCCTGCCAATCATCGTCGCGCGGGATGCCGTAATAGCGCTCATGGATGATGAAGTGGTGCAGGTGGCTGTTGGTCCAGCCCATCGCGACCTGGATTATCCGGTGGAGTTCCTGCAGGGTGCTGTCGCCGGACACCCGCAGGCGCCGCCAGATGGGCGGCTGGCTGTCGCGCAGGGTGACCTTGAGTTGATAGACCAGGGCTGGGGTAGGTTTATTGGACGGCCTGGGTTTGCTCCTTATGGGTGGGCGTTGGGTTGGCTGACGCTCCCTGGCGGGGAGAGCAGCTCAAGCAATCGTTCCTGGCTGAATTCAGACCCGCGGTTAGCACCGCGGATGAAGGGTTCCACGTCACGGAAAACCGTTGCCCAATTCAAGGCGCGCACGCGCCCGCCCAGTGCGGATTTCCAGTTCTCGGGCGTAAGCGCCTCCGGATATCCCGCCTGCCGCAGACCGTGGTTCAGGTAGGTGAAGTTTGGCGCAGGCCAGTCCGGTTGTTCCAGATACCACCACACGTCAAACCAATCGCGCCCTTTGATGTAGTCGCGACTGAAGGCTGCCATCAGTTTGCCGGCCAGGAGCGAAGCCGGATCGTGATGCCGCAGGTGCAGCGGGACATGCCGGGTCAGGACGGTGGATTCGGAAACGGCCGAGCCGGGTGGGCGAGTATCAACGTCTATACGGATGGCGATGACCTCGTTTTTGTGCGGCGACAGTCCAAATTCATGCAGCAGACCGCTGAAGCGGACGAAGGCTTTGTTGACCACCGGCTGGCTGCGCTGGGTGCGCACTTCGACCTGGTAATTTTCCGCAGTGAACTGGCGCTTGATCGCTTTCAGGAATTTGTCGAAATCGTAGGCGGCTGGCGATCCATCCAGCGAGAAATCCAGATCTTCGGAATAACGGGGCAGGTCGTACAGAATGCGCAGCGAAGTCCCCCCATGAAAAGAAAGACACAGGAAAGCGCCGGCGCGCTGCAGGCTTTCCAGAACGCGGACCTGCAGATATTCGCGAACCAGCCCCTGGGCCTGGACGCTATCGGCCGCGTTCGTCAGCAGGTGTTCAAGGTAGGGTTTCACAGGTCCGTGTAGGTCGTCCGCTCTTCTTCAACGAGCAAGAGCAGCTGCCGCAGGGCGCGCCCCAGCTTGGGCATCCCGGCCGCCTGGACCAGTCCTTTCAACCGCGCCGGATCCAGGGTATCCAGGTTTTGCAGGCGGAGCGCACGCAAATAGGCTTCGTCGTCGGCGTTGGGGGTCAGGTAGATCAGGTCGAGCAGCGCTTTCTCGGGGGAAGCCAGGAAAGCGAATTGCCCGTCGGACATGCCCCAGTAGCGAAACCCGTAGAAAAAACGCGTCTGGATATGCCGGTAGATAAAGTGCCCGAAGGCATTGTTCAGCTTTTGCGGACGCCCGGTCGTCACACTGGTGACCGACGCGACCTGCTCCGGGATCAAATCGTAATACGAAAGGGCGGTCTGCAGACTGACGTAGGAAGAGCGGACCAGCCGGTTGGCGACCAGAAAACGATGCGGATGTCCCCCCCCATAGGGCGGCCGGAAGGCATGCACGCCCCGGCGTAATTGCACCAGTTTTCCAGCGCGCGTCCAGTCGGTTAGCTGCCGCTGCGCCTGCTGGGCAGACGCATAATAGGGCAGCAGCAGCGAGCTATCCACAATCCGCAACGGACGAAATCGTTTCTCAAAAGCACTGAATTGCATAGCCCTACTATACTGGTAAACGTCAGTTATTGCAACAGTTTTTCGTTCGCAGTCCGGTCGGATTGGCAAATCTTCGAGTGCCTGGGATATCATTAGGCAATTATGCCGTTTCCTGAGAGCCTGAAGCCCTATTTCCCTTTGTCAAGCTCCCAAACTTCATACCACGGACAAGTGGAATCTTCTAGCTGGGTTGGGACAGACCGGCATCGCCCAGAGTAGCGGGCGGGGGGATCGGGGTCGTGCCCTGCCCCCATCCTTCGGCTCTCCTGCAATTTGTGTGATTTCGATTGGGCGGACGTGGACTTCCTGGGGTCGGCCACCAGACGATTGGGTCTGACGTGACCCCCCAGATCGGCGCCAGATACAATGAGAGTGTCAAGCTCCGCAGTGGGGGACCGACTGAGTGCATCCCCCCTGGTAAATTGGGGGAGTGGCGAATTTCAGGGAGATGAGCCGTCATTGCGAGCCCAGCGGGCGAAGCAATCTGTGCCGGTCGACGAACGGGTTGGATGGGGGGCGCCGGCCGGCGGTCAGCTGAACAGGGTGTCGATGTCTTCGGCCCCCAGGGTCTTGAAGAAGCTGGCCTCCCCGGCAATGATCTGTTCCACCAGGTCCTTCTTGCGCTCCTGCAACTGCAGGACCTTTTCTTCCACGGTGTCTTTGGTGATGAACTTGTAGACGAAGATCGGCCGGGTCTGGCCGATGCGGTGGGTGCGGTCGGTGGCCTGGAGCTCGACGGCCGGATTCCACCAGGGGTCGATGTGCACCACGTAGTCGGCGGCCGTCAGGTTCAGGCCCACCCCGCCGGCTTTCAGGCTGATCAGGAACAGGGGAAGCTCGGGGTCGGCCTGGAACTGGTCGACGAGCGCCTGGCGGTCGCGGGTGCGGCCGTCCAGGTAGGTGTAGCGAATCTCGCGCCGCTCCAGCTCGGTTCGCACCCGGCGCAGCATCTGGACAAACTGCGAGAACACCAGGGCCTTGTGGCCTTCGGCCTGCAGGGTGGTCAGGGTCTCAAGCAGCAGCTCCAGCTTGCCCGACGGGCCGCGAAAGTCCGGGTTGACCAGGCCGGGATGGTTGCAGATCTGGCGCAGCCGCAGCAGGCCTTCGAGCACCTGCAGCCGGGTCTGGGCGAGCCCCTGGGTCTCGATCGCCCCCAGCAGCAGGCCGCGGTAGTAGTCGCGGGTCTTGATGTAGAAGGCGCGCTGGGCGGGTTCCATGTCGGTGTACAGGATGTGTTCGGTTTTGGGCGGCAGTTCGGGCATGACCTGTTGCTTGGTGCGCCGCAACAGGAAGGGGTGGATCATTTTGCGCAGCAGGGCGCGGGTGGCTTCATCCCCGCGCTCGGCCGGCAGGGCGAACTCGCGCCGGAAATACTCCAGGCTGCCGAGCAGCCCGGGGTTGAGAAAGGCAAACTGGGACCACAGCTCCAGGGTGTTGTTTTCGACCGGGGTGCCGGTGACCGTCAGGCGGCGCTGGGCCGGCAGCCGCCGCACCGCCTTGGCCACCTGGGTGGTCGGGTTCTTGATCGCCTGGGCTTCGTCCAGCACCACGGTATGGAAGGCCGCTTCCCGCAACCAGGCGATGTCGGCGCGCACGATCCCGTAGGTGGTGACGATCAGGTCGGCGTCGGCCCAGCCGGTCGAGTCCTGGGCCCGCCCGGGGCCAAAGTGCTCGCGCACCCGCAGGCGGGGGGCGAAGCGGGCGGCTTCGCGCTGCCAGTTGACCAGCAGCGAACGCGGCACGACCACCAGGTCCGGGGCCCGCCCCGGCTGGCGCTCGCGCCCGGCCAAGAGAAAGCTCAGCACCTGGATGGTTTTGCCCAGGCCCATGTCGTCGGCTAGGCACCCGCCCAGCCCGTAGCGGTCGAGAAAATGCAGCCAGTCATAGCCGGCCTGCTGGTAGGGCAGCAGCTGGCCCTGGAAGCTGGCCGGCAGCGGCTGGGTCTGGATGCCGTCAAAGCCCCGGAGTTCGGCCAGGCGGGCTTGAAAGTCGGGGTCGCGGCGGTCGCCGGCCTGCTCGTCGAGCAGTTCGTCGATCAGGGTCGCGTGGAATTTGGACAGGCGGATGCCATCCGCCCGGGCTTCGCCCAGGCCCAGCAGATGCTTGTAGCGCGTCAGCCAGTCTTCCGGCAGCACGCCCACCGACCCGTCGGCCAGTTTGACAAACCGCTGCTGTTTGCGGAGCGCCCGGCGCACGTCCTGGAAATCGGCCGTCACCGGGCCGAAGGAAATCGCCAGTTGCAGGTCAAACCAATCCACCCCGGAGCTGACCGCATAAGCCAGGCTGGGTTTGTGGCGATTGACGCGGGCGGTGGTGAGCTGGGCCTCGCCGAAGACCGTGTAGCCCTGGGCCACCAGCTGCGGCAGGTGCTGGTAGAGAAAGTCAGCCGGGGTGGTGCGGGCGCGCAGCACCAGGGTGCCGGGCGGCAGGCGGCGGTCGCCCGCTTTGAGCCCGTTGGCCGCCGTGCCGAGTTCGCGGTAGCAGGCCTGTTCGCGTTCGGACTGGCGCTGCACGCGCACCAGCGTCCAGCGGTCGCCCGGGCGTTTCAGGGTGTGGGCTGGCAGCTGCGGGTCAAAGGGGAGTTCGTGGGGGCCATAGCCGAAGCGCAGCGCCACGGTCAGGCGGTCTTCGACTTCGGCCAGGTACAGGCGCGGTTCCGGCTCGCCGTGGAAATCTTCCCAGGTGATCTCCGGGCCTTCGAGCGATCCCTGGTCAGCCAGCTGCGCCAGGTGTTGATCGACGAACTCGGGGATCTCGGCGTGCGGGATGTCCAGGGTGTGGACGGGTTGCAGTTCGTGGTGGCGGTCGGCCTGCAGCAGGGGCAGGCGCGCCAGCTGGTTGTCGGCCAGGATCCAGGGCGGCTCGCTCTCCACCACAAACTGCAGGCGGGTCTCGGCCGGCAATACGCGCCCGCCGATGGCGTAGGTGCGGGACAGGGTGATGCCCTGCTCGGTCTCAGTGATTAGATAGTGGCAGCTGCCGGGGGTGGGCTGCACGCTCAGGGGCTGCGCCAGCGGGGTGTGGATCGACCCCCGCAGCAGCAGGGCCTGGTGCAGGGCGATCCCGTCCAGGGTATGGGCCAGCAGGCGCTCGCGCTCGCGGCGGAAATTGTAGTCCAGGGCCCGGCGGGCGTAGAGCGTCTGGTCAAAGTACTTTCTCCCGGCGGGGGCCAGGTTCATGCAGTGTTCCAGGCGCTGTTGGCTGGCGGCCCGTGCGGCGGCGCTCCATTCCGGCAGCGTGGCGCGCAGCCGGTGATTGATTTCCCGGGGGTCCAGAC
>JANJTX010000032.1 GCA_024710875.1 Anaerolineales bacterium | reverse complement strand
GCCACCGGCTGAGGCGGTGTTCAGCCCACTGACATTTGCCCAGGGCTTGGATTCGCTGTACCGGCCGATACGGGAAGCCACCTTGTTTGCCAACCCGGTGGGGGAGCTGTACGCCCTGTTCAGTTATGACCGGATGGCGGACGGGGTGCAATGGACGGCGTTGTGGTACCGCGACGGGCAACTGGTGTACTATGAGACCCTGGCCTGGGATGGCGGAACCGGAGGGTTGGGCTACTCTGACTGGCGGCCGCAGCCGGAAGAATGGCTGCCGGGCAATTACCACGTCCAGATTTTTATCGGACAGGAATTGAAGACACTGGGCGACTTTGTGGTGCAGGGCGAGCCTTCTACCCGAACACCCACACCAACCCAAACCGGCACGGCCACGCCCACCGCCACCATTACCCCCACCCGCACCCGTATTCCGACCAATACGATTACCCCAACCCGTACCCCCTGGCCGACCGGCACCCCGATCACGCCCAGCCCGACCTGGACACCCTGGCCGACTGCCACCCCCTGACCGGAGATACAATGCGCCCGATTGGAACAGTGAAGAAACTCTACCGTTACCCGGTTAAAGGAATGCGCGGCCAGGAACTGGCTGAGGGCAGTCTGGGTTGGCATGGCGTTGTGGGCGACCGGCGGTTTGCCTTCATGGAACGCGACGACGCCCGCAGCGGTTTTCCCTGGCTGACCGGGCGCGAAGCGGCCCCGATGGTGCGTTTCCGCGCCGCATTTGTTGGCGATGAGGTGGAAGGCACACCCAGCATTGTTCGGGTGGAAACTCCGCATGGGCAAACCTTGAATCTGGATGATGGCGCACTGACGACTGAATTGGAGGCGCTATTTGGCAAGCCATTGCAACTGTTGCGCTTAAAGCGCGGCTGTTTTGACAGTATGCCGGTTTCGGTCATCAGCCAGACGACGATAGATCGGATTGGCGCGGAAGTAGGAATGAGGCTGGATGTACGCCGCTTTCGGCCCAACTTGCTGCTTGAACTCGATGAAGGTCTGTCTGAAACTGAGGACGATTGGCTGGGGCGGCAACTGGTGCTGGGCAAACGGCCGGACAGCCCGCGCCTGCGCCTTGACCGCCAGAATGCTCGGTGTGTGATGATTACGCTTGACCCGGATACCGGTGAAAACACGCCCAAAATCCTCAAAGCGGTGGCCCAGGGGCGGGCGAATTGCGCTGGTGTGTACGCCACGCCGGAAATCACCGGGCCGTTGCGGGCCGGTGAGCGCGTCTTTTTGCTGGATTGAGGCCGAGCAGTCAGGAACAAACGCCACATCTGACAGGTGGCACTTGACCCTTTCGCGGTTGCCAAAAATGCAGTAGGGTGGAATCAGAGTGCGGCGGGTGAACGAACACCGCTCGCTGACCGGAGGTACCTATGTACACCAAGATCCTGGTGCCGTTGGATGGCTCCAAGCGGGCGGAAAAGATTCTGACACATGTGGCTGAAATGGCGCGTTGTACCGGCGCAATGGTGCAATTGCTGGAAGTCGTACCGCCGGTGTACTATGTGATGGACCCCCAGATCTCTTACATGGATATCAACCTTGAGGAAACCAAATTTCGGGTTGAGGAAGCCGAAAAATATCTGGAAGAGCGCCGTCAGGAACTGACGGCCCGCGGCCTTGTGGCAAGCACTTTGGTGGAGCAGGGACCGATTGTGGAGACCATTATTGAGGTCGCCCGCCAGCAAAACGCTGATCTGATTGCGATGGCCAGCCATGGCCGCTCCGGGCTGGGGCGGGTGTTCTATGGCAGTGTGGCCGCCGGCGTGCTTCAACAAGTAGACCGGCCATTGCTGCTGGTGCGTTCGCGGGATGATGACTAGCATTTGATCCGGCTCTCATCCAAACGTGGGATGCCGTAATTTTGCCGGGGGAGTAGAATCTGATTATCATCGTCACGCGTCGCGGGAACTTATTCGGGGTGTGTGGCGTTTTTATGGAAACTCTATCAACGAAAGGTATTTGAAATGAACAAGAAAGTGATTCTCGTAGTAGCTGTGCTGGCGCTGGTCTTGAGCGCCTGTGGCGGACTACCGGCCGCCAACAGTGCGAGCGTGGAACAACCCCGCACCCTGACCGTGACCGGCAATGCCCAGATTCCACTGACGCCGGATATCGCCTATATTCAGATTGGCGTGCACACCGAAGCCCAAACGGTCGCCAACGCGGTCGAGAACAACAATATCCAGGTGGAGGCGGTGAAGGCTGCCCTGCTGGGCCTGGGCGTGGCGGAGAAAGACCTCCAGACCACCAACTTCAGCATCTACCAGATGGACCAGTGGAGCCCGGATGGCACCTCATTTGGCAAGGTGTTCTCGGTGGACAATACGGTCTATGTAACCATCCGCGACCTGACTCGCATGGGCGATCTGCTGCAGGCCGCAGTGCAGGCCGGGGCGAATAACATCTACGGTATCCAGTTTGACGTGGCGGACAAGAGCGCGGCGCTGGTTGAAGGTCGCCGTCTGGCGGTGGCTTCAGCCGCAGCCCAGGCCCAGGAACTGGCAGGTGTAACCGGCGTTACGCTGGGTGACATTCGCACCATCTCGTACTTCAGTGGCTCGTTTGCCTCGCCGTTTTATGGCTACGGCGGCGGTGGCGGCGGCGGTGGGGCGGAGCAGGTTTCCATCTCGGCCGGGCAGTTGCTGTTGAACGTGGATGTCAGTGTGGTTTACGACATTCAGCCGTAAAGCGTATTGATCAACAAAAACGGGAGCCGTTACAGGCTCCCGTTTTTGCTTAATTGGTTTTGCTTTACGCCCCGATGGCCTGAATGGCACCCAGGGCGGCGGCGTGCAGGTGGCCGTTGCGGGCCAGCTCGCCGCGGTTGGCCGCCAGCGTGCGCCCGTGAGTGAAGTCCAGCGGTTTGCCGTCCAGGTCGGTGATGAT
>JANJTX010000171.1 GCA_024710875.1 Anaerolineales bacterium | reverse complement strand
AATGAGTAATTGGTAACTGTTTTGTTGCAGGTTGCCATAGGCAAGGCTCTTGTCATTGCGAGGTGGCCGTAGGCTGCCGAAGCAATCGCTCCGGTAGGGGCGCAGCATGCTGCGCCCTGACTAAAAAAACCGCCCGCGCGGGAAACTGCGCGGGCGGTTTTTATTCCGTCAGGCCCGGCGCTGGAAAACGAGCATCAGGCCGCTGGTGAGCGCCACGAAAGCCAGCAGAGCCAGGCGCAGGCCGCCGGTGGTGGGGTTGGTGAGGCCGTGCTGGGCGAGGAATACGCCGTTCAGCAGCAGGTAGGCCGCTAGCGCCGGCAGGGTGGCGCGGCGCACAGCGGGCGACAGCCGGCCGGAAAACGGGAAGGTCGCCCAGACGATCAGAATCAGGTTGGCGGTTATCCGCAAAGGTTCGGCCTGGTCGCTGGCAACGTGTACGGCGATATCCAGAAACTGGAGCGCCAGCAGCGCCAGCGCAAGTTTGGGCGGGAGGGCGGGAGAGGCTGTATTTTTCATGGGGACAGGATAGCCTGCCCGGCAAAATCTGGCAAGGCATAACGAGCGGGGTGCGGCATCGTTAACCCTGCCAGCCGGTTGCGGCGGCGCTTGTGAAATGGGCAGCGGCTATCTTAAAGTTTTGACAATTCCCGCCAAACTGCTTGCCCGCCCCTAACAGTTATGATAGAATTCCGACACTCAACACCCTATATCTAGGGTATTACACTATACGCACCCCCATATATGGGGGGTTATTGTCTAATCAAGGAAACTCGCCCACATGCGCTGCCCGTTCTGCCACAGTGAAGAAGGTTCGAAAGTCATCGATACCGCCCACGACCAGCGCGGCGGCATCCGACGGCGGCGCGAGTGCAAGGATTGCGGCCAGCGTTACTCTTCCTACGAGCGGCCGATCCTCGCCACGCCCCTGATTATCAAGGAAGATGGTACGCGTGAAGAGTTTGACCGCGAGAAACTGCTGCGCGGCCTGCGGATTTCGTGCGCCAAGCGCCCGGTCTCGGCGGCTGACCTGGAACGGCTGGCGGGCGAGATTGAGTCGCACCTGCAACGGCTGGGTAAGGCCGAGGTGTCCTCACGCGTGATTGGCGATATGGTTATTGCCGGGCTGAAAGAGCTGGATGCCATCGCCTACATGCGTTTCGCCATCGTCTATCTCAAACTGGATGACCTGCAATCTGTGCGCAGTTTGCTGGACCGCTTAATAGAAAACTAGGTTTTTCGCCGCCGCCCGCACAGGGGAGGGGCGGCGTAATGTTTGTACTCAAATACTGGAGGAGGCACCCATGTTGAAGGAAACCAAACCCCGAGTTGAAGCCAATGGCTTGCTGCCCACGCCGGAACGCCCGGCCGACCTGCCCAAAGTGCGCCTGACCGAAAACGCCCACAGCGTCTTCCTGCGGCGCTACGCCCGGCGCGGGGCGGATGGCAAGCCCGTGGAAACGGTGGAGGAGACCTTCTGGCGCGTGGCATGGCATGTGGCCAAGGTCGAAACCGAATGGGGCGAGGATGAAATGTCTGCCGCCCGCGACTACTACGGCCTGCTGGCCGAAAAACGCTTCTTCCCCAACTCGCCGACCTTCACCGGCGCGGGTACGCCCCTCGGCCAGTTGGCGGCCTGCTTCGTGCTGCCCATCAGCGATGATATGGGCCGGCGCGAATCCGGCATCTTCCAGACCCTGCGGGATGCGGCCCTCATTCAGCAGACCGGCGGCGGCAATGGCTTTGGCTTCGGGCGGCTGCGCCCCAAGAACGCCCTCGTCAAGACCTCGGCCGGCAAGGCCACCGGGCCGGTGGGCTTTCTGCGGGTGTATGACCAGGCCTTTGGCGAAATCGCCCAGGGCGGCACGCGCCGCGGCGCCAATATGGGCGTGCTGCGGGTCGACCACCCGGATGTGGAAGAATTCATCACCTGCAAGACCGATGAAAACTCCATCACCAATTTCAATATCTCGGTCGGCATTACGGACGCTTTCATGCGCGCCGTGGCCAACGACGAAGAATGGCCGCTGCGCTTCCCGGATGTGAGCGACCCGCGCTACAAGACCTTTGACGGCACGCTCGAAGATGCCGAAAAAGCCGGCCTGCCGATCCTGACCCACAAGACGGTCAATGCCCGCCAACTGTTCAACAAGATTGTCGAGCAGGCCCACCACAACGGCGAACCCGGCCTGCTGTTCCTGGATGCCGCCAACCGCGAGAACCCCGTCCCGCACCTCTACGCCCTCGAAGCCACCAACCCCTGCGGCGAGCAATGGCTCGGCCCGTACGAGAACTGCTGCCTCGGCAGCATCAACCTCGCCGAGCACTTTGGGCCGGATGGCACGGTGGACTGGGAGAAGCTGCGCGAGAGTACCGCCCTTTCCACCCGCTTCCTCGACGATGTCGTGCAGGGCAACGCCTATGTACCCGCCGTGCCGCAACTGAAAGACGCCGCCTACCGGGCGCGCCGCATCGGCCTCGGCATCATGGGCCTGGCCGACCTGATGTACCACACCGGTATCCGCTACGGCTCCAAAGAGGGGCAGGAGTTTGTCGCCCAGGTGATGGAGTTCGTGCGCTACGAGTGCATGCGCACCAGCATCGAACTGGCCAAGGCGCGCGGCCCGTTTGAAGCGATTGAAGGTAGCCGCTATGACCCCAGGGACCTCAAGTGGACCCCGCCCCAGCCGCTGGCCCCCTACACCAGCGACTTCGGCCGCCCGGCCCTGGACTGGAACGCCATCGAAAAAGGCCTGCGTAAGCACGGCATCCGCAACGCCGCCCAGACCACCATTGCCCCTACGGGTACGATTGCGACCGTCTCCGGTTGTGAGGGCTACGGCTGCGAGCCGGTCTTCGCCCTCGCTTACATCCGCCATGTCAATGACAATGGCAAAGACCTGCAACTGACCTACACCAGCCCGCTGTTTGAAGCCGACCTGGAAAAGGCCGGGCTGGACGAAACCACCCGGGCGCGCATCATCGAGCAGGTGGTCGCTACCGGCACCTGTCAGGGCATCCCGGATGTGCCGGAGAACATCGCCAATACCTTTGTCGTCTCGGCCGATATCACCGCCGAAGAGCATGTCCGCATGCAGGGCGCCTTGCAGGCCTTTGTGGACAACAGCTTGAGCAAGACGGTCAACTTCCCGCCCGAAGCCACCGAGCAGGACGTGGCCACCGCCTACCAACTGGCGTGGGAACTGGGCTGCAAGGGCATCACCGTGTATGTGACCGGCTCGCGCGAGAAGGTCGTGCTGGAAACGCACCAGACCGCCAAAGCCAAGGAACCTGAAGCCGTGGCCGTGACCGACCTGCCGCCGCTGTGGAACGAGACCAAGAAGGCCCGGCCGCGCGTCCTGCCCGGCTACACCTACATCACCAATACGCCGGTGGGCAAGGCCTTTGTGACCATCAACGAGAATGGCGGCGGCCAGCCGTTTGAGGTCTTCCTGACCACCGCCAAGGCCGGTTCGGAAACCGCCGCCGTGTCAGAAGCCATCGGCCGGCTGATTTCCTACCTGTTGCGGCTGGCCTCGCCGGTGGCCCCGCGCGCTCGCCTGCGCGAGATTTTCAGCCAGCTCAACGGCATCGGCGGCAGCCGGGCAATGGGCTTCGGCCCCAACCGGGTCGGTTCGCTGACGGATGGCGTTTCGCAGGCGCTGGCCGAGTACC
>JANJTX010000153.1 GCA_024710875.1 Anaerolineales bacterium | reverse complement strand
GGGTTCACTTTGACCCGTACCTCGGCTGGGATGTGACCTGGCTGGGTAGCGATGGCGGCTGGCAGCACGGCACGGCCGGGCTCGGCGAAGTGGGCAATACCTTTATTACCGCCCATGTGTACGATGCTGACGGCAATGCCGGGCCATTTGTGAACCTGCACCAGGTTGGCTATGGCGAGACCTTTGAACTGCACTTGAATGGCTGGGTGTACACCTATCTGGTAGTGGACAACCGGGTCGTGCTGCCGAATGACAGTTCCATCTACTGGCACGATGCCTATGACCGGGTGACACTGCTGACCTGCCTGGGCTACAATGAAGCGACTGGCACCTATAGCAACCGGGTGGCGGTACAGGCTATTCTGGTGAGCGTAACCGGGCCATAAAAACAGTAAGCGGATCCACTAAACGAGGCGGGCAGTCCCCGCCTCGTTTGCGTTTCCCCTCGTATAATGACAGCGAAGGATGGCTGTCAATGATGGAAATTAAATCTGTACGTAAATCAGGCATGGCGACGCCAGCCCGGCTGGCGGGGGCGCTGGCGCTGCTGGCCCTGTCACTTTCTCTGGTGGCCTGGGCCCGCGCCAGCCAATGGCATACCGGCCAACTGCTTGAAGAGTTGCGGGCGGAAGTGGAACTGGATGCGAATGTGCGCGCCAACGCAGTCGCATCGGGGATTAACCGCCGCCTGTTGCTGCTGGAAGGGTTCAGCGCCTTCATGGAGGTAATGGCAGCCGGGCAGGCCTCTGAAAGCCAGATGCAGTTTTATGTGCAGTCCGTCTTCCCAACGGTGGATGGGCTGGCGGCTTTGGGAGTCGCGCCGGGAGGGCGGATTGGATACATTTACCCGCCGGAACAAGGGGAAATTTTGGGCCAATTCAACCTGCTGCAGGCCGCTAACCCCAGCATTGCGCGGGCCGCCCGGCAGGCGCGTGACAGCGGGAATCTGGTGTGGGTCGGCCCGGTGGAAATGGGGTTGGGAGAGCCGGCTCTATTGGCGATGAACGCCATCTACAATGAGGGTGAATTCTGGGGGCTGGCAGTCGTGGTGGCGGAAGTAGAGCCGCTGCTGAGGTTGGTGGGAGATTCGGGCGACCTGGAAATCGCTCTGCGGACCGGCAGTGGTTTCCTGCTGCTGGGCGACCCGGCCATCTGGCAGCTGGAGCCGGTAGCCCAGCCGGTGCTGTTCAGCAGTGGAAGTTGGGAGTTAACTGCCATCCCGAATGGCGGATGGCAGCGAGCAATTGCCGCCGAGTTGCGGGCTTTTCAGGCCCTGACCGGGCTGGTAGGTGCGGGGTTGGTGGCGATAGTGTACGCAACGGTGCGTCGGCAATTGGAACTTTCACGGGTGGTGGAGGATAAAACGGCTGAAGCCGAATCGGCGGGTGAGAAGGAGCGTTCGCGTTTGGCGCGTGAGCTGCACGATAGTGTTTCGCAAGCCCTGTATGGGATTGCGCTGGGCGCAAAAACGCTGCGCAAAAAGGCCGAACAGCAGGGAGGGACGGACCTACTGGAACCGGCCGATTACATCCTGACGCTGGCTGAAGGCGGGCTGGCGGAGATGCGGGCGTTACTGTTGGGTTTGCGGCCAGAAGAGTTGGAGGAACAGGGATTGCGGCTGGCGCTGGCGCGCCTGGGTGATGGCCTGACCGCCCGACACCAAATCCAGGTGCAGGCTGACCTGCAGGCTGAGCCCCCGCTGACGCTGGACCAGAAAGTGGCACTGTATCGCATCGCTCAAGAGGCAACTCACAATACGATTAAGCACGCCCGGGCGACCCGGATAGAAATTCGGCTCGCGGTGCAGCCGGAGCAGGTGACCCTGGAAGTAGCTGACAATGGACTGTGTTTTGATCCCCAGAATGAATTTCCGGGGCATCTCGGGTTGAAGTCGATGCATGAACGGGCTGCGTTGCTGGGCGGGGAGTGTGAGATAGAAAGTGGGCCAACTGGAACCCGGGTACGAGCCAGCATGCCGGTACCAAGCGGGCGGTAGGCGCTTAAAGCGGAACGGCGGGTGGAGGCACACCCGCCGTTCCTTCGAGGAGGAGGGAAAATCGCTAGGGGGTCGGTGTTGGCGTTGGCGTTTCGGTTTCAGTGGCTGTCGCGGTGGGCGTTTCGGTTTCAGTGGCTGTGGCCGTAGCGGTAGCGGTAGCGCTGGGGGTTACGCTGGGGGTAGCCGTAGGCAGGGCTTCCCGGATGCTGGGAACAAACCAGAAGGCATTGGCGGCCGAAGGGGTACCAGCGTTGTTTTCTACATAGAGCACGAATTGCACTCGTTTACCGGCTTCGGACGAGAGGTCAAAGTCCACTTTGGTGATATTGCCGTCAAAGGTTTCATCCCAGGTGGCCAGCGTACGCAGGTTGCCATTGGCGTTGATGAACTGCAACTTGAAGGTGACGCTGCACCCGGCGCTGTTATCCAGGCAACCAAGCCAGGCGACAAACCGCTGGCCATCGCGAATGGTCATTTCCGGAAAGATGGCCCGAATCCAACCGTTGCGGTTATGGTTGATGCGTGTGACGAGGGTAGGTTCGTTCTCGCTGCGGTTTTCCAGCGTGACGGCCGTGAGATATTGTACCGAGCCGGAATTGCCGTGCGGGGAGCTGCAGTTGAGCGGGCCGGCCGCGCTTTCCCAGCGGGCAGAGCAGAAGTTGGCGGCGAAGTCATAGACGAAGTTGGCGTTGGCCTTTGGAATCACACGGATCTGGACAAAGACCGGGCTGCTGGCATTGTTGCCGATGCCAAAACGGATGCCGTTCGGGTTGCGCAGAATCCATTCGCCGCGGTAGGTGCCCAGGTTGGAGGGGCTGGTGAGGTCCAGGCTGATATCTACCGTTTGGCCTGGATCGACCCGGCCAGGAAGCTTGAATGTGCGGTCGCTGGTCATGGCATCGCCACTAACGAAAACAATTTCGTAATCGCGGCTCCAGGCGCAGGTGCCGATGTTTTTGATACGCCAAGTCTTCTTAAAGGCCGTATTGCTGGGAATGCTGGCATTGTCCGGGACGGTGATATCTGCCACGAATTGGGCCCAATCGCAACGGGCCACCGGGAGGTTGGGGCTGGTAGGTTGAGCGGCGGCCACAGTTGCCGTAGGGATACCGACCTGGCTGGTCGGTGTGGCCTGGGGCAGGGCGCTGGGGGCCAGAGTAGCGGTTGGGTTCTCCGGATTGCCGGCCTGGCCGGCGGCCACAGTCAGGGCCACGGAGGTTTGCACCGGCCCGCTTAAATCGCTGGTCGGGTTGGCGGGGGAGGGCCCCGAGCCAGGGGCCGCGCCCAGATTGCAGGCCAGCGAGCCGAGAGCCAGAGTGATGATGAATGTGTAGATTCGAGCGGTGTTAGTCATACCAATTCCTGCGGCGTTTATGGAGGCGGGGTGGTCGCGGCCTCTCACGGTTGTAAGGTGGGGGCGTACCAGACCGACAGGTCAGAAACTGCCATCTGGTTCGCAGGAATTATCGCAGGCTTCCTGTTAATGAGTATCCGGTGCGCGTGTGAATCCCCTCTCCTTCTTTTGGATGAATTTCAGCGCAACTAGAGTTTGGCGGATTGACCCCCTCATAGCTCATCAAAGACATCCTTGGGAACGAGGCCGATTTTTACGGCGTAGAGGGCGGCCTGGGTGCGGCTGGAAACGCCCAGTTTCATCATCACATTGCTGACGTGGGTTTTAACTGTTGTTTCCCCAATCACCAGTTCGAGGGCGATTTCCTTGTTGGAGCGGCCGGCGGCCAGCAGGCGCAGGACATCGGTCTCGCGCTGGGTGAGCTTGTCCGGGCTATCCGGGGTGCGGATTTCGCGCATCAGGCGTTCGGCCGCCTTGGGGGAGAGCTGGACTTGCCCGGCGGCAGCGGCCTTGATGGCACGGATGAGTTCATCGGCTTCGGTATCCTTGAGCAAATAGCCAATGGCGCCCGCCCGAACGGCCCCGGTCACCGAGGCATCTTCGAGGACGCTGGTGAGGGCAATGACTTCAGTATCCGGAAACTGGCGGCGCAACTGACCGATGGCGGTAATGCCATCCATGACCGGCATGAGCAAGTCCATCAATACGACATCCGGCTGAAGTTTGGCGACGCTTAAGAGGGCTTCCTGCCCATTGCCAGCTTCGCCAATCACTTCCAGGTCGGGGTCAGTGGCAAGGAACATCTTCAATCCCTGTCGTACCACGGCATGGTCATCTACGATTAGAATTCGGATTGCCATTGGATTTCCCTTCGCTCGAAATTTCGGTTTCATTATAGCGGATGCAGGCATAACTTGCCGGGGTATAATTTTACGACCATGTCTAGACAATAGGCCCTACTCAGATGACGGAATTTGAAAATTATCAGTCGCCTTACTCCTGGCGTTACGGCAGCCCGGCGATGCGCCAACTGTGGAGTGAAGCCCATAAGCGGCGCACCTGGCGGCAGTTGTGGGTGGCGCTGGCCGAAGTGCAGCAGGAGTTCGGCCTGGTTACGGCGGCGCAGGTCGATGACTTACGCGGACAGGCGGACAAGGTGGATATGGCGCGGGCGCTGGAAATTGAATCCGAAATCCACCATGACCTGATGGCGGAAATCCAAACCTATGCCGAACAATGCCCGGTGGGCGGCGGAATTCTGCACCTGGGCGCGACCTCGATGGATATCGAGGACAATGCCGACGCGCTGCGGCTGCGGGCCGGGCTGGACCTGATCTGCGCGGCGTTGACCGAAGGGATTCAAATGCTGGCCGAGAAAATCGAAGACACAGCCGACCTGCCGGTGATGGCGTTTACGCACTTGCAGCCGGCTGAGCCGACCACGCTGGGTTACCGGCTGGCGCAAACTGGGCAGGACCTGCTGACCGACTGGACGGCTTTACAGGCTGCGCGGGGCGGGCTGCGGGGCAAGGGCTTTCGCGGGGCGGTGGGCACCGGGGCGGGTTATGCGGAGTTGCTGGGGGTGGAGAACCTGGCGCGCTTTGAGAAAAAATTGAGTGAAAAACTGGGGCTGGAATTTTTCCCGGTGGTCACGCAGACCTATCCGCGTAAACAGGAATACCAGATCGTGAGCGCGCTGGCGGGGCTGGGGGGCACGCTGTACAAATTCGCTTTTGACCTGCGGGTGTTGCAGTCGCCACCGATTGGGGAATGGAGCGAGCCCTTCGGGGCGCGGCAGGTGGGCTCTTCGGCAATGCCATTTAAGCGCAACCCGATTCAGGCCGAGAAAATTGATTCGCTGGGGCGGATGCTGGCCGGAATGCCGCGCCTGGCCTGGGACAACGCCGCCCATTCGCTGTTGGAACGCACGCTGGATGATAGCGCCAACCGCCGCAGTTTGCTGCCGGAAGCCTTTCTGATTGCCGATGAAATGCTGTTGGTGTCCCGGCGCTTGATTTCCGGCCTGGTGGTTCATGAGGGCGCGATTGAGCGCACTCTCGCGCGCTATGGCCCCTTTGCGGCCACGGAACGGGTGTTGCTGCAACTGGTGAAGGCTGGCGCGGATCGGCAGGCGATGCATGCGTGTATTCGCAAGCATTCCATGCAGGCTTGGGAGGCGTTACAGGCTGAACAACCGAACCCGCTGGCGGACCTGCTGGCCGGTGACCGTGAGATTCTAAAATATTTGGATGCGGCGAAAGTGCTCGAACTCATGCAAGCGGGCACCCATCTGGGAGATGCCCCAGCCCGCGCCCGTGACATGGCAAGCTTAATGCGGTCAAGCGTTTCCTGACCGCACTTTCTTTTAAAGGAGACAAAGCCTGTGAATGAAGAGATTTTCAAAAGCGATGTGGCACTGACCTTTGATGATTTGCTGGTGGTGCCGGGGTTCAGCGAAGTGTTGCCAAGCGAGGTGGATACGCGCGCCCGCTTGAGCGAGGCGGTGCACCTGAACATCCCGCTGCTCTCGGCGGCGATGGATACCGTAACCGAGGCGCGGCTGGCGATTGCGCTGGCGCGCGAGGGTGGGCTGGGCATCATCCACCGCAACATGCCGCCGGAAGCGCAGGCGGGCGAAGTGGAGAAGGTGAAACGCTCGCAATCCGGGATGATTGTGGCGCCCATCACGCTGGGGCCGGAGGCCACTTTGCAGCAGGCCGAGGACATCATGTCCACCTATCACATCAGCGGAGTGCCGATTACGGAGGCCAACGGGCGGCTGGTGGGCATCTTGACCAACCGGGATGTGCGGTTTGTGGAAGCCGCCGAATATGGGCGGCCGGTGACAGAGTTTATGACCAAAGCCGACGCGCTGGTAACAGCCCAGGTAGGGATTGAGCTGGAGGCGGCCAAGAACCTGTTGCAGCAGCATCGGATTGAGAAACTGCCGCTGGTGGATGCGCAGGGAATCATCAAGGGCCTGATTACGGTCAAGGACATTCAGAAGGCGCGCGATTACCCGCATGCGGCTACTGACAGCCAGGGGCGGCTGCTGGCGGGCGCGGCGGTAGGGGTCGGGCCGGATGTGGCGGCGCGGGTGGAACAGATGGCGGCGGCCGGGCTGGATGTGGTGGTGATTGATACCGCCCACGGCCATTCGGCGGATGTGCTGCGAACGGTAAAAGAAATCAAAGCCGCCTGGCCGGGGCTGACGCTGGTGGCTGGCAATATCGTCACGCGCGACGCCACGCTGGCACTGATAGAAGCCGGGGCGGATGTGGTTAAGGTGGGGGTGGGGGCGGGTTCAATCTGTACCACCCGCGTGGTGGCGGGGGCGGGTATGCCGCAGATGAGCGCCATCTACGAGTGCGTGCAGGCGGCGCGGCCGCTGGGCGTACCGGTGATTGCGGATGGCGGCATCAAGTACAGCGGCGATATCCCCAAGGCGCTGGTGGCGGGGGCGGAGGTGGTGATGGTTGGTGGCCTGCTGGCAGGGTTGGAGGAAAGCCCGGGTGAAACCGTATTGTATGAAGGGCGGCAGTTCAAGGAATATCGCGGCATGGGCAGCCTGGGGGCGATGCAGGGACATGGCCGCGACCGTTATGCCAGCGGCAAGGGCGGTGGCAAACTGGTGCCGGAAGGGATTGAGGGGCGCGTGCCTTATAAAGGTCGGCTCAGCGATTATGTCTATCAACTGGTGGGTGGGCTGCGCTCCAGCATGGGTTATGCCGGGGCAAAGTCTTTGGAGGATTTACGGCAGCGGACCAAGCTGGTGCGGATTTCCGGGGCGGGGTTAGTGGAGAGCCACCCGCACGATGTACAGATTACGAAAGAAGCGCCGAATTACCAGTTGCAATTACGGAATTAGAGGATACGTTACGCCCAACCTCCCGGAGGTTGGTTTGAACCAGAGAAAGGGATAAGACGAACCTCCGGGAGGTTAGGAGCCATCCGGGCGGTCTGTGCCAAGTTGCAGGCCAGCCATATGTTCGAGGGCTTTGACGAGGGCGTGGTTGCCTTCACTGCCGAGGCCCTGGCTTTGCAGGGCGCGGTACATGTGAAAGACCATGCTGGTAGCGATGAGGGGCAGGCCGAACTCGTCGGCGGCTTCAAGCACAAGGCGTAAATCTTTTTGTTGCAGGTCAATGGTGAAGCCGGGCCGCCAGTCGCGGGCAATCATCTGCGGGCCGCGGTTGGCCAGCATCCAGGAGCCGGCCGCGCCTCCGGTTACGGCGGCGAGGGTCTTTTCGAGGTTCAGGCCGCCGGCCTGGGCAAAGAGCAGGCCTTCACACACCGCCAGTTCATTGATGACGACCAGAATCTGATTGACGAGCTTGACCATCTGGCCGCTGCCAACCGGGCCGACATGAGTGATGGTTTTGCCGTAGGCTTCAAAGACCGGGCGGGCGCGTTCTACATCTGTTGCTTCGCCGCCAACCATGATGCTCAAAGTGCCCTTTGCAGCGCCTTCGCTGCCGCCACTGACGGGGGCATCCAGAAAGGTGGCGCCTTTTTCAGCCAGCCGGGCGGCCAGTTCGCGAGTGGCGCGTGGGCTGATGGTGCTGTGGTCTACCACCAGCGTGCCGGGTTGAATGCCAGACAGTACGCCCTTGGGGCCGAGGATGACGGCTTCTACATCCGGGGTGTCGCTCACGCAAATCAGGATGACATCCGATTGGGCGGCCAGTTCGGCGGGTGAAGCCGCGGCCTGTGCGCCCTGCGCCACAAATTCCTGGGTGCGGCTGGCGGTGCGGTTCCAGACGGTGACGGCCGGCAGGGTTTTCTGTACGTTGGCAACCATGCCGCGCCCCATAATCCCCAGACCGATAAAACCAATTTGTTCCATTGCTTCGTGTCCTTGTTTGTAGGTCAGATGCTGTATTGTACTTGAAGGCCATCGGACGGGTTGTAGCGAGTAGAATTGGCCTAGGAGTACTGATGGCGATTGACATTGCACAAATTCTGACGCATCTGGAACTGGTGGACCTGTTTGCAGGGTTAGCCCCAGCGGCGCTGCAGGAAGTAGCTGACGCGGCCGATGAGGTCGTGTTGGAGAGTGATACCACCTTGTTCTGGCAGGATGACCCGGCCGAGATGTTCTATGTGGTGCTGGAGGGCCGGGTGCGTCTGACGCAACTGACGGCCGAAGGGCAGCAGGTTATTCTTAACCATCCGGGGCCGGGCGAAGCCTTTGGGGTGGTGGCGGTCTTGCGTGAGATCCCCTTTCCGGTTACAGCACAGACGGTTGAACCCACCCGCCTGATGCGCTGGACGGCCGAGGGCATGAAGCAGTTGATGCTGCGGCATCCGCAGATGGCGTTAAATGCCATTCGTATTCTTTCCGGCTATGTGATGCAGTTTCAGGACCGCATACGCGAACTCTCGACTGAGAAGGTGGAACGGCGGGTGGCGCGGGCGCTGCTACGGCTGGCCGAGCAGACCGGCCGGGCGGTGGCCGGGGGGCTGGCGATTGAGCTGCGTTTGACGCGGCAGGATATCGCCGAAATGACGGGTACTACGCTGTTCACCGTCAGTCGGACCTTGAGTAAATGGCAATCCGATGATTATCTGGCGAGCAAAGGGGAGAAGATCGTTTTGAAAGACCTGCCGGCTTTGCGCCGGATTGCCGAAGACCTGCCGGAAAGTTAGCTTTCCAGCCGGCCTTCGCGGATATTCCAGCGGTGGGCCTCCGCTACAAATTCGGGTTTGAACAGGTTGAGGTCGGTGGTGGTCATGAGGGCCTGTTCCCACTGGCCCAGCCGGTCAAGCAGGTCGGCGCGCCGTTCGGTATCCAGCTCGGCCAGTACTTCATCCAGTAACAACACCGGCATATGGCCGGTGCGCTGGTGCAGCCAATCCACTTCGGCCATTTTCAGGGTGAGCATGGTGGTACGCACCTGGCCGCGCGAGCCGTAAGTGCCCAGGTCAATGCCATTGCTAAGGAAGCGCAGGTCGTCGCGGTGCGGACCGAGGGCGGTGCTGCCGCGCCAGATTTCGGCCTGGCGGCTGGCGGCCAGGGCGGCCAGAAAGCCGCTTTCGATTTTTTCGCGCGTGAAACTGCGGCGGTCCACCGGGGCATCCAGCAGGGTGCGCTGGCCGTTAGGGGTGGGCAGGGGATCATAGGCCGGGCGGTAGTCCATGCGCAGGACTTCATTGCTGCGGGTGAGTTCGTGGTGAATGCGGGCGGCGGCGCTTTCCAGTTCCTGGATGGCCAGGATACGGGTGTGGATGATGTGAGCGCCGTGCTGGGCAAGGCGCGTATCCCAGAAGTCCAGTTGCGATTTATCGCCACCATTTTCCTGTAATTGCTTGAGCAGCGCGTTGCGCTGGGAGACGACCTTGTTGTAATCATTGAGTTGGATGGCGTAGGCCGGCATGGCCTGGGAGAGGGCCAGGTCAATGTAGCGGCGGCGGTCGCCGGGCGAGCCTTCGATGACGCCCAGCATCTGGGGCAGGAAGAGGACGGCATTGAAGTGGCCGAGCGCCTCGCTGATTTTCTTCTGTGCTTTATCCACCAGGGCCTGTTTGCGCACTCGTTCGCGCCCCTGCCGGTCGCGCTCTTTGATGATGCGGACCTCAAGGGAGTGGGGTTTGCCGCCGCGCTCAAACTCAGCCTGGATGCGGGCGACAGCGGTGGCCTGCCGGCTTTCGACGAAATTTATCAGCTCGCGGTCCTGCCCGGCGTGGAAGGAAGTAAAGGTCGCCAGCAGGTAAATGGCTTCGAGGATGCTGGTTTTCCCCTGGGCGTTGGGGCCAACGATGAGGGTGTTGCCGGGCGGGACTTCCACATCCAGGCGGGTAAAACTGCGGAAGTTGTGCAGGGAGAGACGCGTGAGGCGCATGGGTACGTCAGACTTCCAGCGCGTCTTCGTCTTCATCCTCGGCTTCGAGTTCTTCGAGGCTGAAGACGCGTTCGGCGCGGTCGGTCATCAGGATGCCATTGAGATGGTCAATTTCGTGCTGGAAAATGCGCGCCAGCCAGCCTTCGGCCTTGATTTTGACCGGCTGGCCGCGGCGGTTGAGGGCTTTTACGGTGACTTCGGCGTGGCGGTCTACTTCGGCGACGAAGCCGGGAATCGAGAGGCAACCTTCCATGCCCAAAATCATTTCTTCGGAGGGGCGCACGATTTCCGGATTGACGATGGTGTACAGTTTTTTGGGCGCGTCTTCATCTTCTTCCTGACCGAATTCGACCACCGCGACGCGTAAGGGGACATCTACCTGCGGTGCGGCCAGCCCGACTCCGGGGGCAAGCCGCATGGTTTCAATCATGTCGTCTACCAGAGTCTGAAAGCTTTCGCCAAAGTCTGTGACCGGGCGGGCCTTGCGGGTGAGGGTTTCATTGGGGAGGGTGATGATGGTTCGGGGTGCCATAACTGGGCAATTATAATGGCAAGCAGGGTTTACTCGCCCTCGTTTGAATCGCCTTGAGGGGTTTGCTCGTCTCGCAGGACATCGTGGTAGATGCGGAACCATTCAGAAATTCGCTCGCGTTCCTGTTCGTTGTCTTTTTCCTGGGACTCGAACTTGAGTTGTTCCTGACGATAGAAAATATCCTGCTGAACGGTGGCCGGGTCGTGGACTTCGCGGAAGGTCAGGGTGGTATCGGCCACGACGACTGAAACATCGCCAAAATTCAGTATCAGGCGCAATAAGCCCTGGCGGGAGTGGGTGATGCTCTGGATATTGCGGATGGGGGCGGTTTTAGTGACTTCTTCGCCGAGAGGTCTCTTTTCGCTGTCGATGATGGAGTCTTTGGTGATGCGGTAGAGGTCGTTTCGCCAGTCCAGGTAGTTGTAAATTGCCCAGCCGAGCGGAAGCAGGCTCAGGGGAATGCCGAGCAACAGGGCGCTGCCCACCCCGGGGTAAACCGGGGTGGGGGTGATGAAGTCGCGCCAGGCGAAGAAGATAACCCCGCCCAGAACGCCGAGGAATAGAAAGCCGGGCAGCCAGATTTTCATCAGGAGCACCCAAGGGTGCTTGTGATAAGTGATGGTGGTGCCTTCGACTTCCCGGGTACGCACCAACCGGAAGGGACGGTGTACGTTGGGGTCAATTTCAATTGGCTTGATTGCTGGGGTGTAGGTTTCGTCCGGTTGGGCCAGGCCGAGGCTGCGGCGGATGGAGTAGCGCATGGCTTCGGCGCGTGATTCTTCGGTCTTGGAGCGGACTCGCAACAAGAGTTCCTCGATATGGCCCTGAAAAATAGCCGGTTGGCGAACATTTTGGAGCACAAGACTACCCGTGCCAGTAAAGGTGCGGACGGTCACCTGTCCGTAGTCAAACACGCGGCCCCAGAAGGGGCGCTCAAAGTTCACCGATTGTACGGCGGCCAAGGGGGCCTCGCGGCGGCTATCGCTTTGCAGGAGGACGCGCTCGAGCCAGACGACGCGCTGGTTGGTGATGATGAAGAAGTCGTTTTGCCAGTCTATGGCTTCCCAGAGGAGCCAGAGCAGGCCAAGGCCACCGGAGACGCCACCCAGCAGGGCTGAAACGAGGCTGATGCCGGGAACGCGCAGACCGAGTAAGGTAAAAGCGGAAAACAGCAGCACCAGGGCCGGTTTCCACATATCCGTAAGAAGTTCCATCCAGTGCCGGCGCGAGATCAGGTAGATGACCTCGCCGGATTGTAGCCAGTTGAACCGGGCCTTGCGGGCCATCATGTGAGCCTGGGCGATGGCGGCCAGGTCTTCCTTGGTTTCCGGGTAGGTGCGGATGAGCCAGTCGAGGTCTTCGCGGGGCAGGCGGAGGAGAGTTGTATCCGGGCGCAGGGCGGTGGCGGTGGCGGAGCGCGGGCGTTCAAAGAGGGGCGCTTCTTCGCCGAATTTGTCACCGCGTTCCAGGATTGCGAGTTCCAGTTCGCGGGTCCCGTCGCGGCGCCAGATGCGAATCTGGCCGCTCCACACGATGTAAAGAGCATCGCCGGGCTGGCCCTCTTCAAAGATGTTGGTATCTTGCTGGTAAGTGACTTCGTGCAGTCGGCGAGCGACGATTTCCAGGTCTTCGTCCTTGAAGGTCTGGAACAGGGTGCGCTGGCGCAAAAAACGCAGCAATTCCAGCGAGTCAATGCTGCTAATGGACATAGCGCGATTTTAGCACGGGACGGATTGAGCGGTTCGGGAGAGGGGCAGGCAATCTGGGGTCGGGGGCGTGTTACAATCCGCCGAATCGAATTTAAGGAGCACAGGGATGCCCATTCATTTTGGCACAGACGGCTGGCGGGCTGTCATTTCAGATACGTTCACATTTTCGAATTTGCGCCTGGTGACCCAGGCAATTGCGGATGCACTCATCGCCGACCGGAGCAATACCGGCGCGTTGCCCGAGAATGAACGGCCGCGGGTAGTGGTGGGTTTTGATACCCGATTTCTTTCAGACCGGTACGCGCAAGAGGTGGCGCGGGTGATGGCTGCCAATGGCTTTGAGGCGCATCTGGCCCAGTCCGATTGCCCCACGCCGGCGATTTCCTTTTCCGTGAAAAACCTGAAAGCCGAGGCTGGGGTGATGATTACCGCCTCGCACAATGCGCCGCGCTACAGTGGCGTTAAGTTAAAGTCTGCCAATGGGGCTTCGGCGCCGCGTGAACAATGCCGGCGGGTGGAAGTGTATTTGAACGACAACGAAATTCGCAGCCGCGGCCCCAACCAGATGGATTTGGAAACCGCCCAGGCGCGCGGGTTGATTAAGTCTTTTAATCCGATTCCGGCCTATTATGATCACCTGCGGACGTTGATCAATTTTGATGCGATTGCGGCCAACCCGCTGCATATTGTGGTGGATTCCATGTATGGTTCGGGGCGCGGCGTCATCAAGGGTATTTTGCAGGGGACGGGCTGTGAAGTGCATGAAATCCGGGGCGAGATGAACCCGGGCTTTGGCGGGGTGCATCCGGAACCGATTTTGAAATATCTGGGGCCGCTGGTGGGGGCGATTGCCCAGGGGCGGGGCGCGCTGGGGCTGGTGACGGACGGAGATGCGGACCGGATTGGGGCGATGGATGAGCGCGGCAATTTTGTGGACCCGCACAAAATCATGGCGCTTTCATTCAAGTATCTGGTGGAAACGCGCGGGCTGCGCGGGGCGGCGGTGCGCACGGTGTCCACCACCCGCATGATTGACCGACTGGCAAACAAGTACGGTCTGCCGGTGCATGAAACGCCGGTGGGGTTCAATCATATCGCTGACCTGATGTTGACCGAAGATGTGCTGATTGGCGGCGAAGAATCGGGCGGGATTTCGTTCAAGGGGCATATCCCGGAAGGCGATGGCATTCTGATGGCGCTGTTGCTGGTGGAGATTGTTGCCAGCCAGGGCGGCTCGTTGTGTGAACTCGTGAAGGAACTGCTGGCTGAGGTCGGCCCCGCAGATTATGCCCGCACCGACCTGCGGCTCAAGCGCCCGGTGGAAAAAGATCAGATGACCACCCGGCTGGCACAGGAAGCGCCGGCTTCGATTGGCGGCGAAGCGGTGGTGGATGTGCAGACGGTGGATGGCTGTAAGTACATTCTGGCCGATGACTCGTGGCTGCTCATCCGACCCTCTGGCACGGAGCCGGTGCTGCGGGTGTACGCCGAAGGCCGCAGCCCGGAGATGGTGAAGGCGCTGCTGGCCTATGGCGAGGAAGTGGCCCAGAGCGCGGCCTAGGCCGGTAGTCGAATGAAGCCGGAAAACCAGGAAAGCCGTTTAGTGCGGGAGTTGCTGGGGGTTTTCGTGCGGCTGGGCTTTACCGCCTTTGGCGGGCCAGCGGCACACATTGCCATGCTGCATAACGAAGCGGTGGTGCGCCGCAAATGGCTGACGGACGAAGAGTTTCTTGACCTGTTGGGGGCGACCAATCTGATCCCGGGCCCCAATTCGACCGAGATGGCTCTGCACATTGGCTACAAGCGGGCCGGCCTGCCGGGGTTGCTGTTGGCGGGAGCCGGGTTCATCCTGCCGGCGGTGGCGATTGTGCTGACGCTGGCGGTGGTGTATGTGCGCCTGGAAGGTCTGCCGACTCTGGAGTGGCTGCTGGTGGGCGTTAAGCCAGTGGTCATTGCGATTGTACTGAATGCTTTGTTGGCTCTGGGCAAGAAAGCGATCCGGGGCGGGTGGGCCTGGTTGCTGGCGGGCAGTGTGCTGGGGTTGTACCTGTTGGGCTGGAATGAAATATTGCTGTTAGTTTTAGGTGGGGCGGCGGCGGTCATGGTGCGGCGGGTCTGGAAAGCCCCGGCGAATATGGGTGCCGCGGGCTGGCTGGCACTCCCGACATTTGCTGGACTGGGGGCGGCGTTGGTCGAGCGGACGCTGCCGTTGTTTCTCATATTTTTGAAAATCGGCTCGGTCTTGTATGGCAGCGGGTATGTGCTGCTGGCTTTTCTGCGGGCCGACTTTGTGACCCGCCTGGGCTGGTTAACAGATACCCAGCTGATTGATGCGATTGCGATTGGGCAGGTGACGCCCGGGCCGGTGTTCACCTCGGCAACCTTTGTTGGTTACCTGGCGGGGGGCTGGCCGGGGGCGCTGGCGGCGACGGTGGGCATCTTTTTGCCTTCGTTTGTCTTTGTGGTGCTGGTTAATCCCCTCATTCCGCGCTTGCGGCAGTCGGCTTTCTTTGGGGCGCTGCTGGATGGGGTGAACATTGCCTCGCTGGGGTTGATGGCGGCTGTGACCCTGCAACTGGGTCAGGCGGCGTTGGTAGATGTATGGACGCTGGGGTTGGGGGTGGTGAGTCTGGCCATCCTGTTGCGGACCAAACTAAACCCGACCTGGTTGATTCTGGCGGGATTGCTGCTCGGTGGGCTGCGGGCTTTATTCTAAGGCGCGAGATTTCAGGCGATTTCCAACTGATTGAGAGTAACAACCGGCCCGGCGGTGCAGGCGGCCAGCCACTTGCCGCGCCCGGCCGGCAGGGCACAGATGCCGCATTCAGCGAGGCCGCCACAAGGCAGGGCAGTCTCTATTAATATCTGGGAATTGCCCGGCAGGCGGGTGCGCAGTTCGTCTGGGAGGGCCAGGAGGGCGGAAAGCGGCCCGGCCAGGGCGAGCACATCCGCCCAGGCGGTGGCGTCGGCAAGGGCCGCCAGCGGGTTGGCTTCGAGGCTGGCGGGCAAACGCGGCAGGGGCGCATCGGTAAAGAGGGCGACTTCGCCACCATGCTCAAAAGCGGCCAGCGCCAGGGGTAGCAGAGTGGCAACGTGCAGGCCGAGGCCCACCAGCCCCAGACGGCGTGTATCGGCCGGGATTTCAAAACCATGGCCGCGCGGGGCGGTGAGTTGAATGACGCTGCCGGGTTGCCAGGTGGCGGGGAAGGGCGGAGCAGCGGTAAAACCGCGGCCATGCTGCGCATAGCCAGCAGCGAATAGCGGAGTGGCCAAAGCCAAATCTGCATCGGCAGGAGCATGGGCAAGGACATAGCGGCCGGGAGTTGGGATGGCTTCGGGCGGGCAGCTCAACATAGCGCGCGGTAAGCCATCCTCATCCATGCGGATTTCAATGATGTGGGCGGTGTAGTGATTCATCTGGCGGGGATTATACATGGCAGGCAGGGTGACATGGAAAGTAGGATGTATTCCGGCCAGTGAAACGCTATAATGGGACAGTCAACTAAGATTAATCTTTTATCAGGAGGTAGGACGATGGCATTGGTTGGATTGTTACAGGCATTGGCCGCGTTTTCATGGCTGGCGGTGATTGGCGTAATCGCCCTGATTGTGGCGCGGGCGGCGCGTAATAACCCGCTGCGCGGCGGTGGCGGTATTGTGGTGGTAATACTGGTGGCGGCATTGTTGCTTAATGTCGTTTCCGCTGGATTGGTGTTCATTGAACCGAATGAGCGCGGCGTGGTGATTTCGGCGGTGCCGGGGGCAGATGGCGTGCGCCAGGAAGCCCTGCAGCCCGGGTTGGCATGGATTGTGCCGTTCTTTGACCGGGTGGTAACGTACTCGGTTTCGCGCCAGACCTACACGATGTCCATCGCGCCGACCGAAGGCGTCATCCGCGGCGATGACTCGGTGGAAGCGCGCACGGCGGATGGTCAGGTGGTGTATGTAGATGCCTCGGTAATTTTTGCGATTGATCCCAACAGTGTGGTGGACTTGCACATTGACTGGCAGGATACCTATGTAGATGGCTTGGTGCGTACACTCTCGCGCGGGATTATCCGCAATGCAGTTTCAGCCTTTGGGATTGAAGAAGTGTACAGTCAGGAACGCCTGAATCTCACCAACAACATCCGGTCGGAACTGGAATCGCGGCTGGCAGCTGAGGGGCTGATTCTGGTGGACTTTGT
>JANJTX010000135.1 GCA_024710875.1 Anaerolineales bacterium | reverse complement strand
CGGAGATGCAATTTCATGGATGGCTCTATCCTTAGACTGACTAATATTAAACATTGGATTTAGCACAAACTCTACCGTCAAGCCCGCATCTGGCTTCGTCAGCATGTAAAATCGATTTTACAAAGCCTTTACAACCTGCTTACATCAATCCATTACTATCACCTTGGCGCCCCCTACAAGACTCTGGCTAGCTTCTTACGGCAGTGTGGTCAGGCTACGCCTGACCGACCGAGACCGTGCAATTAAGATTAGAGCGTAGGGAACCACTCGCTGTAAGGCGAATTAGCGCCAAAAACGGGGGTTGCAGCCAGCAAGGGGGCCTGTCAAAATCTCGCCAACCGGAAGGCCGGGCGAGTTCGTCGCGTAGAGTTAGGCTGGTAGAATCCCCCCATGCGTTTTGATGTCTTCACCCTCTTCCCCGAAATCTTCCCGCCCTACCTCGACGAGAGCATCCTCAAACGCGCCCGCCAGCAAAACCTGCTTGAAGTCCACGTCCACAACATCCGCGACCATACCACCGACAAACACCACACCACCGATGACACCCCCTACGGCGGCGGCGGCGGCATGGTGATGAAACCCGAGCCGATTTTCGCCGCCGTCGAAGCGATACTCGGCGCGCCGCCCGCCTGCCCGGTCATCCTGCTCACGCCCCAGGGGCGGCCCTTCACCCAGCGCATCGCCGCCGAGCTGGCCGCCCAGCCGCGCCTCGCCCTGCTGTGCGGCCGCTACGAAGGCATTGACGAGCGCGTGCGCCAACACCTCATCACCGACCAGGTCAGCCTCGGCGATTTCGTGCTCACCGGCGGCGAACTGCCCGCCCTGGCCGTCATCGATGCCGTCACCCGCCTGCTGCCCGGCGCGCTCGGCGACCCCACCGGCGCGGCCGATGACAGCCACGCCAGCGGCCTGCTGGAATACCCGCACTACACCCGCCCGCCCGAGTTTCGCGGCTGGCCGATTCCTGACATCCTGCTTTCCGGCAACCACGCCGAAATTGACCGCTGGCGGCGGCAGCAATCGCTGGAGCGCACCCTGCGCCAGCGGCCCGACCTGCTCGCCACTGCGCCCCTCACCGCCGAAGACCGCGCCTACCTGCATACCCTCGGCTGGCCGGAAGACTAACCCCCGCCCTGTCATTGCGAGGCCGCAGACCGAAGCAATCTCACCCGTTTTGTCATTCCGAGCATAAGAGTTGGAGCAGCCAACTCCGGAATCCCGGCCAACCCGCGAATAACACCCCCTCCACGGGCATTCGACCCTCCCCCTTGCCTTCCTCTGTGTCTCTGTGTCTCTGTGCCTCTGTGGTGAAAATCCCCCTGCCACGCCCTACCTACTCCGCGAACTGCCGCGCAGACTCCACATACGCCAGACTCTGGTGCCGGAAATAGGTATTGTACAGGTCGGCGTAATGCCCGCCCTGCGCCAACAGCCCGTCGTGGTTGCCCTCTTCGATAATCTGCCCCTGGCGCAGCACGATAATCCGGTCCGCCGCCCGCACGGTGCTCAAGCGGTGCGCAATCAGAATGCTGGTCGTGTTCTTCAAAATCAGGTTCAACGCCTGCTGGATTTGCCACTCGGTAAACGGGTCAATGCTGGCGGTGGCCTCATCCAGAATAAAGATGGCCGGCTTCTGCACCAGCACTCGCAACAGCACCACCAGTTGGCGCTGGCCCATGCTCAACCGGCCGCCGCGCTCGCCCACTTCGGTCGCCAGACCATTCGGGAAAGTCTCCAGCCACTCGCCGTCCCCAATCTGGCGCGCCAGGGCCAGCACTTCGTCCTCGGTTACGTCCGGGTTGGCATAGCGGATGTTCTGCATCACCGTTTCGGAAAACAAAAACGGAATCTGCGACACAATCCCCAGTTGCTTGCGGTACTCGAGCAAATCAAAACTGCGGATGTCCTGCCCGTCAATCAGCACCTGGCCGTGCTGGAACTCATAAAAGCGTGAGGTCAGCTTGGCAATCGAAGACTTGCCCGCCCCGGTATGCCCCACCAGCGCCACGGTTTCACCCGGCTTAATGTGCAGGTCAAACTCCTTCAGCACCACTTCCTGCTCGTTGTACTGGAAGCCGACTTTTTCAAAGCGCACTTCGCCCTTCAGTTTCGGCACGCTATTATGCGCCACCTGCACCACCTTCGGGTCAGCGTCAATCAGGGCGAAGGCGCGCTCGGCGGCCGACAGCCCGCTCTGCAACTGCGCCCAGAACGCCGAAAGGTTGAGCATCGGGAACCAGAACGCATCCAGACTTTGCAGGAACAAGTACCAGGCCCCCACGGTGATTACCCCGGCAGCCGAGGCATTCCCCCCCACGTACACAATCATCGCCGAGCCAATCCCGGCCACCGCGTTGAGGGTCGGGAAAATGGTGCTGATGACCAGCCCGCGCTGGATATTGGCATCGAACGAGGTGCGGTTGGCCCCGTCAAACTCATTAAAAATCGCCTGCTCCTGACGGAAGTTCTTGGCCACCAGAATCCCGCTGACAGTCTCTTTGATGGCGGCATTCACGTTGCCCATCGCCCGGAAGCCCTTGCGGGTGACCTTGCGCGCCAGGTTACGGAAACCGAGCGCAATCAGGAACACCAGCGGCAGGTAAATCAGCAGGTAGAGCATCAGCCGCGCTTCAATGAACATCAGCACCACGCCCAGGATGAGCGCCTGTGCCAACTGTGAGAACAGGTTGGTAATCAGGTCAACCACCTGCCCGAATTCGCGGGTGTCCGAAGTGATGCGCGACACAATCCGCCCAGAGGAATGCTCATCATAAAACGAGAGGTCATGCCCCATCGCCGCCCGGAAGGCATCGCTGCGGATGTCCATGACCACATCGCCAATCACGCGCGCCATCATGCGGCGTTGAATCCAGTTGGCGAACCACACCAGAATGCCAGCCATCACCACCGAGCCGCCCAGCAGCCAGATGAGGTCGGCCGCCATGCTGCGTTGCACCTGGTCCATGGCGGCGCTCACCAGCAGCGGCACCGCCGCGCTCGCCAGCGTGACCAGCAGCAAAAAGGCCACAATGCCCGTCAGGCGGCGGCGGTGGCGGCCAAAATACTTCGCCATCCGGCGCAGCAGGTCTTTATCGCTGTACTGGCGGTCGTAGGTTTCTACTTCAAGGCTTGAGAAAAATCCCATAATTCACCGGCTCACTTTGCTGGTTGGTCTATTTGTGTTTTTACAGGTCACGCCATCTTAATCAACAGCAACTATCTAATCTCTAATTTCTAATTTCTAATTACCGCTTTTCTATTCCGTAAAAATCCGGCGGTACACGTCCGAAGTCTTCAGCAGGTCGTCATGCGTGCCGACCGCCACCAGCCGCCCCTGGCGCATCACCAGAATCAGGTCCGCCCAGCGGATTTGTGACAGGCGGTGGGTGATGATGAGGGTCGTACGCCCCTTGGCCGCCGAGTAAATCGCGCGCTGGATGAGGTCCTCGGTGGCGCTGTCAATGGCGCTGGTCGAGTCATCCAGCACCAGAATGCGCGGGTTGGTCAGGAAGGCGCGTGCCAGCGCCAGCCGCTGCCGCTGCCCGCCCGAAAGCGTCACGCCGCGCTCGCCGATGACCGTATCGTAGCCGTCCTGAAAATCCTGAATGAATTCATGCGCCTGGGCCGCCTGCGCCGCCGTAATCACTTCTTCACGCGTCGCCCCGGGCTTGCCAAAGGCGATGTTATCGGCAATCGTGCGGCTGAACAGAAAAATGTCCTGCTCGATGATGCTCACCTGCTGGCGCAGGGCCGCCAGCCCCCACTGGCGCACATCCACGCCATCCACCAGCACCTGCCCGCTGGAAACATCATAAGTACGGTTGACCAGTTTGGCGAGGCTGGTCTTGCCCGCCCCGGTCTGGCCCACAATCGCCACCGTCTGGCCGGGCTCAATCTTGAAACTGATTTCCTGCAGGGCCGGGTCATTATCCGCATACTGGAAGGTCACGCCGCGGAACTCCAGCCCGCCCTTCATCTTGCGGGCGTGGCCGCCCATATTCTGGTCGAGGTCGGTTTCGAGCGTAATCAGTTCCAGAATCCGGCGGGCGCTGGCAATCCCCAGCGAGACCTGCGAATAAGCAAACAGCGACACAAAGGTCGGGAAGCCGAACAGGCTCACCAGCCCGAAGTAGGCCACCACATCGCCGGGCGTGATTTCGCCGGCCTGCACCAGCGCCAGCGCATGCAGCAGGGCCGCGCCCTGCGCCAGCCCCAGCAGCAACAGCGGCAGGAAGCGCGCTTCCACATCGCCCTGCACCACCGAGGCATCCCGGAAGTCGCGGGCATGGCCGTCAAAGCGACGGGTTTCCTCGCGCTCCTGCGAGAGGCCCTTCACGGTTTCAATGCCATCCAGCGCTTCCGCCAGGCGGGTGTTGAGCGTGCCAAAGGACTTGCGCACCGTGTCGGTAATCGGGCCGAGTTCCTTGAGGTACAGCCCCATGGCGATGAAATAGGCCACCGTGAAAATCAGCGGCGTCCAAATCAGGTCCGGGTGGATGGTGGGGCCCACGAAGATGGGCAGGGCCAGGAAATTCGCCGAGCCAATCACCAGGTTCAGGCCGGGGTTGAACATGAAGTTAATTTCGCGCACGTCGTTGGTGGCGCGCGCCATCGTATCGCCCACCGGTTGCAAACTGTGGAAGGTCATGCTTTTGCCCAGCAGCGAGACGTAGAGTTCGTCGCGGATATTGCGCTCGTAGAGTTGGCCCAATGCTTCAGCGCCAAAGTTGCGCCCAAACTGCAACACGCCGCGCACCAGTTGCGAGCCGACAATCAGCCACACAATCGGCCACAGCACGCTGGTATCCGGCGGCGACTGCAAAATCGCGTCAAAGGCCCGGCCGACCTGCACCGGTACCACCGCCGCCAGGGCGGCATTGCCAAACGCCCCGACGAGGATGATGACGCCTATCCACCAGTAGGGCCAGAAATGGCTCACCAGCCAGCGTATCGGACCGCGGCGGTCGGTGGGCCGCCGGTCGGGCAGCGTGAATTCAGAAAGTTCGGCGCGAAAGCTTTGGGTCTGGGTTGTCATTGATTCTCAATTTCCTTAGAGTTCGTCCGGGAAGGGCAGGGCGGCGGCGATTTTATACGGCCCGAATTTCGGCAGGCGGTCGGCGGCGGCGCGGCGCAGGCGTTCATTGCTCGGCCCCACCCGGTACACCCCGCCGTCGCGGTGCAGCAGCGGGATGCTCTGGCGGCGGCGGGCGTACTCGGCCCGCATGTGCTCGGAGTGGGCGGCGTAGCTATCCATCTCTTCCGGCATGCGGTTAAAAAGCTCATCGAAGGTCGCCACAAATTGCTGGCGGTAGGCGTCGGTTACGACCTGCAAGTTGCTGATGACCCAGCACACCTGCTCATATTCCCAGTAGTACGCCAGCCCGATAAAGCGATAGTCTGACGTGAGGTACGGAAAAAACGGGAACTGGCGGCAGGTGAGGGCGCGGTAGTCGCGCTGGCAGGCGTCCGGCCCAAGGCACTCGATCAGGGCCATATTGTCCGGCGTTTCGGCTTCCAAGCGGGCGACTTCTTCCAGCCGTTCGGCTTCGCTCTCCACGCATTGCTCAGCTTTCCACTCATGCCACAGGTCGGTATTGGCCTGCAAATACTGCCACTCGCCGGTGTAGGCGGTGGGCACGGCGTGGCAGATGTCACAGCAAAACGGTTTGCCGCTGGCATTGTACGGGGCGCACTTCTGGCCGCAGTCCAGCCCGGCGATTGGCGCGTCAAACCCGTCGTACAGCACACGGATTTCATCGGGTTGTATCATCGTCGGGGACACGGCAGGAATCTTACCACCAATGGCCTCCTGACCCGACTGGACGATAGGACAGTCAAACTGAAATTGTCATGTTTTACGCCTGCATTTCAACTCTATAATTGACCAACACCGCCGGAGGTACAGCATGCGCACTCATCCGCTCGTTCGTCTCGCCACTATTCTCATTCTCTCGGCCATGCTGGCGGGTTGCGCCCTGCCGGCGTTCTTCGGCGGCCGCACGCTGGACGGCAACTGGGAACGCAGTGAGATGATTGTGCGCCGCAGTATCGGGCCGGACCAGCCGGTCATCCAGCCGCCGTTTGTCATCCTCGGCACCCGCCTGCAAATTGATGAAAGCAGCCTGACCCTGGCCGAAGAAGCCGGCACCAGTTACCGCCTGCACGGCCAGGCCGAAGACTGGGCCTGCGCTCTGACCGGCGCCTATCAAATCCCCATCCAAATCAACTACACCAGCGAAACCAGCGGCCAGATTAGCTGGCGCGCCGAAGACCTGGCCGCCCTGCCCGCCCGCATGACTGAATCGTGGGGCAACCTGTGTGTGTACCGCGCCAGCCAGGATGGCATCCCCACCCCGCTGGAAGACCAGGCCCCGCTGGTGGATAACCCGACTCTTTCAATTACCTTTGAATTGCTGGAAGACGGCAAATTACTGGCCCTGACCGCCCGTTTTGAAACGCTCCCCGCCGCCGCTGACGGAACGGTTGTGCTCATCGAGCGCGCCTACATTTACACCCGCGTGCGGTAGGGGTGAGCAGGCGGCTGGCCCTAGCCCGATTGAAGGACCACCCCAGATTAGGAAATAGTGTCAAGCACAGGTAGGGGCGACCTGCAGGTCGCCCCTACGCGAGAATTCCATTCAAGTTCCGCACTCGAAAATGCAACTTATTATATCTGTTAGAAAATGTTAAGCAGTTCCCAAAAAACCTAGCGCCGCTCCAGCACCCGCCAGATAAACGCGTATTCGTTGCGGTCATCGGCCGGGAATTCGCGCCGTTCAATCTCGCGCATCGTCAGTTCGCCCTGCCACGGGAAGAGCGTATCGCACCGCACGCGCGCCAGCACCCGGGTATAGTACATCCGGTCGGCGCGCGGCAGCGCCTCGGCATATATTTCAGCGCCCCCGCCAACGAAAGCCTCGGTCTCGCCCCGGCTCTGGGCCAGCACCAGCGCATCGCTCAGCGAGTGGGCCACCTCGGCGCCCTCGGCCACATAGTCCGGCTGGCGGGTAATCACCACCATCGTGCGGCCCGGCAGTGCCCGGCCAATGCTTTCCCACGTCTTGCGCCCCACAATCAGGTGGTGCCCCATGGTCGTCTCTTTAAACAGCTTCAGGTCGTCCTTCAGTTTCCACGGAACGCGCCCCTGGTAGCCAATCCCGCCGCCTTCTTCGGCTGCAACAATCACAGAAACGATCATACTGCTACCTCCGCCGGGATGTGTGGGTGTCGCTGGTAATCTTCCAGCGCGAAATCTTCATAACGAAAATCGAAAATGTCCTTGACCGCCGGGTTGAGGCGCATGAGTGGCAGGGGGTACGGGTCACGGCTCAATTGCAGGCGTGCCTGCTCCAAATGGTTGCTGTACAGGTGCGCATCGCCCAGCGTGTGCACAAAATCGCCCGGCTGGAGGTCACAGACCTGCGCCATCATCAGCGTCAGCAGCGCGTACGAAGCGATGTTGAAGGGCACGCCCAGAAAAATATCCGCCGAGCGCTGGTACAACTGGCACGAAAGCCGTCCCTCGGCCACATAAAACTGAAACAGGGTGTGGCAGGGCGGCAGGGCCATCTGCTCCAGTTCGGCCACATTCCAGGCGCTCACAATCAGCCGTCGCGAATCGGGTTTGGTCTTAATCATCTCGGTCACTTCGGCAATCTGGTCTACCGTGCGGCCATCTGCCCCGCGCCAACTGCGCCATTGCGCTCCATACACCGGGCCAAGTTCGCCGTTTTCATCGGCCCATTCATTCCAGATGCGCACGCCGTTTTCCCGCAAATAGCCCACATGGGTATCCCCCGCCAGAAACCATAACAACTCATGGATAATGGACTTGGTGTGAATTTGCTTGGTGGTCACCAGCGGAAAGCCCTGCGCCAGGTCATAGCGCATCTGGTAGCCAAACACCGAGCGCGTGCCCGTACCGGTGCGGTCGGTTTTCTCCGCCCCGTGGTCAAGCACATGCTGCATCAAGTCCAGGTATTGGCGCATGGGTGGCTATCCGGCTGTTGGTGTTTTGATTGATACTTTCATTAAAGCACACTCGAGCGGAATTTCCAACCGTGGCACCTTAAAACTCCCCCGGCTACGCTAGGCCAGAATTTCCCGCCCGGCCTCGATATCCGCACGGATTTGGGCCACCAGCGCCTCGACCCCGGGGAACTTCTGCTCGCCACGCAGGCGCGCTTCAAATGTCAGTTCCAGCGAGCGGCCATACAGGTCGCCCTCGTAGTCCAGCAGATGGGCTTCAATGGTGCGTGCCACCGCATCGCTCTCAAAGGTCGGGCGCAGGCCGACATTGGTCACCGCCGGAATACGCTCGCCCTCCAGCTGTACCCACCCGGCGTACACGCCATTGGCGGGCACGACCCGGTCGGCGGCCACATTCAGGTTGGCGGTCGGGATGCCAATCGTGCGGCCGCGCCCCGCGCCCCGCAGCACCACGCCCTGCAAACTGTAGGCGCGCCCCAGCAGGTCATTGGCGGTCTGGATTTCGCCCGCCTGCAGCGCCGCCCGGATGCGGCTGGAAGACACCGGCGCGCCGTCCAATTCCAAAGCCGGGACGCGCGCCACCCGGTAGCCCAGTTGCTGGCCGTAATCGGTCAGGGCAGCGGCATCGCCCTGGCGTTTGTGTCCCAGGGCAAAGTCATAGCCAATCCACAGATGGTTCAAGCCCAAATGCGCCCGCAACGTTTCCATAAACTCACGCGCCGGGATGGCCGCCGCCGCCTGGCTGAACGGGTAAGTGATGACCACATCCACCCCCAGCTCGGCCAGCCGTGCCGCCCGCTCTTCCGGGCTGGTCAGCAGAAAATCCGTTTGCGGCCCGCTGAAGACCACCGCCGGGTGCGGGTCAAAGGTCAGCGCCACGGCCGGCGCGCCGGCGGCATGGGCCGCGGCAACCATTGGCTCCAGCAGGGCGCGGTGGCCGCGGTGCACGCCATCGTACACGCCTACGGTGAGCCAGGCATTGGTGAGATACAGTGTTTGCAGGTTGCGGGTATGTTGCATACGTTAAACCAAAACCTTGCGGGGGCCAGCCCCGCAAGGTGGATTGTAATCGCTTCTATTCTTAGTTGGTCAGGAAGACTTTGCGCGGCTGCCATTCGCCGCTGGCTTCATCGGCTTCCAGCAACGCCACCAGGTCGCCCTGTTCGCTTACCGCCCGCGCCCAGCCGGTGCTGCCATCTTCATTCGGGAAGCGGTGGCCGTGCCGCACGGTATCCAGCAGGTCGCCTTCCAGCACGATGGTTTTCCAGTCGCCTAATGCTTCGGCGGCCGGGATCAGGTACTGCGACCAGCTGCCGTCATCAAAGGCTTCCCGCAGGCGGCGCAGGGAAATCGCATCCCGCAGGGTGAACTGGCCGCTCTTGGTGCGGCGCAGGCCAATCAGGTGCGCCCCGCAGCCCAGTTGCTGGCCGAGATCGTGCGCCAGCGAGCGTACATACGTACCGCTGGAGCAGTACACATCAATTACTACTTCGGGCGGCGCCCATTCCAGCAGGTCGAGGTTATAGACGTTAATCATACGCGGCGCCAATTCCACTTCTTCGCCCTGGCGCGCCAGCTCGTAGGCGCGTTTGCCATCCACATGCACCGCCGAATACGGCGGCGGCACCTGTTCCTTCTCGCCTTCAAAGGTCTTGAGCAGGGTGATGAAATCTTCTTCGGTCACATCTACCGGCATCTCATCGCCCTTAATCGTGCCTTCGGCATCGTAGGTGTCGGTGCTGCTGCCGAGGTGGATGGTGGCCTGGTAACGCTTATCCGAGGCGGATACATATTCGCTCAAACGCACCGCCGGCCCTACCAGCACCACCAGTACACCCGAGGCGCGCGGGTCGAGCGTACCAGTATGGCCAGCGCGACGGATGTTGGTGCCTTTACGGATAATTTGAACAACATCGTGCGAGGTCAGCCCGACGGGCTTATCCACCACCAACACCCCCGAAACAAGGTTATTCATGTTCTCTTGGTTCATTGCTGCTTCCTGTCCAGCTCCCCATAAATTTGGTTCCCCAAAGGCCACAGGGAGAAATTCATATCGTTGGCTTACCTATATATAACGAACTTTACCGCAACCTATTATACCGTTTGCAGGTAAATTCCCTATCAGAAATTCATTTTAATGCCAGCCGGGTGGCCGCCAGCGTTTGCTCCTGCACTTCGGCCAGGCTGCCCTTCACCACTGCCCCGGCCGCCGCCCGATGGCCGCCGCCGCCAAACTGCCCGGCCACCGCCGCCACATCGGTGGCATCGCTGGCGCGCCACGAAACTTTGACCGTGGCGGCATCCTGCTCGGTGAAGACCACTACTACCCGCGCCCCTTCAATCGAAGAGAGCCAATTCACCAGGTCGGCATCATCCCGCCCGGCGTAGCCAGCCGCCTTGCGGTCTTCGGCGGTCACGCTCGTCCACACCAGGGCGTCTTCGCGCACCACCCGCGCCACCCCAAAACCCCACAGGCGCACTGCTTCAAACGTGCGTTTGACCTGCGCGTGGTAGTAGAGTTCGGCCAGTGGCGCGCCGCAATCGGCCAGGTCGGCCGCCAGCCGCAGCGTGTTGGGAGTCGTGTTCGGGGTACGGAAGCCCTGCGTATCGCTCAAAATCCCGGCCAGCAGCGCCGCATCGGCCTCGGCCACCCGTGGCAATCCCAGCGCTTTCCACTCTTTCGCCAGGATTTCAGCGGTGGCGGCGGCATCTGGTTCTATTAAATTAATACGGCCAAAGCCAGGGTTGGTTGCATGGTGATCAATGTTCAGGTCCACCGCCCGGCCTTCCGGCAGGGCTTTGCCGAGGCGCGGCTGGTCGGCGGTATCCAGCGCCACCGTCAGGTCAAACTCACCTTCCGGTTTGGTGCGCACCTTCTCGTAACCCGCCATATAACGCAGCGGGGCCGGTACGCCGTCCGCCAGCACAATCTGCACGTCTTTGCCCTGGGCCAGCAGCCCCAGCCCCAGCCCGAGGGCCGAGCCGACCGCATCGCCATCCGGCCGGATGTGCGCCATCACCAGAATTCGGTTGGCGGCCGCCAGCGCGGCCCGCGCCGCTTCAATCATCGTCAGGTTCGGGTTCATCCGGGGCGGGCGCGGGAGCCGCCTTGGGTAGATTCGAGAGCAGGCTGTCGATATGCGCCGCCTGCTCCGGGGTCGGGTCCCAGTGAAAGCGCAGTTTGGGGAAACTGCGCAACTCCACCCGCCGCGCCAGTTCGCGCCGCAGGTAGCCGCTGGCATGGCTCAAACCGGCCAGGATTTCATCCGCGCGATCCGGCCCTTCCAATGCTGAAACAAAGACATTCGCATATTCCAGTTCGCGGTCCACCCGGACCTGGGTGATAAAAACCTGCTGTAAACGCGGGTCGGTCACGCCAAACAACAGCAACTCGGAAAGCTCCTGCTGGATGCGCTGGCCAACCCGTAAGGCTCTGCTCTGTGAAACCATCGTTCAATCCTGCCTAGGCCGCCGGGGCTTTTTCCAGCACGAAGCATTCCAGCACATCGCCGACCTTGAAGTCGTTGAAATCCTGAATGCCAATGCCGCATTCAAAGCCATTGCGTACTTCGCGCACATCGTCGCGCTCGTGCTTGAGCGAGGAAATCGGCCCTTCAAAGATGACCTTCTCGCCACCCCGCACCACCCGCATGCGGGCATTGCGTTTGATTTCACCTTCAATCACGCGGCAGCCGGCAATCACACCGATTTTCTTGACTTCAAACAGGGCGCGCACTTCGGCCTTGCCCAGCAGGCGTTCTTTTTCTTCCGGCTCCAGCATGCCCTTGATGGCTTTTTCTACATCTTCGGTCAGGCGGTAGATGATGGTGTAGGTGCGCACATCCACGCCTTCCGCATCCGCCTGCTTGGCGGCGGCGTTATCCACCGCCACATTGAAGCCGAGGATGATGGCCTCCGAGGCACTCGCCAGACTGACATCATCGCCAATCACATTGCCGGTCGCCGAGTGCAAGACATTCACGCGGATTTCGCCGTGTTCATCTTCGGCCTTGATGGTGGTCAGCGAGGACACAATCGGTTCCAGCGAGCCCTGCACATCGGCTTTCACAATCAGTTTGAGTTCGCGCATCTCGCCGGACTGGAAGCGGGTGAAGACATTCTCCAGCTTGCGGGTGCGGCGGGCGGCTTCGGTGGTTTCTTTTACTTTTTCTTCGCGCTCGGCCACAATCCCGCGTGCTTCGCGGTCGTTCTCGACCACGCGGAAGAGGTCGCCCGCCACCGGCACATCATTCAGGCCCAGCACCGAAACCGGTGTAGAGGGGCCGGCTTCTTCCACCGGCTCGCCGCGATGGTCAAACATCGCCCGGATGCGGCCATAGGCCAGCCCGGCGACCAGTACATCGCCCATCTTCAATGTACCGTTCTGTACCAGCACGGTGACGGTCACGCCGCGCGATTTGTCGCGCTCGGCTTCAATCACGCTGCCGAAGACCTGCCCGGCCGGGTTAGCCTGAATCTGGGTGTTGTCGGCCACCAGTTGGATGGCCTCCAGCAGGTCGTCAATGCCTTTCTTTTCCTTGGCTGAAACCGGCACCACAATCGTGTCGCCGTCCCAGTCATCCGGCACCAGGCCCATCTCGGCCAGGTCATTCTTGACCTTGTCCGGGTTGGCATTCGGGCGGTCGATTTTATTCATCGCCACCACTATCGGCACCTGGGCAGCGCGGGCGTGGTTGTAGGCTTCGCGAGTTTGCGGCATCACGCTGTCATCGGCCGCCACCACCAGAATGACGATGTCCGCCCCCTGCGCCCCACGCGAACGCATGGCGGTAAAGGCGGCGTGGCCGGGGGTATCCAGAAAGGTTATCAGACGGTCATTGTGCATGACCTGGTAAGCGCCAATATGCTGGGTGATGCCGCCGGCTTCGCCTTCGACCACATTCGTGCGGCGGATGGCATCCAGCAGGGTGGTTTTGCCGTGGTCTACATGCCCCAGGATGGTGACCACCGGCGGGCGGGCCTGCAGGTCGCCTTCGTCTTCGCTGGCAATCAGGCGCTTCCACAGAGCGACTTCGCCCTGGTCATCCTGCTCGACCTGGTCAATAATCAGCATTGTGGCTTCAAAGCCCAGCTCGGAGGCCACCACTTCGGCGGTGCCAAAGTCAATCTGCTGGTTGATGTTGGCCATCACGCCATTGCTCATCAGCACTTTGATGATGTCAATGGGCGTTACGCCCAGCTTCTCAGCCAGTTCACGCACCGTCAGGCTGCCCGGCAGTTCAATGGATTTGATTTCAGTATTGGAACTCATGAAAAACTCCTTCGTTTCGCACCGGTCTGGTCACACGCCGGGCCCACCGGCTGCTCCGCTACGAAAGGGGGGCTGCAATTACCCCAGAAAACCTGTGCCGGTCAGCGTGAGTGGCTCATGCGTCCTCGGCGGGGAGTGTTTCCAGGGTGTGGGTCAAGCGTGTGCGGTCATCTTCGGTCAGTTCAGTTTTGAGGGCCTGTGCCAGCGCCCCTTTCAGGGCTCGTTCCCAGCAGGCGCGCTGGTCATGCAGGTAGGCGCCGCGCCCGGCCAGCTTGCCGTGCGGGTCCACCTGTACGCCTTCGGGCGTGCGCACCACCCGAATGAGGGTGCGCTTGGCCTGCACGGTACGGCAACCCACACAGGTGCGCTGCGGCACGTGCCGCGGGCGGGCGGTGGGTTTAGCGGCCACTGGCGGCCAGGCCCTCTGGTTTAAACTTCTTCATCCCATTCCGTAGTGGCCCAATCATCCGGGCCGCGCTTCTTGCGTTTCTTGCGCGCGATCGTAACGTCCTTGTCCGGGTCGTACTCGATTTCGCGGTACTTCTTCTTTTTTTCCTTCTTGGCCTTGGCATCATCCACACTGGCGGTGGGGGCAGTTTCGAGGTCGCCCTCTTCCGCCACGCCGGCCAGTGCCGCTGCAAACGCCTCTTCAATTGAAATCGGCGTGACCTCGGCCTCCGGCGCATCTTCGGTGGCGGCTTCTTCCACCACCGCGTCGGCTACTGCTTCAACTGCTTCGGCCACTTCGTCTGCCGCTACCACTTCCGGCTCAGGTTCCGGCTCTGGTTCCGGTTCGGGGAACACAAAGGCTTCCAGCCGTTCGCGGATGTCGTCCATCGCCTTCGGGCCAACGCCATTCAGGCTCAAGAGCGCATCCGGGTCGGTCTCCAGTTGCATCATCAGGTCGCCGATGGTGGAGTAGCCCTCGCCGGTAATCAGGATGTTCAAACGCGGCGGCAGGCCCAGTTCATCGAGCGGGATTTCAAACGCCATCGCCGGGATGCGGCTGCGCAGTTCGGCCAGCCGGGCGCGCTGTTCTTCCACTTCCGCCTGACGGCGGTCGGCGGCCCCGGTTTCAATCTGGCCCACAAAGCGGCCGAGGGTGGCGTATTCTTCCGGCGCAATCGGGCGGCCTTCTTCTTTCTTCGCCAGAATACCCTGAATCTGGGCCACATTTTCCGCCAGCGCTTCGCGCTGGCCGGCGAATTCTTCTTCGGTCGCCAGTTTCTTCAGGCCTTCGGCCGCCGCTTCGGTCAGGCTCTTGATGTCAATGCGCCAGCCAGTGAGTTTGGCGGCCAGGCGGGCGTTCTGCCCATCCTTGCCAATCGCCAGGCTGAGCTGGTCTTCCGGCACCACCACCGTGGCGGTACGGCCGCCATCGGTTTCATCCAGGAATACGCCGGTGACGCGCGCCGGGCTAAGGGCCTTGGCGATATAGGCGGCCTGGTCCGGGTTCCATTCAATCACGTCAATCTTTTCGTCGTGCAGTTCGCGCACAATCGTCTGGATGCGCACGCCGCGCATGCCCACGCACGCCCCCACCGGGTCAATCCCCGGCTGCAGGGCGGCCACGGCCACCTTGCTGCGGTAGCCGGGTTCGCGCGCAATCGAGCGAATCTCCACCAGGCCGTGGTAGATTTCCGGCACTTCTTCTTCCAGCAGGCGGCGCAGGAAATTGCGGTGCGCCCGCGACATGATGATTTTGGGGCCGCGCGGCTCCATCTTCACTTCCAGCAGCAGGGCCCGCACGCGGTCGTGCACGCGGAAACGCTCGCCGCGAATTTGCTGGTTGCGCGGCATGCTGGCCTCGGCGTTGCGGTCCAGCCCCAGCGTTATAAAGCTGGGGTTGGTGGCCTGCACAATCCCACTCACCACTTCGCCTTCCATATTCTGGAAGAAGTTGTACTGGGCTTCGCGTTCGGCCTCGCGGATGCGCTGCTGGATGACCTGGCGGGCGGTCTGGGCCGCTACCCGGCCAAAGCCAGCCGGGGTGGAGGGCACCACCAGCACCTGCCCCAGTTCAGCATCCGGGTGGTATTGGCGCGCCACTTCCAGCGTCACTTCGGTACGGTCATCCTGCACTTCTTCGACGACTTCTTTTTCGGCGTGGATGCTGACCTCGCCGGTTTCCGAATCCAGGTGGGCTTCCACCAGTTGGGCGGTAGAAGCATTCACCGTTTTGCGGTAGGCCGAGACCATGGCCGACTCAATCGCTTCCAGCACAATTTCCTTGGGAAGCTGTTTGGTGTCCAGCACTTCGTTAAAGGCGAGTTCGAATTCCTGTTTTGCCATTCCGTGTTACTCCGTATAGTAGGTTCGCAATTGTATGAATTTAAGGGGTGTGGCCGTTACAACAAGAAAAGTGGGGGTTGCCCACTTCTCGTCGCCGTCACTATTGAACCTACACTAACATTATAGCGCGGAGAAATCCACTTGACAAGGGGCGCGCCGCCCATCTCGCCCCCAGTTACAGCCTCAAAACTCCACCCGCAACTCCTCCAGTCCGCGGATCACGAAGCGCGGCGCATAGGCCGGCTCGGCCCCCGCCAGCCGCATGGTCGGGAAGCGGCGCAACAGGGCCGCAAACGAAAGCTGCAACTCCAGCCGCGCCAGCGGCGCGCCCAGGCAATAGTGAATCCCGGCCCCAAAGGCCAGGTGCGGCGTCGGCCCGCGGCGGATGTCAAACGCCTCCGGCTGGGCAAAGACCGCCGGGTCACGGTTGGCCGCCCCAAACAGCAACCCCACCTGCTGCCCGACTGCCAGCCGGATGCCCTGAATCTCGACCTCGGTTCGCACCCAGCGCCGGAACAACTGCAGGGGCGTATCCCAACGCAGCATTTCCTCGATGGCCTCCGGCAGGCGCCCCGGTTCACGGCGCAAGTCCGCTAACTGCTCCGGGTGGCGCAGCAGGGCCCACAGCCCGTTACCAAAGGCATTGGTAGTTGCCTCATGACCCGCGTTCAACAACAATACGCAGGTCGCAATCAACTCGTCCTCGCTCAAGCGCGCCCCTTCCTCCTGCACCTGGGCCAGGGCGCTGATTAAGTCATCACCCGGCGTTTTCTGGCGCGCCCGGCTCAAGGCCCGCAGATATTCGCTGAACTCGGCCGATGCCGTTTCGGCCGCGGCCGCCACCGCCGCGCTGGGCGCCAACTCGTACATCGCCACAATCGCCGCCGACCACGGCCGGAGTTTGTGCCGGTCGGCGGCCGGTACGCCCAGCAGTTCGGCAATCACGGCCACCGGCAGCGGGGCGGCGTAGTCGGCCAGCGCCTCCATGCCACCCGCAGCCGCGGCGGCATCCAGCAGCCGTTCACATTCGGCGGCAATCTGCGCCCGCAGGCTTTCCACCCGCCGGGGGGTGAAGACCTTGTGCACCAGCGTTTTCAGGCGGGTGTGGTCGGGCGGCTCCATATCAAACATGGAATGCTGATTCAACATCTCAAACGCGCTTTCAGCGGCTGCCGGCAGTCCGCCCAGCGGTTCCCGCCCCAGGCGCCTTTCGCGCAGCAGGCCGTCCACATCGGCATGATTGAGGAAGTACCACATGCTACTGGCCTCATCCCAAAACGCTGGGCCGTCGACCCGCAACGCCTCAAACGCCGGGTAGGGATTTTGCTGAAATTCAGAGTTGTGGGGTTGAAACAAGCTCATGGGCCGTGCTACCCATCTCTCATGGTCAAGGCATCCGCGCCACTTACCAGTTACGAATTTCGTCTTACTGCAACACCTTGCGCATCCGCCAGCCGGGCTCATCCACCGCCTGGGTGTTGCCATGCTGGTCCACATACGTCCAGCGGCCGGGGTCCGGCGCAGTGACAAAATACTTGCGCGCTTCATAAAACCGGCGTCCGCCGCTGTTCTCGGCCACTACATTCAGCGTCACCTGGCGGACGCCGCGCCGCCGCAGGTCGTCTTCCAGCGCATCCATCAGGCGCGTTCCCACCCCCCGGCCGCGGTAGGCCGGCCGCACCCGGAAGCCATGCACATAGGCCGGGTACATCTGGCGCGGCCCGGGCTGTGGCCGCCCGAACTGCACGAACACCTGCCCGATGATGCCCACCCCGGCCAGCTCCGCCAGCCACATGGCCGCCTGCCCGGCCTGGGTGCGGGCATAGATTTCGGCATACATGCGCCGGAAGTGGGCATACTCACCCTCCCATTCCAGCGCCTCCAAATCGGCGGCCCGCGCCAACCGGATGCCTACCTGCGCCAGCCAGTCCGGCGGGGGCACGGTCTGCCAGGGCGCCATTTCAGCCGTCATGCAGTAATTTCTCCAGCAGGTCGTGTTCTTCATCGGCGTTCTTCACCGTGCCATCCAGCCAGGCCTCCCGCAGAGCCGTCAGCAGCTGGCGGTAGCGCGGCCCGGCCGGCACGCCGCGGGCGCGCAGGTCGTGTCCATCGGTCTGGGGGTGGATGTGCCGCCAGCGCCGGGTATAGATTTCCAGCAACTCGCGCACTCTCCCGTCGGTACTCGTCAGGTACAGGGCCGCCAAAGCCAGCGGCGGCGCTTCATCCAGCCGGGCGGTGGCGCGGCTGGGCGCGGCCCCTACCAGCGCCGCCAGTTCCGGCCGCAGGCTGCAGGCCGCCAGAATCGCTTTGGTCACCGGGGCGGTCAGCCGCAGCCGCCCCGCCAGCGAGGCCGCCTGCACCCCTTCAAGCGTCAGGAACCAGGCGGTGTAAGCCAGCGCCAGCGGTTGGCTGACCGACTCAAAGTCATCCGGCAGGCCCCATTCCGGGCCGGGCGGGGTGTGGCGGGCGAGTTCCAGCCGCTCGGCGGCGGCCGCATCAAAGCCCAGCGCCGGGTGGATGGTCGCCAGCACTTTCAGCCCGGCCAGGCGCTGCAAAATCGCCGCCCAGTCTGTTTCTCCTAAAATCGCATTCAGTTCATGGCGCAGCCGGTCGCCGGAAACCCGCTCCAACAATGGCAAAGCATTCCCCAGCAATTCGAGCGTGCGCGGCCCAATCTCAAAGCCAAACCGCCCCTCAAAACGCGCCGCCCGCAGCATGCGGGTGGGGTCATCCACAAACGAGAGCGAGTGCAAGACCCGCACGATGCCGTCGTCGAGGTCCTGCAAGCCGCCCCAGTAATCCAGCAGGTCGCCGAAATAGCGGCCATCCAGCCGCAGGGCCAGGGTATTAATCGTGAAATCGCGGCGGTGCAGATCGAGCTTGATGCTGCCGCGCTCCACCGTGGGCAGGGCGGTCGGGTGGGTGTAGAACTCGCGCCGGGCGCTCACCAAATCCAGGCTGGCGGGCAGGTCCTCCGGGTTGAGGGCCGGGTCGGCCTCCGTAGCCAGCCCCGCCGCCACTTTCTGGCGCGCCGAGTCCAGCAGCCATTTGGCGGTGCCAAAGCGGCGGTGGCTGGTGACCTTGCCGCCATACTGTTTGGCAAGGGCTTCAGCCAGCGCAATCGCATCGCCCTCCACCACCAGGTCCAGGTCCGGGCTGGGGCGTTCCAGCAGCAGGTCGCGCACAAAGCCGCCCACGATGTACAGCGCCTCGCCGCGTTGCTGGGCCGCCGCCGCGGCGCGCAGCAGCCCCAGCCGGGCCGGCGGCAAGCTGGCCGCCAATTGGTCGGCCCGGTTCGGGCGGCGCGGGCCAGTTTGCGGCATCAGGGTTTTGAGCAGGTCGGTGCGCGTCACAATCCCCACCAGTTCGCCGGTCTCGGGTGACACCACCGGGATCTGCCCCCAGCCGCTTTCCAGCATCGCCTGTTTTAGCTGTTCAATTGAATCCGCCGGTTGCAGGGTCGTGCCGCCGGTGGACATCAGTTCGCGTACTTTCACCTTTAGGCCGTGAGTCAAGGCGCGGTCCACCGCCCGGCGCGTCAACAGGCCGACCACCTTTCCACCTGCCACCACCGGGAAGCCCTCATAGCCATAGCGTTGCATCAGTTCGGCGGCGTTGCGGGCGGGCGCATCTGCTTCCAGCGCCTGCGGCTGGCGCGACATCAGTTCCCCGACGGTAATTGCGGGCAGCACATGGCGCGGCAGGCGTTCCAGCAGGTCGGCAACCACCGCCGCCAGTTCTGCATCTGGCAGCATCGCCGCCGCCGCCCGCCGGTGGCCACCCCCGCCAAAGTCGGCCATCAGGACATCCATACGCACCGCATCGGTGGTACTGCGGGCAATCAACTGCACCCCGCCGCCGGTCTGGATCGCCAGTACGAGGCCATCGGGTTCCAGCAGGTCGTTTAACTTATGCGCCAGCGACGAGAGTTCTTCCTCGCCCTGGCTGGCATCTGCCGTGGCCAGGATTATCTGCTGGCCGTGCACCGTGCGGATTTCAGCGCTTTGGCGCAGTTGCTCATAAATCGCCTGCTGGGCGGCGGTCAGCGGCTGGTTGAGGAATCCCTGCGCCACCTGCAACGAAGCCCCCTGCTCCAGCAGGGCCGCCACGGCACGCGCATCCCGCGCCGTAGTACGGGTGTAGGTCAACCCGCCAGTATCTTCATAAATACCCAGCAGCAGCAGGGTCGCCTGCGGCACAGTGATCAGCACGTCCAGCGCCTGCAGGCCCTCCACCAGCAGGGTCGTACACGCCCCCAGCGGCTCAATCGTCGTTTTCCATTCGGCGGGCAAATCCGGCTGTCGGTCATGGTGGTCAATCACCCGCACCGGCGTTTTGGCGGTTACACCCTTCAGCGTGGGGCGCGTTTGGGTATCCACCACCGTGATGTGGCTGGGCTTGCCGGGCGGCAGGTCATCGGCTGCGCGCAGGGCCAGGTCCGGCCCATAGAGCGTCAGGTAGGCGCGCACATTGCGGTTCACCCGGCGCGGCAAGACGGCCACCGCCGCCTCGTCCAGCAGGGCTGCGCCCAGCAGCGAGGCCACCGCGTCAAAATCGGCCATTTCGTGAGTCAGAATCAGTTTCACGGCTTAATTGTAATGGGGAACAGGGAAAAGAACGCCCGAAGCGGGCTTCTGATTACTCCGCGGCCTGGATTAACTGAATCAACTGCGCAGCCGGGTACCTAAACCAGGGGAACGCGGCTTATACACCCTTCGGCACATACTTCAGGACGACAATCCCACAATCATAGGCGGTTGAACTCTCAAGGGTAAATATCTCTCGCTGTTTCAGTGTGCCAAAAATTGTCAACCCCTGCCCAATCGCGATGGGATTGATAAACAAATGATACTCATCAATCAGACTCTGTTGGGTTAGCGCGGAAACAAACGCAGCTCCGCCATAGGCGATGATGTCCTTCCCTTTTTGCTGCTTAAGTTGGCGAATTTCCTCGCCGAGTTCGCCAGTTGCAAGGACAGTATTCCCCCATGGGCTGCTTGCCAGAGTTTTTGTAAAGACTACCTTTGGCAAATCCGAGAATTCCCGGCCAGAGGCTTGTTCGGGGTGGGTTGCATCGGCAGCAACATCCGCCCAGTAAGGAATGAACCCTTCGGCCAGTTTCCGCCCCATGACAATGCAATCTACATTGGCCGTTAGTTCAGTCACATACTGCTTCAAGGCATCATCCCAATCAAAGACCATCCAGTCTATTTCACCCTCCGGGCCGGCCATGAAGCCATCTGCGGTTAGCTGGACCTGCAATTTCAGTTTCCTCATTTTTGCCTCCGGGTTCAAGGGATAATTTCCTTGCTGCGAGCAAAATTGTACCAGCCAGCAGCGCGCAGGTTCGGCCATGCGGTTTAGCCGTTCCGCAGCCACGCATCCGGCCGCCCTGCCCGAGGCGCAAGCGACAGCGGTGCTTTACTCAGGCCTCCTGTTTCTGATAGCCTAAATAAAGATTGTGAACCTGTCCTGTATAATTGATGCAGGTTTTATTGACTTTGGCAACCGACTAAAAGGACACCCCCATGCGCAACCCCCGCACCCTGTTTCTAGCCCTTTTTAATTTACTCATCGTCACCAGTCTGCTGCTGGCGGCCTGCGGCCCGACCGCCGCGGACCAGCCGCAGGACACCCCGGCGGATGCTACCCCCGCTGCCAGCGGCCCGCGCGCCACGCTCGATGAAATCACCGGCGCAGTCGAAGCCCGCCCTGACCCGGCCGCTGCCTACAGCCCCGCCAGCGCCGGCGTTGCCCTGCTGGTCGGCGGGGCAGTGAAGACCGGCGAAGACGGCCGCGCCCGCCTTGATTTTGAGGACGGTACGGTTGTGCGCGTGACCCCCCGCTCGGTCTTCACCATCCAGGCGATTGAAACCGAAAGCGGCGGCCTGCTCAAGAAACTGAAACTGGAAGCCGGCAACCTCTTTATCATCCTCAATGGCGGCGTGCTGGAAGTCGACACCCCCTCCGGCCAGGCCTCCGTGCGCGGCTCGTACATGAGCGTTTCTTACAACGCGGATACGGGCGGGTTTGACATCACCTGCCTCGAAGGCACCTGCACCCTCCAGACCGAAGGCGGCGAAGTCACCCTCGGCGCCGGCGAAACTGCCAGCGTGGAAGGCCTCTCTGACCCGCCTGAAACAGGCGAAATGGACAGCGAAGATGTCCAGGCCTGGCTGGATGAAAACCCCGAGGCCCTTGTGGTGGTCATCGAACTGACCGGCCTGCTGGGCGACCGGGTGTGGCTGGATGCCAATGCCGATGGCCTGCAGGATGCCGATGAATCCGGCGTGGCCGGCGTGGCTGTCGCCCTGCTGGCCGCCGATGGCAGCGTGGCCGACAGCACCACCACCAACAGCGAAGGTTACTATTTCTTCCTCGCCCCTGCCCCCGGCGATTATCAAATTTCCTTCACCCCGCCCGCCGGGCAGTTCTTCACCCTGAAGGATGCCGGTGACGATGCCCGCGACAGCGATGCCAACCCGGCCGGCCTGACCGACCTCTTTACCTACGCCGGGGGCAATGACCTCACCCGCGATGCCGGCCTGCTGCCCGCCGGCAGCGCCGCCCCTGAACCGGATGCCCTCGTTGGCCCGCCACCCCCCAGCGGCCCGGAAGGCGGCGGCCCTGACCTCGGCGACTTCCCCGCCGGCGTGAACCCGCTCACCGGCCTGCCGGTGCCCGACCCCAGCGACCTGGACCTGCCGGCCGTGCTGCTCTCGGTCTCCAACTTCCCGGTCTCGGCTCGCCCGCAGTCCGGCCTGTCCTTCGCCTCGATGGTCTATGAAATCTATATCGGCGAAGGCTCCACCCGCTTCATGACCGTTTTCTACGGCCAGTTCCCGCAATCCTACACCCCCACCGTGGGTGACTGCGAAATCCGCAGCACGCCGTTTACTTATGAGAATGTCATCCTCGGCAACCGCGTCTGGGTCGATGCGAACAACAACGGCCTGCAAGACCTGACCGAACTGGGCCTGCCCGGTGTGTGCGTCAACCTGCTGGATGCCAACGACAACCTGCTGCAAAGCACCACCACCGACCTCAACGGTTACTACGGTTTTGACACTCAGCCCGGCGAGCGCTACCGCGTTCAGGTGCAATTGCCGCCCGGCTACGCCTTCACCACCCCGGATGCCGGCGATGACAACTTTGACAGCGATACGGATGCCAGCGGCCTGACCCCGCTGCTGGAAATGACCGACGCCCACAACATGTCCGTGGATGCCGGCCTGCAACTGGTGGACCAGCCGCGCCAGACCACCGAAACCGATGAAGGCACGGTCGCCCTCGGCGACTACGTGTGGTTCGACTCCAACGGCAACGGCCTGCAGGATGAAGGCGAGCGCGGCCTGCCCGGCGTCCAGGTGGAACTGCGCCAGTCCGGCCTGGGCCTGATTGCCACCACCGCCACCGACCTCAACGGCTACTACGCCTTCACCGGCCTCGACCCGGCCCAGTCTTACAGCCTCAAATTCATCCCGCCGCAGGGCTTTGGCTTCACCGGTCAGGATGCCGACAACAACCAGCAGGAAGAACTGGACAGCGACGTAGACGGCTTCGGCCAGTTCGTCATTTTCAGCCACAACCTGCAACCGGGTCTCAACCTGTACATTGATGCTGGCCTGGTGTTCGGCGGCAATGTGGAAAACGGCCAGACCGGCGGCGGCGATAGCGGCGGCGGCGGCATTGGCCCGGTACGCTCCGGCCGCCTGCCCTACAAGTACATCAACCAGCTTTTCCCCGGCTCGTGCCTGGCCTATGCTGGCAAATCACCAGAAGTGGATATCCCCTCCTGTGCCAGCGTACAGGAAGGCGATGGCGACAACCTCAATGCCAACTTCCTCGGCATCCAGCTCATCAAACAGATTGCCCAGCAGCTCAACCAGCCGCTGCGCGGCCTGAACTACTCCGGCAACACTTTTGACAATACCCCGCCGGTGGGCTGTGTGCCAGTCAGCGAGTGGATTATGTACTACAGCAGCTCCAACCGCATCAAGTGGGTCTTTGACCCGCTCTCCGGCGGCTGGCAGCGCTTCAATGACATCGCCGACCAGACCGGCGACTTCTACCCCAGCACCGACCGCCTGACCGGCCGCCAGCTGATTTTCAACAATGTCGTGGTGCTGTACGCCGAGCATGATGCCCTCAACGCCGCCGAAACCATCATCGATATCGGCATCACCCCCGGCAGCTTCGGGCGCGCCCTGCTCTTCCGCGACGGCCTGGTGTGCGATATCTTCTGGTCTACGCTGAACGGCGAGTACGAGCAGGAAACCCAGCAACTGCGGCCGATTAAGTTCGTGTACGAGGATGGTACGCCCTTCCCGCTGCACACCGGCCCGACCTGGATTCACATCGTCACGCTCGGCTCGTGCGTGGCCAAAGGCTCTAATGCCGGCGACTGCATCGGCCAGCGCGCCAGCCACACCGAAGGGTTAACTCCGCCCTACATCCGCTTCTTCGCCCCCACCTACAGCCCCTAACACAGGGCGACTAAACCAGTAGCACCAACCTCCCGGAGGATTAAAACCTCCGGGAGGTTTTTCTTGTCACTCTGAACAATGTGAAGAGTCCCGGCTTTCCCCGCCATCCACCAACTTCACTGGCAAACAACCAACTCCCTGCTTTTCTCTGTGCCTCTCTGGTGAAATCTGGCCCGTAGGGGCGACACTTCGACTTCGCTCAGTGCAAGCCTGCGGTCGCCTCTACCCTCTTGTCACTCTGAGCGCAGCGAAGAGTCCCGACCTTGCCGGCTCTCAATTTTCTCCACTGGTAAGCAAACACCACCTTACCCTCTTTGCTATTCTTTGTTTTTCTTTGCGTACTTTGCGTACTTTGCGTGAGATTTTCTCTGCACCTCTGTGGTGAAATCCCTAACCCAGCTCAACAGCCCCCAACGCCGCCTCCATCTCACCCCGCACCTCGGCATCCGCCTCACCTGCCAACGCCGCCGCCAACGCCGCCCGCGCCGCATCGCCGCCAATCCGGCCCAGCGCCCAGGCCGCATGCCCGCGCACCAATGGCTCTGCATCCCCCAGCGCGGCCGCCAGCGCCGGAACGGCCGCCGCGTCTCCAGCGTTCCCCAGCGCCACGGCCACATTGCACAAATAGCCCGCCCGCTTGGGTCGCGCCAGCGGCGTCGCCCCATACTTCTGCTTAAACTCCTCCGCCCCCAGCCCCAGTTCATCGACTAACAACGGCTGCGCTCGCTCTATCCCCGCCGCCGCGAAAGCCGGGTCGCCTTGCGGTGGCGCAAAACGCTCATTCCACGGGCAGACCTGCTGGCAGATGTCGCAGCCAAACACCCAATCGCCCATCAATGGTCGCAAATCGGGCGGGATGGCGGTTTTCAACTCAATCGTCAGGGTCGAAATACAGCGTCCGGCATCCAGCGTGCGGTCGGGCAATATGCAATCTGTCGGGCAGGCTTCGATACAGCGGGTACAGGTGCCGCAATGGTCAGTTTCTATAGCCGCGTCCGGCTCCAATTCAACCCCCAGCAAGACTTCGGCCAGCAGAAAATACGAGCCGCGCTGCGGGTGAATCAGCATACTGTTTTTGCCAATCCAGCCCAGCCCGGCCCGCTGCGCCAGGTCGCGCTCCAGTACCGGCCCGCTGTCGGTCAGGATGCGGTGCGGGATGGGCGCGCCGGTCTCGGCCTCCAGCCACGCCACCAGCGCCGCCAAACGCGGCGGCAAGGCCGCATGATAGTCCTCCTGCCAGGCATACGCCGCCACCCGGCCGCGCCCGGGTTTTGCCGGGCCTGCATCCTCTGGCCGGTCATACGCCGCAGCCACCACCAGAATGCTCTCGCACTCCGGCAACAACGCCCGCGGGTCACGCCGCGCCGCCAGCGTATCCGGCCGCGCCAGGTAGCCCAACGGCCCGTGCCGTCCGGCCGCCAGCCAGTTCTCAAAGACCGGCAGGCTCGCCGGCGGGTCGGGCGTGGTCACCCCCGCCAGCACAAACCCCAGCCGAACCGCTTCGGCCTTCAGGTCCGCGGTTAACTTGGCTCTGTCCATACCGCCATTATACGCGGGCCTCGGCAGTGTAATTCCGACTATATAGGGTGGAATTATCTAGGGCTTGTTGTATACTTGAAAGTAGTCATGTAATTGACTGGAGTGTTCAACTGTGTGGAAATTCCTGGGAATCTGGCGCGTCCCATTAACCTATGGTCTGTTTTCAACCCTCTGGATTTTGCTATCCGACCGGATTGTCGAAGTCTTTAGCGACCCTTCGCACATCACCCATTATCAATCTCTCAAAGGTCTGCTGTTTGTAATTGTCAGCGTGGTGGTCATCGCCCTGCTGCTCAAAATCGAGCGCGCCACCCAAATGCGCCTCAGCCAGCAGCACCATGACGAGCTGTTGGAAGCCTACGAAGCCACTCTGGCCGGTTGGGCCAAAGCCCTGGAATTCAAAGACAAGGAAACCGAAGGCCACAGCGAACGTGTGACCGCCATGACCGAACGCTTCGGCCGCGCCCTTGGCCTGCACGGCGTGGCCCTCACCCACCTGCGCCGCGGCGCGCTACTGCATGACATCGGCAAAATGGGCATCCCGGGCAGCATCCTCAGAAAACCCGGCCCGCTGACCGAAGAAGAATGGGGCATCATGCGCCGCCACGTGGAATATGGCGGTAACATGCTGAGCGATATCCCTTTCCTGCGCCCGGCCTTTGACATCCCCCTCTACCACCATGAGCGCTGGGATGGCAGCGGCTATCCCAGGGGCCTTAAAGGCGAACTGATTCCGCTGCCGGCGCGGCTCTTCGCCATCGTGGATGTGTGGGATGCCCTCCTGAATGACCGCCCCTACCGCCCGGCCTGGCCGCCCGAACAAGTGCGCGCCTATCTGCAGGAACAGGCCGGTATCCAGTTTGACCCCAAGCTTATTAAAGTCTTTATCGGCCTGTTAGTCCAAGACTCCCCGGCCTGACCTGCCCCGGAATCAAAAACTCCCGCGCTCGCATGAGCGCGGGAGTTTTGGTAAATCAATATAAACTACGGGCCGTAGGTGCTGTAACTGAATTCCAGCGTCTGCACCTGGGCGGCATCGCTCGGCGTGAGGTTCAGGATTTTCATGAAGCCATAGCGGCCATCATTGGTACGGAAACACAGGTGCTGCCCGACCGAAGCGCTGCTGATGGCAATTGCACCGCCGCCAAGGGTCGCGCTGGCGCAGTTCGCCAGGGTAGGCGCGGTCGCGCCCCACACGGCAAAAGTCGCCCCGTTAATCGGGCTCAAAGATTTGTTGGAACCGGAGACGGAAAATTCAAAGTCGTAGCCGCCGCCGGAGGGTGACACCACGCCCAGGTCCAGATCAACCCGGCCGGTTTCGCTCACGCTCATCCCGCTGGCGCTGCTGTACACGCTCGGGCTGTTGGTGGCCGTCGGACCAGTGGTGGCGGTCGGGCCACCGGGGGTCACGCTCACAGTGGGGCTACCGCTGGCACCGGTCACGTTAATAATCACCCAGAACGGGGCGCTGCCCTGAATGCCAAAGTTGGCTCCGCTGGCATTGCGCAGCAGCCAGTTGCCCTGGTAGCGGGCGGCGGCCGTCGGGGCGGTCAGGTTCACGGTAATATCAATCGATTGGCCGGGGGCCACGCTGGCGGTCAGGTTCTGCTCGGTCGGGCCGCCCATGATATCGCCGCTGGCGAAGATGACCTTATAATCGGTGGTCCAGGTACAGGTGCCGCCATTGCTCAAGCGCCAGGTCTTGGCGAAGGTCTGGCCGGGGGCCATGTTGGCGCCATCGTCCACTGTGACATCGCTCACAAACACCGCCGAATCACAGCCGGTATTGGCGCCGGTCTGCGGGGCGGTCGTCGGCCGCAGGGTGGCGGTGGCCGCCGCTACGGTCGGGCTGGGTTCCGGCGTTTGGGTCGGTTCAGGGGTGGCGGTTTCGGTCGGCCGGTTGGCTTCGTTGGCCGTCAGTTGCACCGCCACCGTCGCCGCAGCGGCCGTCATCACGCTATCCGGGCTATTGGTGGGTGTGGCCTGCGGGCTGCCGGGCATATTGCAGCCCGCCAGCAACAGCGCCAGGGCCGCCAGCGCGGTCAGGGTCATTTTCATCTTCATGCGAATCAATCTCCAGCGTTGGGGGTCAGGTCAGACATCCATTGTAACGGGGAACAGCACAGCCGGAAGGGGCGCGCCCTGCGAAAGTACGACTACCTTACGCGGCGTTTCCATTCCTCCTTTAGTTGGAGCTGTTGCGGGCTTTCCCCCGAAGCGAGGTCCAGAAAATCATTCAGCAGGCGGGTGAACTTGCTCGGCTGGTCCAGCATCGGGAAGTGCCCGACCTCTTCAAAGACCAGGTGATGGGTGCTGCCCGGCAGGGCGCCGTTCTCAAGAATCGGGATGCGGATAGCCGGGTCATTCTGGCCGTGCACAATCAACGCCGCCGTGCGCGACTGCTTGGAGATATCCAGCAAATCCATGTGAGTCAGTTCATCCAGCGAGGTGCGGATGGCGGCCTCATCGGCCTTGGGCGCCTCGCTGCGGGCGGCTTCCGTGCCGGGATTGGTGGCCAGCAGCCAGGTCGCCAGCTCGGCGGCGCTGTTGCTGCTCAACCGCTCATGCAGGTCCGTAGCCCGGAAAGGCATCCCAATCGCCATATAGCGGTCCACCACAAAGGGGTGTTTGGCGGCAAACAGGGCTGCCACCACCGCCCCCAGACCATGCCCCACCAGGGCCACCTTGGCAATCCCCATTTCATTCAGGAAACGGTCCAGCAGGGCCGTCTGGTCTTCCAGGCTGTACTTCTCCGGGTGCTTGGCCGTATCGCCAAAGCCCCACAAATCCAGCGCATAGGCGCGGTACGAAACCGAAGCCGCCTGCATCGCCGGAATCCAATAGCGCCATGAGCCCACCCAGCCATGCAGGAAAATCACCGGCTTCCCGCGGCCGAGGACTTCATAATGTACTACCCGGTCTTCAATGATGATGGCGCTCATAGTTTGGGTTCCCGAAAGCAGGCGAAGAGGCGCCTACTTCTGGGCGTATTTCTCCAATAGTTCTTTGACCTTGGCGGTCAGTTGGTCGGGCGCAAACGGCTTGAGGATGTACTCCACCGCCCCTGCTTCCAGCCCGGCCGCCACTTCGCTCTCCTGGCCCTTGGCCGAGAGGAACACCACCGGAATCGGCTTGAGGGCATCAATCTCTTTCATTTTCTTGCAGGCTTCGTAGCCAGTCATGCGCGGCATACGCACATCCATCATAATCAGGTCCGGCAGCACTTCCTGGGCCTTCAGGTAGGCTTCTTCGCCATTGCTGGTCGGCACCACCTCATGCCCCGCGAAGCGCAGGGTAAACGTAATCAGGTCGCGGATGTCGCGTTCATCTTCGGCAATCAGTATTTTCGCCATGGTCAGTCTTCCTTCCGTTGTTCATCTTTTTGTTGGGCCTGCTCCGGCCGGTAGGTCGGCAGAATAAAGGAGAAGGTGCTGCCCTCGCCCGGCACACCGCTGCTCTCGACCCAGATGCGCCCGTTGTGCATTTCCACCAGTTCCTTCACAATCGCCAGGCCCAGCCCGGTGCCGCTGGTGGCCATCACCAGATGGTTCTCGCCGCGATAGAAGCGGCCAAATACGCGCAGGTGTTCATCCGGGAAAATGCCAATGCCTTTATCGGCCACATCCACCTGGATGAAATTCTCAATCGCTTTCAGGTGCACATCAATTTCGCCATTTTCGGGCGTGTAGCGGTAGGCGTTATCCACCAGGTTGCTCAAAATCTGGCGCACGCGCTCGGCGTCGCCCCAGGCGCTCGGCAGGCTGGCGCTGGCGTGCAGCCGGAAGGTCATCGGCCGGCTTTCTTCCTGGCTCTTGCGCTCCACATACTCAATCACTTCGGCGGCGATTTCGGCCAGGTTCAGCGGCTGCATGGAGAGCGAGACCTTGCCCGCCTCAATCCGGCTGACATCCAGCAGGTCATTCACCAGCACGCTCAAGCGGTCAATGTTGTTCTTGATGATATCCATGAATTCTTTTTGCTGGTCATTGAGCGTTCCGGCCCCGCCCATCATCATAAATTCCACATAGCCCTTAATCGGCGTCAGCGGCGTGCGCAGTTCATGGCTGACCGTCGCCACAAATTCAGACTTCAGGCGGTCCACTTCAACCTGGTGCGTGATATCGCGGAAAATCGAGACCGTGCCGAGGAACTCCTTGCCGGAATACACCGGCGCCAGGTGCACTGAAACCACCCGCCCGTCATCCAGCAGCAGTCGTTCAGAATACACTTCGGCTTCCGGTCGTTCGCCAACCGGCGCTTCAGACCAAGTCCGGATGGTCGCCATCCAGGGTTGGGCGGCGGCCCCAAACAGCCCCAGGAAGTTATCCAGCGAGCGGCCCACCACCGCCTGCCCTTCCAGTTGCAGAATGCGTTCGGCCGCCTGGTTGAACAGCGTAATCGCCGACTGGCTGTCCGTCACCAGCACGCCATCTGCCACGCCTTCCAGCATGGCGGTCGAGCGGCTGGCCTCCACCTGCTGCGAGCGCAACATCGTGCCCAAATCGGCGGCCTGGTCGCGAATCAGGCGGAACAATTCACCATTGTTAATCGAAACTGCGAACTGGTTGGCGGCCGCCTGCACCGCATCTACCTGGTCTTCGGTAAAATGGGCCGGCTGGCGGTGATAGAGCAACAGTGCCCCCAGCGCATCCGCCCCGACCGTCAGCGGCACCACAATCGCGCTGCGGTGTACCGCGATTTCGCCGCGATCGCCAATCCAGCGTTCATCTTCGTGCAGGTCGGGGATCACCAGTGGCTGGCGGTTGGCAATCACCCAGCCCGCCAGGCCCTCGCCGACTTTATAGGAAGACAATCGCCCGCCGGTCGGCGCGCTACCGCTAATGCCGATCCCGGCCCGGTACACCAGGTTCTCTTCGCCCGGCCGCATAATGACAATGCTGGACTGCTCGGCATCCAGCGCTTCGTTAAGGGCTTCCAATGACCGGTTCAATACATGGTCGAGGTCCAGGCTGGCCGAAAGTTCGGTGGAGATGCGCAGCAGGGCCTGCATGAAATGATGCTCGCGCTCCAATTGCTCGGTGCGTTCATGCACGCGTTGTTCCAGCTCTTCATTCAGTCGCCGCGATTCTTCCAGCAGGCGGGCGTTATCCAGCGTCAGGCCAGTCTGCTGGGCCAGCGAGGCCACCAGGGCCTCATCCTCGGCGGTAAACGCCGCCTGGGTGTTGAAGTTATCCAGCGTAATCAGGCCCACCGCCCGCTCGCCGGCCTTAATCGGCAGCAGCAGGCTGGAAACCGGCACCCGCCCGCCGGTGGCCTCGCGGTACAGCAGCAGTTTCTCCGGGCTCAAGTTGTACTGGCGGGCAAAGTCTACATCCGCCACCCGCCGCGCCGTGCCCTCGGCAAACACCTGCCCCGGCAGGGCTTCGTGGCGTTCATACCCCAGGCGTTTGATGAGTTCATTATCCGTATAGCCGCTGGCGGCCTGGGTGACCAGCTCACCGCGCTGCTCATCCCACAGGGCCACCGTACCGGCATGGGCGGCCGTCAGCGCTTTGCGGGCGCTCTCCACCAGGGCCGCCAGAATCTGGCCCTCGTTCAGCGCCCCCAGTTGGCGGCTGAAGTCCAGCAGCAGGTTCACTTCCCGCAATCGCCGCCGGGTTTCGGTCAGCAGGTTGATGTTCTGCAGCGCAATCGCCGCCTGGCTGCCAATCAGGTCAAAGACCTGGCGGTCTTCCTCCTGAAACTCCGGCAACGCCACCTGGCGAATGGCCAGGATGGCGGCTTCCACATGCCCATTGGATGAAATCGGCAGGGTGACAAAGCCCTTGGCGTTCAGGTTTTTCAACAGCGGCGTGTTCAGCCACTCCGGGCTGGTGTCCAGGTTCGCTACCAGAATCGGCTCGCCGTTTAACAGCGTCTGACGCAGCGGGTTGCGCTGGCCCAGCAGGGCCTGGGGATTGGCGCTCTCCGGCAGGTTGCCGAGTTTGTGCAGCAGGCGCGGCCCACTGGTGGCCGGCTCCACAATCAGGGCACCATCCATCTCCAGCCGCCCAATCAGTTCCTCGCCCAGCGCCTGCAATACACCATCGCGGTCCGGCTGGCGGTTGACCGCCTCGGCGATATCCAGCCCCACCCGGATGGTACGCGCCCGGTGATGCAATTGTTCAATTGCCAGAGTTTGTTCCAGGTCTTTATGCAGCAACACGCCCAGGTTATCCTGCGCGTGGCGGCTGGCGCGCTCGGCCAGCCCAATCTGGCCTTCTATTTCTTCCACCCGCTGACGCAGGCTGTGGGTCTTGTGCCCGGACTCAATCAGCAGGGCGGCTTCTTTGGCAAATATTTCCAGGGTTTCAATGGTGAGTGCATCCGGCCGCTGGCCGTTGGGCGGCGCGTCCACCGCAATCACGCCCAGCGGCTCTTTCCGGCCATCCCACAACGGCACCAGCAGGCTATCGCCCGGCAACCAGGTGTTGGCATCCGGCATTTCCGGCACCACATAGTTGCTCACCGCATAGGCCGGCATCAACAGCGGCGCGCCGGGCTGCAAGTCATGCGGGATGAAGTAGGAGTCACTGCGCCGGAACTCCGGCCGCATGCGCTGCTCAATCTCATTCCAGGGGTGTAGCACCTGGCGCACCTGTTCCAACGCTTCCAGCGAAAGCCCGGCACCGCTGGCGGCCCGCAGTACCTGGTGTTCAGTACCAATTACATACACCAGCGCGGTACTGAAAAGATTGGCCTCACGGATGCCAAACGCAATCGCTTCCAGCGCCTCTTCCAACGGCATCTCGAGGTTCACCGCCCGGGCCGTTTCAAACAGGGTGTTGAAGGTCTCCACCCGCCGGTTGAGTAATTCACTACGTAGCACCTGTTGCTGGTAGCGTTGGGCGTTGCCCAATGCAATCGCCGCCTGGGTCGCCAGCGCCTGGGTAATCTCCAGCGCCACGCCGTCAAAATGGTCGGGCTGACGAGCGTACAGATGCACCAGCCCGGCCACCGTTTCCTGATAGGCAATTGGCACAATCAAGGCCGAGCGCATCCCGGCCCGGCTGGGGTTGGCCGCGCTGCGTTCAAAGTCATCCACAATCAGCGGTTCACCCGCCTGCAATACCTGTTCTTCCAGTTCGGTCAGGGCTTCCTTTTCAGACTCCACCTGCCCCAAATTCAGCAAAATTGGCCGCGCCCCATTGCTGCGGGCGGTTCCGTTGCTATGGGCGGCTTCCAGGTCCAGCAGCACGATTTTGCCGCCGCTGGCGCCGGTGGCGCGCATCGCTTCGTCGTACACCCGCTGCACCAGATGGTGCAGGTTGAGGGTCGTATTCAGTTCGCGGCTCACGCGTGAAAGCGCCGTCAGGTGGTCCACCCGCCGTTGCAGGCTTTCATCGGTCTGGGCGTAGAGTTGCGAGCGTTCTATCGCATTCGCCAGTTGGCTGGCGGCCGTACCCAGTGATTGCAGGTCATGGTGGTCATACTCGCCCGGCCGCTTACCCACCAGCAAAATCTCGCCCACCCCGCGCTCACGGATGGTCAGCGGCAGGGCCATCAGCGCCCGCGCCCCGCTCATGGCCGCCACCAGCGGCTGGTAGAAGGCCGGCAAGTCAGCCGTGAGTACATCCGCAATCACCTGGGGCATCCCGCTGGCGGTTACGCTCTGGCGGTACTCCTCACTGTTGGCCGAGAGCCGTTCAAACGCATCCAGCCACCCCGGTTCCAGCCCCACCGCCGAATCGCGGTGCAGGCGCAATTCGCCGCGGCTATCTTCCAGCAGGTAAATCGCCGCTCGCTCAGCCTGAAAATAGCGCGCGATTTCCAGCAGCGAGAATTTCAAAATCTCATCCAGCGTGGCATCCGCCCCGGCCAGCGAGGCAATCCGGCGCAGGGTCTCGGCGCGCTGGGCACGGCGGCGGCTCTCGCGCATCAAGGCCGCGTTGTCCAGTATCGGGGCGGCCTGCCCGGCCACAATCGTCAGCAGGCGCATGTCGTCTTCGTCCAGCTTGCCGCCCCCGCGCTTGTTGGCTACCTGCAAGTAGCCCAGGTTGCGCCCACCGGCCTGCAACGGAATCAGGGCCGTGTGTTCAATCCCGGCCGCCAGCGCCAGGTGGGCAATCCCCAGCGCCGTCAGGGCCGAGTCTTCGCTGGCATTATCGGTATAAATCACATCCCCGCTCATCCACACCGCTTCGGCCGTGCTACCGGAGGCGAGGTCGGCGCGGTACAGTTCCACAAATTTTTCCGGCAGGCCCTTGAAGGGCGACTGCGCCTGCAGGGCGCGTTCGCCTTCGGAAAACATCAAAAAGCCGATGATTTCGACATCCAGCAAATGCGCAATGCTTTCGGTCAGGCGTTCGTAGAGCGTATGGTCATCCCGGATGGTGCTGCCGACCTTGGCCAGTTCCGCCAGCCCGCTGATTTCCGCCACGCGTTGTTCTTCTTCATAATGAATAATGGCATTCTGCAACGCCACGGCCGCCTGCCCGGAGAGCATCGTCAGCAGTTCCAGGTCAGTCGCCCGGAAGGCATCCACCTGCTGGCTGGCCAGTTCCAGCGTGCCGATTTGCTCGCCGCCCACCACCAGCGGCAAGCCGAGATACGACTTGAACGGGAATTCCTTGCGGTCCAGCGCCGGGCGCACCGCCAGATACGAATCAATATCGGGGATGAGCAGCGGCCGCCGCTCGGCAATCAGGTAGCCGGAATAGCCCTGATTGACGTTGTAGCGCTGGGAAGATTTCTCCAAATGGCTGTCCTCGCCCAACCCGGCGATGTAACGGTAGGGCGTGAGTTCTTCGGTTTCGGGGTTCCACAGCGTGATTTCAGAAAAGTCAGACTGTACCAGCCGGTCTACATTTTCCAAAATGGTCGTGATGGTCGTTTCCAGATTCAGGCTGGCAGACATCGCCTGGGTGATTTCGTTTAATATCGTAAAGGTCTGGGCATTCGCATCGCTGCTCTGGCTTTCCAGCCCCAGCAGTTGCGGCCGCCGCAGGGTGAGCACAATCGCCCGGTCCTGGTTGTAGGGAATGGCGTGCGAAGTCCCCTCCACCAGGAACTTGCCCAGCGTAAAGCGGGCCGTGCCGGGCGTGGCACACAGACTCAAAAATACATCGGCCGGGCGCACCGTGCGCGCCAGGTTTTCGAGATTTGGGGTGGTTTCTTCATTCAGGCCAAACCACTGGCGGGCGCGGGCGTTGCCGTAGGTCACGCGCCCCCCCGCTTCAATCACCAGCACCGCATCCTCATGTGCCGCCACATCCAGCGCGATGGCGGGCGGCGCGGGCGGCGCGCTCTGCCGCAGCCGGGGTACGGCGCGCAGCAACAGCGGCGTGAGGCTGAGCAATGCCAGCCCCAGCAGCGCCAGAGAAATACCGAGCGGGGTAAGGCCCAGTTCGAGCATAAATACTACTTGGCAGAGTCCGCGCGCCGGGCTTCGGCGGCCAGTTCCGTAATCTCACGGATGTCGGCCACCTGGTTCTGTGAAGACAGCACCAGCCCAACCGAAATGTTCATCAGGGGGGTTTTCTGTTTGTCGCCGCTATCGGCGGTGGTTTCAATGTAGCCCTGCTCGCGGTCCATGAAGTTGTAATGGCTCAAGACCTGCTCGCCAAAACGTTGCTTGATGGCGGCATGCACTTTGGGGCCGGTGTCTTCCTTGCAGATGATGATGAAGTTATTGCCGCCCGGATGCCCAATGAAGTCCTCCGGGCTGCCGAATTCATCCATCACTTCGCCCAGCAGCATGGTGGTAAAGCGCAGCACATCATCAGCGGCCACAAAACCGTACACTTCCTTGAAGCCTTCAAAATAATTCAGGCGCAGGTCCAGGTAGGCCCACGAATCGCGCCGCAAAGTCTGGCGCAGTTGCTCCTCAATCAGCCGCCCGGAGGGCAGGCCGGAGCGCGGGTCGGTCAGGCTTTCGCGCTCGGCGCGCGCAATCGCGTTCACCACCCGCAGTTTGAGCTCTTCAATGTCAAAGGGCTTGGTGATGTAATCATCCGCCCCCAGCTCGAGGCCCTGCAACTTGTCGCTGCGTTCATCGCGCTGGGTCAGGAATATCACGGGGATGTGGCTGGTGCGGGTGTTGGTACGCAACCGGCGGCATACTTCATAGCCGTCAATATCCGGCAGCATGATGTCCAGCACAATCAGGTGCGGCAACCCCTGGCGGGTTTTGTCCAGCGCCACCTCGCCGCGCGGGGCCACATCCACATCAAAGCCCTGCCCGCTGAAATAAATCCGCAGCATGTTGGAGATGTCAAAGTCATCTTCCACAATCAGAATTCTGGCCTTACCCATAGGACCTCCCGGTGTTAAGCGTTGCGACGCGTGCGCTTTGCCTGATTCCGCACGCGGTCGAGATGTTCCGGTGTAACTGCCTTCTCAAAGGAGCGGAAGCCGCTCAAGCGAAAGCCGTGTTTCTCTGCTATTGTATCAATTTCTTCCACCTGGGCGCGCCCAATTTCCTTGCCCAGGGTGTAGTCCGCCAGCCGCCCTTCCAGCGTCAGCGCCATCGTTTCGGCCATGCAGGCGTAGGCTTTGCCCGCCGGAAAGCCAAAATCGAAGTTGAAATTCACCGCCCCCGGCACGTCCACCATCCCGCCGTCAATCACCAGTACATCGTCACGCGCCGCCGCCACCCGCGCCGAGACATCCCGCGGCCGGGCGACATCGCACACCACGCTACCCGGTTGCAGGTTCTCCGGCTCAATGATGGCGTGAATATCGCTGGTGACGGTCAGAATCAGGGGCGTGTCTTTCAGGGCCGCCAGGTCGGTGGTGCAATGCAGCCGCGCCCGCGCCCCACCCGCCAGCAGGCGGTCGCGCAGGGCTTCCAGCGCCGCCGGGCGGCGGCCAATCAGCGTCAGTTCGGCGGCTTGATCGGCCAGCAATTCAGCGCACACCTGCCCAATCGCCCCGGTCGCGCCCACCACCGCCGCGTGCGTTTGCCCCAGCGGGATTTCCATCTCGACTGCCGCCTGTTCCAGCGCCCGCACCGCCACCGCCACCGTGTAGGCATCCCCGGTGGTCACCGGCACATCCAGCGCCTCCGCAATCGTCACCCCGCCATCGCCGACAACCGAGGTGTAGGCCCCCAGCCCCAGCAGGTCAGCCCCCAAGCGTTCCGCCAGCCGCCCGGTCTGGATGATTTTGCGATACACCGTCTCGACCGGCAGTTCCAGCATGCGGCGCGGCGTGAAGGGGCAGGCGATGAACCAGCCGCGAACCTCCACGCCGGTGCTTTGTGAGCGAATGCCGGTAATTTCCGAGATATACACCGGCGGAAAATAGGTCGAGAAGAAATCAATCTGCCGTTCGCTGAAAATCCGCCCCAGCAACGGGAACTTGCGGCTGACATCCCGCTTGGGGTTAATGGGGTGGATGATGAAGGCGAAGGAGTTCATAGGCTGTCAGGTTTCTTCAGGCCGTTGGCGCGCACAGGGGCGACCGGCCGGCCGCCCCTGCAAAAATCAAAATCCACCGCCGCCCTTACCAGGATTCCTGGGTAACCTTTTTGTCACGGTCGGGGTCGTACAGGCGTTTGTGCAGTTCGGCGGCCTTCAACTGGTGATGGTCGCTTTCAGTAAAGGGCACATTGCGGTCTATCACGCGCCGGTCGTTGGAGGACACAATCACCACATCCGACTCAATCACCCGCGCCGGGGAAACCACCACGCCCGCCCCAATCCGGCAGTTATGCCCCACACAGCCGCCCAGCACCGCCCGGTTGGCATCCCGCAGTTGGCCGGCCCCGTCCAGCGCCCGAATCGGCGCCGGCAGTAGATTGTAGTCCGTCCAGGTCGAGCCCGCCCCAATAAAGGTATTGCGCCCCACCACGCACATCTGCAGGCAGGTATTCTGCGCCACCATGCTGTTATCCATCAGGGTCGTCATGAACAGCGCCGCCCGGAAGGGCAAAAAGGTGCCATCCCCCACCACCGAGAGCATCAGTTGGCAGTCCTGCGAGAGGTTGACATTGTCGCCGATGATGCAGTTCTCCACCACCGTGCCCGCCCCAATGGTTACATTGTCGCCAATCGTGGTCGGGCCGTGAATGATGGCCGTCGGGTCAATCGAGCAGTTGCGCCCGATTTTCACGAGCTCGCGGCTTTCCAGCACCTGCTTGCCTTCAAACAGGGCTCCCGCCAGGATCTTCAGTTTGAACGCCACCGATTTCTGCAAATGGTCTTCAAAGCGCGCCCCGCGGGCAAACAGCCCGAACACGATATCCACGATGAAAATGTGCACCCATGAGTCAATCGCAATCAGCGCCCGCAGCGGCACTTGAAAGGTCAGGTCGCCGGACTGCGAGGCCATGTAGGTCGGCACATGGTAGTAGCCGACCTCACGCGCCTGCAAATCAATAATCACCGGCTCGACTTCGGCCTCCGGCACCGGCCCATTCGGGAAGTACCAGAAATCCGCCAGGTACAGCCCGCCCGCCGGCGTGTAGGAGGTCGCCAGCGGCAAGGCGTGTTCGCGGAAGGCCGGGTCCGCCGGAGAAAACGCCGCCCGGCACGCCCCGCCGCGCTTCTTCGCCTCGGCCATAAACGCCTTCAGGTAGAACTCGTCAAAATACAGGTTGTCGGCGTACACAATGCAGGCGCGCTCATCCTGGAACTTGAAGAAGTCCGGGTCCAGTACCGCCTGTAAACTATCGGCTTCCAGCTCGGTCTGGGCATAGGGCGTCAGCACATCCCGCTGGTGCAGCCAGAGCAGCTTGTTCTGGATGCGCAGGTCGCGGGCGCGGTCATTGAAGGGTGAGATATAACGAGTGTCTTTTAGCGCGATTTTAAGCATAGTTTTATTTGGCCAGGGCGCACAGGATTCACTTTGAGTATAACGCGCCCGCCCAACCGGAATGTGTCAATTTCAGGAAAGATTCAATTCTTGCCGTGCAGGAATCAGGCCCGCGACGCTACTCATCCAGGAACTGCTTGAGGGCGGCCATGAAGGCCCGCGGCTGGTCGAGCATTGGGAAATGCCCGGCATGCTCCATCCGTACCACCTGGGGGTGCGCGGCCACTTTTTCCAGCACCTCGCCCTGCCGGGGATTCACGATATTGTCCTTTTGCCCATAAATCCCCTGTACCGGCATTGGCAACGCCGCCAGATTGCCGCGCAGATCCGTACTGCGTAGCGAGCGGATGCTCTGCAGGAATGAATCAACCGTGGTACGGCTCAAATCGTTGTTAATAATGTCCGGCCAGCGCGCATCGGTGGTAATGCGTGGCGCGGCAATTTTTATCCCCAACCGCAGCGCCCACAACATGTTATGCACCGTCCAGGCAATCGGCTTGTAGCCCGCCAGCTTTAGCGGCAGCGCCAGCGATGACCCCACAATCGGCGAGCCAATCACGCTGACCTTGGTCACCCGCTGGGGGTACTTCTCGGCCACCGCCACGCTCACCGAGCCGCCCATGCTGTGCCCCACCAGCGGCGCCTGCACAATTCCCAGGGCGTCCATGAACTGGTCTACCAGGCGCACAAAATCGCCAAATTCATAGGAGGGGCGCTTCTTGCCCGATTCGCCAAACACCCAGAAGTCCAGGGCATAGGTGCGGTAGTCCGATTGCAGGAAGTTCATCGTCTCCTGCCACAGCCCCCACGAGCCCAGCCAGCCATGCAAAAAAAGCACAGGCCGCCCGCGGCCCTGCACCTGGTAGTGCACCACTCCCTGATCTGTAGTAATGTTAGGCACAGTGACTTTCAATTCTCCGGGCGCGGCACCCCAAGCCCCGCCACCCGCACAAAATTACAGTTCAGCGACGATGCTGGTCAGCAACTCCAGCAGTACGCCCTTGACCGAATCGCGGTCCACCGCCACCGCCGGCAGTAGTTTCACGTCCGGGTCCAGCCGTAGCGCAATCCGCATATCATCAATTTCCCAGGCGTCTTCCATATCCTGTTTGTTGGCCGCCACCACGTACGGGGTCGGCGCATAGGCCCGGAAGGTCTCCAGAATCGCCCGTGCTTCTTTAAACGTCTCGGGCCGGGTGCTATCCACCATCACAATGAAGCCCAGCATGCCCTCCGAGAGGATTTCCCACATGAAGTCAAAGCGTTTCTGGCCCGGCGTACCAAACAGGTACAGCACCAGTTCGTCATCCACCGTGATGCGGCCAAAGTCCATCGCCACCGTGGTCGATTCTTTGATTTTTTCGGCATCCGAGGTGACCTTGCGTTCGGTCGAGACCACATCAATTTCGCTGACGGTCTGAATGAACTCCGTCTTGCCGGAGTTGAACGGGCCGGTCACTACCATTTTGACTGTTTGCATAAGGCCGAATCCTTCGTACGATCAGTGGATTATAGTGAACGAATCCGCCCAATCAGGCGGTTTACCAAATTCTTCTGCTCTTCCTTGCTCTTGCCGGGCATCGCCTTGTCAATTCCGGGCAGGGTTTGCTCCACGCCCTCCGCCCGCACCAACTCCACCAGCCCGGCCTGCAACAAGCCATACACTATCCGGCGGATGTCCAGATCGCTCATCTTGTTGGCTTTGGCAATCTGGCCGATGGTGTTCTTGGGGTTGATGAACGACACGACCTTCCACTCTTCCACACTCAAATTAATGTTCTTGAGGTTCACGCCCGGCCGGTCAGTAAATTTCAGGGCCAGGTCCAGGTTGGGCAGTTCGTCCTTCAACTGCTCCCACTCGCGCATCCGGCGTGAGCCTTCTATAATAATGTTTTCCAGATCCAGCCGCACCGGGATCTTATCGCCCGGCACCAGGATTTCGCTCTCAAAATGGAAGAAACCCTCCACCCACGAGAACAACTTCTGGATAATATCCACGAAGTGCGACTGCAAACTGGCGAGAATGTCATCTTGCGTGACATAGCCGGAATTAATCAACAGTAAGCCCAGTTCTTTGTCATTCATCGAGGCGGCGCGGGCCTTGAGCGTGCCATACTGCGCCGCCGAAATCACATTGGCTTTGTGCAGGATATGCCCCAGCCCGCCATCTTCCTTATCCAGTTGGGCGTAGGCCAGCTTGCCTTCCCGGAAGGTGATGGTTGCGACTTCGTTCGGCCCTTCAATAACCAACGACCCGGTCTTTTGGGCCAGGTTTACGAGGTTGAGCAACTGGGTTATTGTGAAATCGCGCAGGTTGCCTTTTAATGCCATGCGTGGGCTCCAAATTCCCGGGGGCGGGGTTTAGCCCCAGTCCAGGATGGCCGGATTATACTTTAAAAAAGAAGTCAGCGTCAAACGCACCGGACTTGCAATCCCCTTTCAGCTTATTTTGCCCCCCCTCCTTCCCACTCTTCCACCTGAAGGGCGCCCTGCGGGCGCCCCTTCGCGCGCCGGGCCGGCGGGTGGGAATTGGTGTGATTGTGAGCGAAGAGAGGTGGG
>JANJTX010000133.1 GCA_024710875.1 Anaerolineales bacterium | reverse complement strand
GGCGCCATTCGCGGCGATGATTCGGTGGAAGCGCGCACGGCCGATGGACAGGTGGTGTATGTAGATGCCTCGGTGATTTTTGCGATTGACCCCAACAGTGTGGTGGATTTGCACATTGACTGGCAGGACACCTATGTGGATGGTTTGGTGCGAACGCTCACGCGCGGCATTATCCGTAATGCAGTTTCGGCGTTTGGCCTTGAGGAAGTGTAAAGCAAGGAACGCCTGAACCTGACAAACAATATCCGGGATGAAATGGCAGAACGTCTGGCGGACGAAGGCCTGATTCTGGTGGACTTTGTTTTGCGCAACATCTCTTTCTCGGAAGAATATGCCGCATCAGTGGAAGCCAAGCAAGTGGCCGAACAATTGGCGCAGCAGGCCGCTTTTGTGGTGGAGCAGCGCCGCCAGGAAGCTGAGCAGGCGCGCCAGGTGGCCCAGGGTCAGGCGGATGCGGCGGTGATTGCGGCGCAGGGTCAGGCACAGGCGCTCATCATCCAGGTGCAGGCCGAAGCGGAAGCGCGCCTGATAGAAGCCGAAGCGGAAGCCGAAGCCCTACGGCTACTCGGAGCGGCATTGGCGGATAGCCCGGGTGTATTGCAGTTGCAGTACATCGAGAAGCTCTCACCGAATATCACGGTGATGCTGCTGCCGAACGATAACCCGTTCCTGCTACCGCTGCCGGACCTCAACAGCCCGTAAGCGCAGTTTGCTAAGTCGCAAATGTTACAATCATGCCGCCGGAAAGCCCGGCGGCATTTTCTTTGGCCAATAGAAGGAATTAGATGAACGAACAGGGAACATCCGGCCGGCAGGTACGGCTGACGACCCTCTCGACCTGCGCTGGTTGAGCCTCCAAGTTAAGCGCGGCGGCGCTGGCGCAGGTTCTGCGCCCGGTGAAAGAGGTCTTTCAGGGTTTTGATGCGCCAGATTTGCTGGTGGGCCTTGGCGCGCCTGACGATGCCGCCGTGTGGCGGCTGGATGATGACCGGGCGCTGGTGGTGACCACCGATTTCTTTACGCCGGTGGTGGATGACCCGTATGATTATGGCGCGATCGCGGCGGCCAACAGCCTCTCGGATGTGTATGCGATGGGGGGCGTGCCGTTTCTGGCTCTGAATGTGGCGGCACTGCCGCCCGATCTGCCGCCGGAAATCAGCGCCGAAATCTTGCGCGGTGGCGCTGAAAAAGCGCGTGAGGCCGGGGTGGTGGTGGCCGGCGGCCATACCGTGCAGGATAAAGAACCGAAGTTTGGCCTGATTGCGCTGGGGTTCGTGGACCCGCGCCGGGCCTTTACCAAAGCGGGGTTGAAGGTGGGAGATGCGCTGGTGCTGACCAAGCCGCTGGGTTTTGGCGTGACGACCACAGCCCTCAAGCAGGACAAAGTGCGCCCGGAAGACCTGGCTGAAGTGGTGGGCTGGATGAAACGATTGAATGTTGGCGCGGCCGAACTGGGGCGGACTTTTGAGGTGCGGGGGGCGACGGATGTGACCGGCTTCAGCCTGCTGGGTCATGCCCAGGAGATGGCGGCGGCTTCGGGGGTGCAGGTGCGGATTGCGTTTGAGGCCGTGCCGCTTACGGCGGGCGCGACGCACTATGCGCGCCAGTATATCTTCCCGGGCGGGGCGCATGATAACCGCGCCCACTTTGGCCCGCAGGTAACATTTGAAGGCCAATTTGAGGATTGGGAACAACTGCTGCTGTTTGACCCGCAAACCAGCGGCGGGCTGTTGCTGGGCGTTGCGGCTGACCGCTTGGGGGCATTCATGGCGCAGGCACAAGCAGATGGCCAGGCGGCGTGGGTGGTGGGCGGGGTTGAAGCCGGGTCCGGGGTACGAGTTGCGCGCGACCAGGTGGGTTAATCTTTCAGCACGTCTGTACGCCAGTACACACCATTTTCGCGGTCTAACAGTTTGAACTCAATCAAGAAGCGGCGCAGGCTGGCGTAGTCTTCATTGAAGTCCAGCAGGATGTGGTTGACCTCGCGCTCGTCGTACTTGCGGCCGGGTTCAAACTCGCGGGCGATGTGCTCCAGGACAATCTGTTTCTTCTTTTGTTGGGCCGGGATCTGTTTCAGCCGCCCGCGCCGGATGAAGCTTGCCAGCACTTTTTGCTGAAAGGCATCCGGCTCGGCATCGGTTTTCAGGCTGGCTTGCGGCATGGCGACCATCTCGGCCAGAGTGGGTTTCAGCGTCTCGGCCCGTAGAGAGTAGACCTGATAGTACTGGTCTTTGGCGGCGTTCACAAGCCCGGCTTCACTTAATTTGGCGAGGTGATGGGAAACGGTGGCCGGGTTAAGAGACAGGATGGCGGCCAGTTCCTCGCCATGACGCGGTTTTTCGCGCATCAGGTTCAGCATCAGGAGGCGCGCCGGGTGGCCAAGGGCCTTGAAGAGGGCGGCGCGCTGGGCGAGGTTTTTCTCGGGGTTCATCTGGCATCGTCCTTCCAGGCAAATTCGCCGGTCACTTCGCGGTAGCAGTTGTTGAGAATCTCGCGGGCAGATTGCATGACGCCATATTTGATGCGCTCTTTGAGGACGTTTTGTTCGTCCTGCATGGCGCTGTACACTTCCAGCTCATTGGCATAGGTGGAGAGGATGCGGCGCGAGATGGCCTCAAAGGCGAGGGCCAGTTTTTCTACATCCGGGGCGGAGGAGGCATATACCTCTTGCAGCCGCTGGTTCATTTCCTGATTGTTCATCACAATATCCTTTGGCGTATTTTTGATTAGATAAATATCAAACAGAATAATACCAATTGATTAGATAAGTGTCAAATTAAAAATACTTAAGAAATCACGCGTATAATTCCGGCATGAACCCCCTCGTATTCATCCGACATGCGGCGCCGGAAACGGACAGCACCGCGCCAGCCAGCGAGTGGCGGCTTTCGCACGCCGGGCGAGCGGCCGCCCGTGCCCTGGCCGAAGAGTTGCGGCCTATTGGATTGACGCGCTTGATTTCATCGTTTGAGCCCAAGGCGGTAGAAACAGCCCAGATTCTGGGGCGGGAGTTAATGATTCCGACCGTGATCGCGGCCGGGCTGCATGAACACGATCG
>JANJTX010000130.1 GCA_024710875.1 Anaerolineales bacterium | reverse complement strand
CTCATCGCGGCCCTCACCGAAAGCAGCCAGATTACTCCTGAAGGCCCGCTGTTGCGCCGGGCGGGCTTCACCATCCAGTTCACCCGCGCCCAGCAGGCCGCCATTGATGCGCTGCTGGCGCGTTTTGCCGCCGCCCCCTTTGCCCCGCCGACCTTCAAAGACTGCCAGGTCGAACTCACCGCCGCCGTGGTTCAGGCCCTACTCGAAACCGGCGTCCTCGTGCAAGTCTCGCCCGAAGTCGTCTTCCGCGCTGAAGAAATCCGGCAGGCCGAAGCCGACCTGCGCGCCCTAATCACCGCCCACGGCCCGGTCACCCTGGCTCAGATGCGCGACCACTGGAACACCACCCGCCGCTATGTCCAGGACCTGCTCGAATACTTCGATGCTCAGGGCCTGACCGTCCGGGATGGCGATGTCCGGAAACTCAAAAATGACTGAACCCGTACTCATCCCCTGCATCGGTTGTGGCGCATCTGTGGTGGATATGGATGGCCCCGCTTTTCGTTACCCCAATTCCGGTTCCCCTGGCTGTTGGGCAGTGTACGGTGAGATTCTGGCCAAAGAATTTCAGAGCCCGCTCTATTTCCCCGAGCACCGTCTGTGCGTGGATACTTACGCCGTGCAGCACCCCGGCGACCCCACGCCCCAAACTATCCAATCTGTCAATGTCCACCTGATGGCGATGTGCCTGACCTTTGAGCACAACCTGCCCAGCCAGCAGGTGACCTTCCTCATGGCGCGCGCCGTCAAAGCCAACAAGGGCCATCTGGCCTGGCTGGAACCGCCCACCTTTTCCTATGAAATCACGGTCAATGATGTCGTAAAAGCCCAAACGCCTGCCGAACATCTGGACTGGGTGCGCCGTTGGGCGCGCCACACCTGGGAGGTCTGGCAGCCGCACCACGCCGTCATCCGCCCCCTGGCCGCCAGCCTGCTGTAATAGGCTGTAAGCTTGTATTCTGACCGGCAGGTTAAACGCTGAAGAATGCGAAACTAGTATGGGATTCGCACGTAGGGGCGGGGTTACCCCGCCCCTACACCCCCTAGCCTCGCCCCTTGTGGGCGTTGCAAATATGTTTACATACTTGCTCCACCGTCCTCGCCCTCCATCGGCGGATACACCTCTGTAATCAACCGATTCTTGCCGCTCTGTTTGGCGGCATACATCAATGCATCAGCCTGTTGCATCGCCGCCTGCACTGAGAGCGGGGCGCGCTCAAACGTAACCCCGCCCATACTCATCGTAACCGGTTTGTTCTGGTCTTCCATTGTTTCCTGAATTTGCTGCCGAATGCGTTCAAACGTCCGGTTTGCCCCGGCGTAATCCGTGTCCGGCAGGAGCAGCGCGAACTCGTCGCCGCCCACCCGCCCGATGATGTCATCGCGACGCAGGCTGCGCTGCGCGATCTCCACCACCTGTTGCAGCAGGTCATCTCCCGCCAGGTGGCCGTAGATATCGTTCACCTGTTTAAAGTTATCGAGGTCAACAAACGCCAGACTGAAGGTGCGTGGCGAGTTCACGCTACGTTCAATTTCCATCTGCAACAAATGATGGAAGAAGCGGCTGTTAATCGCGCCGGTGGCTCCATCCACCCGCGCCAGTTCGCGCTCGCGCTGGATCGCCCGCCGCAGGTCGGCCGTCAGCAGCCCGACCATCAGGAAGACCGCCGTCCGGATGACCGTATTCCACAGGATGACATCGCTGCTGGAGAAGGGCTGCCCGGCCAGAGTGTTGGCCGCCACCCACACAAAGCCCCCCAGAATCGCACACGGGATCACCAGCCGCCGCCCAGCGTACCAGGCCGTCAGGCTGATGGGCGCCAGATAGAAAAATGAAAAAGCATACTCGTAGCCGGTGCGGAAATCCAGCCAGCCCAGCCCCGCAATCAGCGCCAACCCCACCAGCAGCCAGAACAGCCGCCCGCGCCGTTCCAGAAATAGCGCCGTGTGCTGGCGGTGATACGCCAGTCGTTGGGTCGGGCGGCGGTCAGTCATGCCGGTTATCCTTCCAACACCCACTCCCCCTGAATCATCACCGCTTCCGGTTTTAACTCCCGCAGAGCCTGCGGGGGCAGGGCGGTGGGGTCCTCGGCCAGTACCAGCAGATCGGCCAGATAGCCCTCGGCCAGCATCCCGAGCCGGTTTTCCATGCCCGCCGCCCACGCCGCGCCATGCGTATAGCCATTTAAAGCCTCTTCCAGCGTCAGCTGCTGGTCGGCGAACCAGCCTTCCGGCCCCGGCGCGCCGGCCGCGTTTTGGCGTGTGACCGCCGCGTGCAGGCCCACAAACGGGTTGGGCGTATCCACCGGCGCATCCGAGCCAAACGCCAGTTTCGCCCCTTGTTCCAGCAGCCGCCGCCACGCATACGAGTTGGCCGCCCGCGCCCCCCAGTATGCATCCGCCATTTCCATATCGCTGGTGGCGTGAATCGGCTGCACCGAAGCGATGACATCCAGTTCCTTGAATCTGGCGAAATCGTCCGGGTGCAGAATCTGGGCGTGCTCCAGCCGGTGGCGCGGGTGGGGCAGGGCCTGTGCGCGCTCGTACTGGCGCAGCAGGTCGTAGGCCGCCAGCGTCTCATGGTTGGCCCTGTCGCCAATCGCGTGCACCGTCAGCCCGAAGCCGCCTTTGGCCGCCTGCCGCCCGTGCTCAAACAGCCCTTCCCGGTCAATGAACAACATGCCGGTATTCTGCGGCTCGCCCTCGTAGGGTTGCAGCATCGCCGCCGTGCGCGGCCCCAGCGCCCCATCGGCAAAAATTTTGATATTGCCAATCCGCAGGCGGTCATCGCCAAAACCGCTGCGCAGCCCGGCCGCCAGAAAAGTATCCAGGTGTTCCACCGGCAGGTTTTTCAGCACCCGCAGTTTCAGTTCGCCCCGCCCATGCAACGCCTGCAGCGCCTCAAAGGCCGGGACTCTATCAAAGCAATGCACGCCCGTCAGTCCCATCCCGAACAA
>JANJTX010000113.1 GCA_024710875.1 Anaerolineales bacterium | reverse complement strand
GAGCGCATCGCTTAACGTGCGGCTGCGTTTGATTGGCGTATGCACCACATAGGGCGCGATTTTGGCGCGGGTGGTCTGGATTTCGGAGGGAGTTAGCATAATTCCCATGATACCCTTCTTGCCAGAATCTGCAAACGGTTGACCCGGCCTGCAACCCGGGGGCTTTTTGCTCGTACTATCCTGTATTCAAAGGAGAACTTCGTGGACGAAACCAAAATCATCCTGGCCGGCCTGTGGGTCGCCACCATGCTCATTTATCTTTTGGGGGATGTCCTGCGCATTTTTGCTGGAGATTTCAAGACCGGAGAAATCTCCGGCCAGCCGGTCCAGGGCTGGGCCTGGCTGCTGGCCGCCATTCTGATGCTCATCCCCATTCTAATGATCCTCGCCAGCCTGCTGTTGCCGCCGCCCATCAGCCGCTGGGCCAATATCGTTGCTGCCGGGTTCTTCCTGCTCTTTAATCTGGTCGGCTTGCCCGGTTACCCCGGCGCCTACGATAAATTCCTGCTGGCGGTCAGCCTCGGCTTCAACGCCCTGACCATCTGGTATGCCTGGCATTGGGCGGTGTGAGATGAAAGCCATCCGCCAAACCCGCAGCGGCCCGCCGGAAGTCCTTGAACTGCACGACCTCCCCCAGCCGCAGCCCAAAGCCGGCGAACTGCTCATTCGCATCCATGCCTCCACTGTTACGATTGGCGATGTGCTTTTGCGCCGCCTGCACCCTTTGCTGATTCCACTCTTCCGTTTGTTTGGCATGCGCAAAGTCCACATTCCCGGTACGGAGTTCGCTGGGGTGGTGGAAGCCGTTGGCCCCGGCGTGTCCCGCTTCCCGGTTGGCGCGGCGGTGTATGGCACGACCACCGGTCTGGCCGCGGGTGGCAACGCCGAATACATCTGCCTGCCGGAGACCTGGCGCACCGGGGTCTTCGCCCTCAAACCCGCTAACCTATCGTTTGAGCAGGCCGCCGCCGTTCCGGTGGGCGGCATGACCGCCCTGCACCTGCTGCGCAAGGTCGCCCTCCTGCCCGGGCAGCGCGTGCTCGTCTACGGCGCATCCGGCAGCGTGGGCTCGTTTGCGGTGCAGTTGGGGCGCGCCTCTGGCGCCGAAGTCACCGGGGTCGCCAGCGCCGCCAACCTGGAGCTGGTGCGCGGCCTCGGCGCGACGCAGGTCATTGACTATGCCAGCCAGGACTTCACCCAGTCCGGCCCAATCTACGATGTCGTGTTTGATGCAGTCGGTAAAATTTCCGCCGCCAAAATGCGGGCAGTCCTCAAGCCGGGCGGCAAAACGCTTTCGGTTCGCACGCCCACCAGCGAGAAGATTGAATACCTGGATGCCTTGCGCGACCTGTGCGAGGCCGGCCAACTCGTCCCCGCCATTGACCGCCGCTACCCGCTGGAGCAGATTGTCGAAGCCCACCGCTATGTCGAGACCGGCCGCAAAAAAGGCAATGTCGTTATTCTCAATTCACCCCAATCCGGAGCGCGCTCATGAAAGCCATACTGTACAAAACCTACGGCCCGCCGGAGGTCCTCCAGCCCGCCGAAATAGACCCACCCGTCCTGAAAGACCACGACCTGTTGGTGCAGGTGCGGGCGACATCCGTTAATTATGGTGACCTGATCGCCCGTCGCTTCGGCCAGGTGTCGCCGCGTGAGTTCAATATGCCCGCTGCTCTGTGGTTTCTGGCGCGCCTGTCCTTTGGTTGGAGCCGCCCGCGTCAGCCGGTGCTGGGCAGCCAGTTCGCCGGCGAGGTCGCCGCAGTCGGCCCGAGCGTCACCCGCTACAAGGTCGGCGACGCGGTCTACGGCTATACCGGTGCCGCCATGCGCGCCTATGCCGAATATCTGGCTGTCTCTGAAACCAGCGAAATCGCCCGCAAACCCGCCAACCTTTCGTTCGAAGAAGCCGCCATTGTTCCCTATGGCGCGATTACGGCCTACAACCTGCTCAAAAATGCCGACCTGCAACCTGGCCGCAAGATTCTGATTGTGGGCGCGTCCGGCTCGATTGGCTCGGCGGCGGTGCAGCTCGCCAAAATGCACGGACTGGAAGTCACCGGCGTGTGCAGTACCCCGCGCCGCGCCTATGTCCAGTCGCTCGGCGCCGACCATGTCATTGATTACACCCGCGAAGAAGTCCGCCAGTCTGGTCAGACGTACGACATCGTGCTGGATGTCCTCGGCCGCCTGCCCCTAGCGGACTACGAAGAATTGCTGAACCCCAACGGCGTCTTTCTGGCCGCCAGTTTCAAACTCCCCCACCTGCTCAAAGCCTTCACCAGCCGCTCGGCCAAACAAGGCCACGCCCTGAAAATCGTCATGGCTCCTGAAAAGACCAACGACCTGGACGCCATTCGTGCTCTGGTGGAAGCCGGCCAGTTCAAGTCCGTGCTCGATAAAACCTTCCCGCTGGCCGAAGCCGCCGCCGCCCACCGCTACGCCGAATCGGATGCCCGCGCTGGTGGCATCGCCCTGACGGTTTAGCCCGCCCCCAGCTTCGCCCGCGCCGCTTTTGGCAGGTGCGCCACCACCAGCGCGTAAGAGTGGTCAATCAGTTCGCGCACCAGCGCGTCCGGCAGGCTGCCATCCAGCACGACCGTGTTCCAATGCTTTTTGTCCATGTGCCAGCCCGGCAGAATCGCGGCCGGGTACTGCGCCCGCAGCGCCTCGGCATCCGCCGGGTCGCACTTGAGGTTCAGGCGCGGCGGGTCATTGGTCGCCCCATACAGCGCAAACATCCTCCCGCCGACCTTGAAGACCGGCGTTTCAAAATCAAACGGGTAGGTCAGTTCAGCCCCCGGCAGGGCCAGGCAGTAGGCATCCACTTCGGCGAAACTGCGCATCTTTAGCCTTTGGCGGGGATGCGGCTCATGGCGTACTCGGCCAGTGCCGTAATCGTCAGGCTGGGGTTGATGCCCGGGTTGGCGGGCATGATGCTGCCATCCACCACATACAGGCCCGGGTAATTGAAGACCTCGCAATTCAAATCCACCACGCCCTCTTCGGCGCTGCGCCCAATCGGGCAGCCGCCCAGGATGTGGGCCGTGCTCGGCATGCCGAACACGCTCTCGGCCACCGACCCGGCCGGGATGCCGCCCATCTCTTCCGCCATCAGTTCGGTGGCGGTGTGGCCGATGGGGATATGGGCCGGGATGGCGTGCCGCGAACCTTTCTCGGTCACCAGCCCGCGCCGGAACAGCGTCCACGCATTGCGGCCGGCCCGCACGCGGGTCTGGGTGTCTTCGGTTTGCATCACCAGCAGGATCGTGGCGCGTTCAGCCCAGCCCGGCAGCACCAACACCCGCAGCGCATCCAGCGGGCGCGTCACCAGCGACCACAGGATATTCGCCGCCCGCACGAAGAACGGCCGCGTGGAATCAATCAGTGGCCAGGCCATGAAGCGCATCAGCCCGGACCCGGCCGGGTAGCGCACCGGCTCAATCCGCGTGACCGCGTCCGCCTGAAACACCGAGCCAATCGCGACCCCCTGCGAGTAATCCGCATCCCCGCCGCGCGCCACCGCCCCCAGCAACGCCTCGGAGTTGGTGCGCACCCGGTTGCCGAGCGCGGCCGAGAGCCGCGGCAGGCTGCCGGTCTGCTCGCGGCAGCGGAAGAGCAGGTTGAGCGTGCCCATCACCCCCGCCGAGAGTACGATATTGCGCGCCCGCACCACTCGCGGCCGTTTGAAGAGCGCCGCCGTGCTGCGGCGGGTGTGGACTTCGTAACGCGCCCCGTCTGGCTGGCCCTCCGGCAGCGGCCGGATGTCGGTCACTTCGGTTTCAGCCCACACCTCGGCTCCGTTCTGCTCCGCCAAATACAGGTAGTTCTTGGGCAGGGTGTTCTTGGCGTTGTGGCGGCAGCCCACCATGCACCCGCCGCAGAAAATACAGGTCTCCCGTTCCGGGCCGGCCCCGCCAAAAAACGGGTCAGCGACTTTAGTTCCGGGTTCCTGCCCAGCCCCAAAGAAAATCCCGACCTCGGTGGGCGCGAAGGTCTTGCCCACGCCCAGCCGTTCCGCAATTCGGCGGGCAGCCTCGTCGGCCGGACCAAAGCGCGGGGTGGGGGCGACCCCCAGCATGCGCCGGGCGGTGTCGTAGTGCGGCCGCAGCACGGTCTTCCAATCGGCCAGGTCTTTCCAGCCGGGCGCCTCGAACAGCTCGTCGCTGGGTTCCATGAGAACATTCGCATAGCCAAGGCTACCGCCGCCCACCCCGCTGCCGTGAAAAATCAGCATCCCATCCAGCAGGCTCAACTGCAAAATGCCATGCGCCCGCAGGGCCGGCAGCCAGAGGAACTTCCAGTAGGCCCAGTTGGATTTGGCAAAGTCCGCATCACGGTAGCGTTTGCCTTTTTCCAGCACCAGCGCCGAATAGCCCTTTTCCGTCAGGCGATGGGCGCTCACGCTCCCGCCAAAGCCGGAGCCGATAATTACAAAGTCGTGGGTGGGGTGGTTAGCCGTCATCGCGCTCGATAATCCTCTCGGTCAGGGTGTAGAGCTCGTCCAGCGACGCCGTCCGGGCTTTCTCCAGCCGCCCAAAGCGTTTCTGAAACTGGTCCATCGCATAGTTCACGAAATCATCTTCCACCAGCCCAAACGGCACGACCTCATACTGGGCGAAGGCTTCGCTGATGACCGCAATCGCCGGATACAGCAGGCCGTTCATGTGGCTTTCAAGCGCCTCCCACTCGTTCGGGTGTTCGACCACCAGCCGCGAGAGCAAAAAGATGCCATAGGCGATGTGGCGCGACTCGTCCTGCTTCAACAGCCGGATGCCCTGCCGCAGCCCCGGCAGGCGGTCATTGGCTTCCAGCATGGTGAAGAAGGCGTGGTAGCCGGTCTCGGCCAGCATGCCCTCGACCACCATGTTGTAGGTCACCGCCGCCCGGATTTGCGCCGCCGGCCCGGAGTCCGTTCGCAGGGCCGCCAGCGCGCCGGGCAGCGCCTCGTAGAAAATCGCGCTGTACGAAGGCGAGTGGTAGTGCGCCAGGTCGCCATCCCGCTGGCACACCTCGGTCAGCACCCGGTTGAAGAAATCGGTGTGTTTGGCTTCCTCCCACAGGAAGCTGGTCAGAAAAATCTCTTCTTCTACCCGGCCTTCTTCGGCGATGACCTGAATCAACGGCAGCAGGTCCAGCGTCACGGCTTCTTCGCCGGCCACGAACATGCTCAACAGCCGCAGAATCAAATCCTGCTCTTCGGCGGTCAGCTCGGCCCAGTCCTGCTGGTCACGTGTCAGGTCAATCTCGCTCGGGTTCCAGATGCCGAACTTCTTGGCCTTCTCGA
>JANJTX010000028.1 GCA_024710875.1 Anaerolineales bacterium | reverse complement strand
GATACCGCGGCGTTGCTGGAAAGTGGTACGCGTATTCGGTTGGTGAAGGGTGCGTACAAGGAACCGGAAAGCGTGGCCTACCCGGCCAAAAAAGACGTGGATGCGGCCTTTGACCGCCTGACGGCGATGCTGCTGGAAGCGGCGGCCCAACCCGGCGCGCCCAGCGCCACGCCAAACGGCGCCTGGCCGCCCATTCCGGGGATTGCCACGCATGATGAAGCCCGCATCCAGTATGCGCTGGACAGAGCCGGGGAACTTGAACTGCCCAAGGAGCGGCTGGAATTCCAAATGTTGTATGGCATCCGACGCAACCTGCAGGACATGCTGGCGAAGCAGGGTTACCCGGTGCGGGTGTATGTGCCGTTTGGCACCGAGTGGTACCCGTACTTCATGCGGCGGCTGGCCGAACGTCCTGCCAACCTTTGGTTCTTTATATCCAGTTTCTTCCGAGGTTAATATGCGCCGTACAGCGGTTCTGTACCTTCTCCTGTTGATTGCTGCCATCAGTCTGGGTGGTTGTGCAGGTAGTCTGCCATTTCTGGTGACCTCCACGCCGACGCCAACCTTGACTCCGACCCACACGGCGACATTCACACCCAGCCCGACGGCGACCTTTACCCAAACGCCAAGCATCACACCTTCGCCAACCGCTACGCTGACCCCAACTGAAACCGAAACGCCGACGATTACGCCCACGCCGACCTTCGCGCTGCCGATCGGGGTGGTAAAGGTCGGACAGGCTTTCTGTCGCTATGGACCGGGTAAGAATTATCTGCCCGCCAACGATTTGGTGCAAGGCGATGCGGTAGTGATAGGTGGCAAGGACTTTACCGGAAACTGGCTGTGGGTGAAGCCGGAGCGGATTGGACGCTATTGCTGGTCTGCAGCGTCCAACTTTGAAATCAGCGGTGATTTGAAAACGGTCATTGTTCAGCAAACCAACCTGCCCAAATCCACCTTTGTTAATGCGCCAACTGGCGCGGGTGCCAGCCGGGATGGCAATCAGGTGACGATTACCTGGGACTCGGCCGATTACATCCCGGTGGGGGACCGGCGTGGTTATCTATTGGAAGTGTTTGTATGTCAGAGTGGCGTGTACATTTTTTACGCCTTGCACACGGATGGCACCAGTTACACGGTAACCGATGATAGCGGTTGCGGCACGCCTTCCAAAGGTCTGCTGTATATCGCTGAAAAGCATGGTTATTCTGAGCCGGTAGTCATTCCCTGGCCGTAATGCGAAGGAGAACTAATGAGCACAAACGCTGAAGAGCTGGCTGAAAAATTAAGGGCCGAGGGTCAGAAGAATCGCGAATTCTTCGTATCGTTGGGCGAAACGGATTGGGGCGTACAGGTGTATTCAGACGGGGCCGGCTGGACGGCGCGCGATATCCTGATTCATGTCACTGAAACCGAAGAAGACATCCTGCGGTTGATGCGCCGGATCGTGGCCGGCGGCGAAGGCGTGGCGCCGGATTTTGACATTGACGCGTTCAACGCCCGCCGGGTGGGGTCGGCCGAAGAGCGGCCGCTGGTGGATTGGCTGGCCGAATACGGGCAGCGGCGAGCGGCGACAGCTGAGTTTGTGGCGGGGCTGGCAGAGGCAGACTTGAAGACGCGTGGTCGCCATCCGTTTTTGGGGGATGCGGAAGTGGAAGAAATGATTAAGCTGATGTATCTGCACGTGCAGTTGCATATCCGAGATGTAAAGCGAGCGTTGAATGCGGCCTGAACTCCCAATCGCAGATTGTGTGGTTTTTCCGCTGGGGGCTGCGGAGGGTGTACTGACACTGCTGCGGGATGACCAGAACCTGCTGCGCCGGTTTGGGGCGGCCGAACTGGTGCGGGTGGCCGGAGTGGACTACCGCCTGCGCCAGACAGCCGATGAGCTGGTGACTGTGATGCGCGGGGCTGCCCGGCTGCAGCTGGCCGATACCCGGGTGGCTTCGCCTTCGTTTGGGGCGCGGTTGGAGTTGGAACTAGCGTCTGAGTCACCCCAATTGGTAGTAATTCCTTTTGGGGTGGCGTATACCTGGCAGGCGGCAGGTGAGTGTGAGTTCCTGCGCTTTATGACCCATACGGTCGGCGCGGATGAATCGGACGTGAACCTTACAGCGGCTGAACTGTTAAAGGGTCTGGAGGCCGCCGGTGAATGAGCAACTGCGGCAGGTGGGGGCGGCGGCGCGCCCGGTCTGGCTGCTGGCCGGACTTTCGCTGGTGCTATTTGGCCTGGGCCTGGCGCGCTATTTTGGGGCGACCCTGGAGCCGGGCCGAGTACTGACCGGATTGGGTTTTGCGCTTGGCCTGCAACTGGCCGGGCACTTCCTGTATGCCTATTTCGAACATTTGCCAGGGTTGCCGGCGGTGGCGGATGCCGCTGGACGGCGGCTGGTTTTGCTGGCCGGACTGGGGGCGCTGACAGGGGCGGCAGTGAGTGTGTATGGGCTGCAACTAGCGGGGGCACTGACGCCGGGACTGGCGCTGACCCTGGCCTCGTTGACATTTATCGCACTTGCGTATAGTCTTCCGCCTCTTAGATTGAAAGAAAGTGGGTATGGCGAACTGGCCCTGGCGGTGGCGTTTGCCAATCTCGCTCCGTTGCTGGGCTATCTGCTGGTGGATGATGAGCCAAGCCGATTGCTGGGAACCGCGACCTTTGGGCTGACCTTCCTGTATCTGGCCTGGTTGCTGGTGCGCCAGTTTGAAGGCTATGCCCGTGACCTGAAGGCCGAACGGCGCACACTCTTGATGCGGTTGGGCTGGGCGAATGCGATGCAGGTACATAATGCGCTGCTGCTGGCCGGATACGTGTGGCTGGCGGCCAGCCCGTGGTTGGGCATGCCGCTGGCGATTGTGTTGCCGACCTTTGCGGCCCTGCCGCTGGCCGGATTGCAGGTCTATTTGCTGGGGCAGATTGCCAACGGGGCCCCACCGAACTGGCGGGCGTTGCACCTGAATGGATTGGCGATTGCGGCAGCGGTGACCTACCTGCTGGCCTTTGGTTTCTGGACGCGGTGAACGCGCCGATAAAAATATGCCTGAATTCCTGCAACTGATGACTCCCCCGGAGGCGCGCCAGAAGTTTCTGGCGGCGCTAACGCACCGCGTAGGGGGGGAGCAGGCCGCCACCCGCGCCGCATTGGGCCGGACGCTGGCGACGGATGTGCTGGCGGCGGAAGACTTGCCGCCGTTTGCCCGCAGCACGGTGGATGGCTACGCCGTGCGGGCTGCGGATACGCATGGAGCCAGCGAGAGCTTGCCGGTTTACCTGCGGCTGGTGGGCGAGGTAGCGATGGGCCAACCGGCCGGCCTGACGCTGTCTTCGGGCGAGTGCGCCGCCATTCATACGGGGGGGATGCTGCCCGAGAACGCGGATGGGGTGCTGATGTTGGAATACAGCCAACCGGCCGGGGCGGAGATTGAAGCCCTGCGGGCAGTGGCGGTGGGCGAGAATGTCATTTTGGCGGGCGAAGAACTGCACGCCGGGCAGGTGGCGCTGACGGCCGGGCGGCGGTTGCGGGCGGAAGAACTGGGTGGCCTGATGGCGTTGGGCGTCACCGAAGTCAACGTGCGCCAGCGGCCGCGGGTGGCAATTCTTTCGAGCGGGGATGAGGTCGTCCCGCCAGAGGCCACTCCACAGATTGGGCAGGTGCGGGACATTAATGCCACGACGCTGGCGGCGCTGGTGACCGGGGCGGGCGGCGAGCCGGTGTTGTACGGAATTGTGCCGGATGATTTAGATGAACTTGCCCAACGGGCCGGGCAGGCCCTGGCCGAATGTGATGCGCTGGTGATTACGGCGGGTTCTTCGGCCAGCGTGCGTGACCTTACTGCGGCAGCGCTGGGCGGCCTGGGCGCGCCGGGGTTGCTGGTGCATGGTGTGAGCGTACGGCCGGGCAAACCGACGATTCTGGGGGTGAGCCAGGGCAAGCCGACGCTGGGGCTGCCGGGCAACCCCGCCAGTGCGCTGGTGATTGCGCGGTTATTTTTACTTCCTGCGATTGCGGCGTTGCTGGGCGATACTACTCCGCCGGCCAGGCCAATTCGGGCGCGGGTGCGGGTCAACCTGCCTTCGCAGGCCGGGCGCGAAGACTGGCTGGCGGTGCGGCTGGCCGAAGAGGACGGCGACTTGTGGGCCGAGCCGGTGTACGGCAAAAGTAACCAGATTTTCATGCTGGCGGGCGGCGAGGGGTTGTTGTTCATTCCGGCCGAAGTCACCGGGTTGATGGCTGGTGACTGGGCCGCGGTGTACCCTTATTGAGGCTGCGATGGTGTATTTGAAAGACATCCCATTGGAAGAAGCGCAAGCGCGTTTTGAAGCCGCATTGGCTGCGGCCGGTTTGTGGGGCGTGCTGGAGCAGGAAGAGATTCCGCTGGATGAAAACGCCCGCGGGCGGATTCTGGCCGAGCCGGTGTGGGCGCGGCTGTCTTCGCCTAATTACCATGCCAGCGCCATGGATGGCCTTGCGGTGGTGGCCGGCAGCACGGACGGGGCTGCGCCGCAAACGCCGGTGACGCTGACCCTGCCAGACCAGGCGCGCTATGTAGATACCGGCGATCCCCTGCCGCCCGAATTTGACGCAGTGATACCAATTGAAGACATAGAAGCGCTGGATGAAAACGGCGGATTGACCGGCGCGTTGCGAACCCCGGCGGCTATCCGGCTGCGGGCGGGGGTGACACCCTGGCAGCATGTGCGCCCGATGGGCGAGGACATGGTGGCGACCGAATTGGTACTACCGGCCGGGCAGCAGTTGCGGGCAGTGGATCTGGCGGCGGCGGCGGCCTGCGGGCATACCCGGCTGGCCGTGGCGCGGCGGCCGCGGGTGGCGGTGCTCCCGACCGGCTCGGAACTGGTGGCGATTGGTGCGCCGCTGGAACTGGGCGACATCATCGATTCAAATTCCGTATTGCTGGCGGCCCAGGTGGAAGAGTGGGGCGGGCAGGCCACGCGCTGCGCAATCGTGCGGGATGACTTTGCCGCCCTGCAGGCCGTGGTTCGCGAACTGGCGGCGGCACATGATCTGGTGCTGATTAATGCGGGCTCTTCAGCCGGGGCGGAAGATTTCACGGCGCGCGTGATTGAAAGCCTGGGCGAAGTGCTGGTGCATGGCGTGGCCGTGCGGCCGGGACACCCAGTGATTTTGGGGATGCTGGACAACGGCGAAAGACGGGTGCCGGTGGTGGGCGTGCCGGGTTATCCGGTCTCGGCGGCGCTGACCGGGGAAATCTTCGTGCGGCCATTGCTGGCGCGCTGGCAGGGGCAGGCGTTGGATGAGCCGGATACGATTGAAGCCACGCTCACCCGCAAACTGACTTCGCCGATGGGCGATGAGGATTATGTGCGGGTAGTGGTCGGACAGGTGGGGGCGCGGCGGTGGGCGGCCCCGCTGGGTCGCGGGGCTGGGGTGATCAGTTCACTGGTACGGGCGGATGGGCTGGTGGTGCTGGGCCGGGGCGTGCAGGGCGCGGCGGCGGGCGAGCCGGTCACGGTACGGTTGCTGCGGCCGCGGGCGACGCTGGAGCAGACGATTCTAGTGGTTGGTTCGCATGACCTCACGCTGGACCTGCTGGCGCAATGGTTAAGCCGTCATGGGCGGCGGCTGGTTTCGGCCAATGTCGGCAGCCAGGGCGGGCTGGTGGCGTTGCAGCGCGGCGAGGCGCATCTGGCGGGCAGCCACCTGCTCGACCCGGAAACGGGCGAATACAACTTGAGCTACCTGCCGCGCTACGCGCCGGGTGTGCCGGTGCGGGTGGTGGGGCTGGTGCGACGGCAGCAGGGGCTGATTGTGCCGCCTGGCAACCCGCAGGGCCTGGCGGGGCTGGCTGATCTGGCGCGAGCGGGGCTGCGCTTTGTGAACCGCCAGCGTGGGGCGGGTACGCGGGTGTTGCTGGATTATGAGCTGGGAAAACTGAACATCGATGGACGGGCCATAGCCGGTTATGAACGAGAAGAATACACCCACTTGAGTGTGGCGGCGGCAGTGGCGGCCGGGCGGGCCGATTGCGGCCTGGGCGTGGCGGCGGCGGCCCAGGCGCTGGGGTTGGACTTCGTGCCGTTGTTCTCGGAACGCTATGATATTATCGTTCCGATGGAATTCGCTGAAAGCGAATTGCTGGCCCCCTTGTGGGGCGCGCTGCAAGACCCTGAATTGCGGGTAGAGATCCAACGCCTGCCGGGGTACGATGTTTCGGAGATGGGTAGATTGATTGCGGAGGTAGGTTGAGGATGGTCCAGGCGCTGGTAGTGGATGACAGCCAGATGGCGGCTGATAGTTTGCGTCAGATATTGAGTTTGCTAGATATAGAGGCACAGGTGGCCTATGGGCCGCGGGCGGCGATGGAGGCCCTCAAGGCCGTTACACCGGAAGTGGTCTTTCTGGATATCAATATGCCAGGTGTCACTGGTTTTGATGTGCTGGCCTACCTGCAACGCGAGCCGCGTTTGCAGGGCGTACCAGTGATTATCGTTTCATCCGAGAACCAGCCGGAAACGCAGCAGCGGGTGCGGGCGGCGGGCGTGAAGGCTTTTGTGCTTAAGCCGGCCAGCGTGGAAGCGATTGAAGCGGCCCTGCAGGCCGCCGGGATCAGCGGTTAATTCTTATTGGTTGACAGATACGAAAGGAAACGACCATGTTAAAAGAAGGACAGTTGGCACCTGATTTCAGCCTGCTGGATGAGAATGAGCAGGTGCGCACAATGCAAGAGTATCGCGGTAAGGTGGTGTTGCTTTATTTTTACCCGGCGGATGACACCCCTGGCTGCACCAAGGAAGCCTGTAATTTCCGCGATGATTACACGGCGTACCAGAATGCAGGAGTGGTGATTTTGGGAGTGAGCCCGGACTCGCCCAAGTCGCACACCAAGTTCAAGAAGAAATATGATCTACCGTTCACGCTGCTGGCGGATGAAGAAAATGCACTGGCCGGGGCCTACGGCGTGTGGGGTGAAAAGAGCATGTTTGGCAAGAAGTACATGGGGATTCTGCGCACCACGTTCCTGATTGACCGGGAAGGAAAAATTGCACGCGTGTTTGAGGGCGTGAAGGTGGACGGCCACAGCGAGGAAGTGCTGGCGGCGGTGCGGGAGTTGTAGGCAGGCATGTTTGCTTGGGGCGTCACAGTTTTTTATTCAGCAAAGACCCTCGGCAACGTGGGTCTTTTTGGTTAATCTGCGGAGCAAAATCCGCACATTTTTGCAGATTTTTGGCGGCGCGGCCGACGAATTTATTGACAGATGGCTTTTATTGTGGCCGATTTTGAATTGTGATATACTGCGGCTTGTTCTGTAAAGCACAATAGACCAACTTGGTCAAAATTGGCAGCAATGCCAACCGGGTTGCGACGCAACTACGCAGCCCGCAAAACGCGCGAAGGAGCCGCGGAGTTTCTGGAGGATGTGCGCATGAAACAATTTTTTCTGAAGGTTGGCGAGTACATTCTGGTGGCCCTGCTGGTGGTCGCCTCCACCTGGTTGCTGGGCACGTATGTGCTCACTAACGAGGTTCTGCTTCCACCCCAGGCCAGCGAACAGGCCGTCATTATTGACAGATTGTTCGGCACCCATTGGTGGCTGATTTCATTCTTCTTCTCGCTCATCGTGGTGTTTATGCTCTACAGCATCGTCCGAAGCGCAGTGCTACACGGGTTAAAGCCCGACCACAGCGGCTTCGGCGATTTTTTTGAGGGCAACACGCGTCTGGAGATTGTTTGGACGATCATCCCGCTGGCGCTGGTGCTGTGGCTCGCCTATATGGGGGCTGAGTCGCTGGGGAATGTAGAGCGCCGTTACGCCGGACCGCTGGAGATTAATGTCATCGGGGCGCAGTGGAACTGGCGTTTTGAATACGAAACCGAAAGCGGCGACGTGATTGTTTCGGACGTGTTGCGGTTGGCAAAAGACCGCCCGACGCTTCTGAATCTGCAGTCCACGGATGTGATTCACTCCTTCTGGGTGCCGGAGTTCCGCGTCAAGCAGGATGCGTTGCCCGGCGGGCCTGATTTTGTGCGCCAGTTACGGATTACGCCCAACGAACTGGGCGAGTATGAGCTGTTGTGCGCTGAACTGTGCGGCACCGAACACTACAATATGAAGTCTCCGGTGGTGGTGATGGCCGAGACTGAGTTTGACGCCTGGTACGCTGCTGCTGCTGAAG
>JANJTX010000095.1 GCA_024710875.1 Anaerolineales bacterium | reverse complement strand
CGCCCGCACCGGCTGGTCCTTCATGGAAGTCGCCCGCCGGCACGGCGACTACGCCATGTGCGGCGTGGCCGCCCTCGTCTCGCTGGATGAGCAGGGCCAGTGCGTCAAAGCTCGCCTCGTATACCTCAACATGGGCGATGGCCCGGTGGATGCCCCCGCCGCCGCCGACCTGCTGCTCGGCGCAGCCCTCTCACCCGCCACCTTCGATGCCGCCGCTGAAAAAGCGGCGGGCGACCTCGCCCCCTTTGGCAGCCTGCACGCCAGCCCCGAATACCAGATTCATCTGGCCCGCGTCCTCACCAAACGCGCCCTGCACACCGCCAGCCAGCGCGCCCAGGCCGCCCGATGACCAGCCCCAAGGAAGCCGCCATGACCGACACTCACCCCCTTTCCTTCACCCTCAATGGCAAGCCCCACACCGGCCAGGCCGAAGCCCGCCTGCTCCTCGTGGATTACCTGCGCCACGCTGTCGGCCTCACCGGTAGCCACGTCGGCTGTGAACATGGCGTCTGTGGCGCCTGCACCATCCTCGTTGATGGCCAACCGGTTCGTTCCTGCCTGATGTTCGCCGTCCAGGCCAACGGCTGTGATGTCAAGACCGTCGAAAGTCTGGGCACACCCGAGCACATGCATCCCCTGCAGGAAGCCTTCCGCGAAGCCCACGGCCTGCAATGCGGTTTCTGCACCCCCGGCTTCCTCATGACCCTCCTCCCCTGGCTCGAAGAACACCCCAACCCCACCGAAGACGAAATCCGCCACGCCATTTCCGGCAACATCTGCCGCTGCACCGGCTACCAGCACATTGTGGATGCCGTGTTGCTGGCCGCCCAAAAGATGAACGCCTAGCCCATGCTGGCCCAAAAACCCACCAACCCCAACGCCGTACTGGCCGCCCTGCGCGCTGGCGACCTGCAACTAATGGACTATATCGACCAGTTGCAGGCCCACTTTGAGCAGGTCGAACCCCAGGTACAGGCTTTCATGGCCGAGCCCGGCCGCTTTGACCGCCTGCGTCAGCAGGCCGCTGAACTCGCGGCCCGCTACCCCACCACCTCCGAACGGCCACCCTTTTACGGCCTGATGCTAGGCGTGAAAGACATCTTCCATGTAGAGGGATTACCCACCACCGGCGGCAGCCAACTCCCCCCGGAGACCCTCGCCGGGCCGGAAGCCGCCGTAGTCACCCGCCTCAGAGAACTGGGCGCGCTGGTGTTCGGCAAAACCGTCACCACCGAATTCGCCTACTTCGGCCCCGGCCCTACCCGCAACCCCCACAACCCTGCTCATACCCCCGGCGGTTCCAGCAGCGGCTCGGCCGCCGCCGTGGCTGCTGGCCTGGTTCCTTTTGCGTTTGGCACCCAGACCATTGGCTCGGTCAGCCGCCCGGCCGCCTTCTGCGGCGTTATCGGCTTCAAGCCCACCTTTGAGGCCATCCCCCGCGACGGCGTTATCCCCCTCTCGCCTTCGCTCGACCACATTGGTTTCTTTACCCAGGACCTGACTCTCGCCCGTGAAATCGCAAGCCACCTTGTCACCGAATGGCTGCCCCTGCGCGAAGCGCCGCACCACCCCCGCCTGGGTATCCCCACCGGCCCTTACCTTGAGCACGCCAACCCGGAGATGCGCGCTCATTTTGACCACCTGTGCCAGAAACTCCAGGCCGCGGGTTATGAAATCCAGCCCATCCCGACCATGGCCGACTACGAAGAAATACGCGCCCGCCACAACCGCCTGCTGGCCGCCGATGCCGCCCGCGTGCATGCCGACTGGTTCAGCCAGCACGCTGACCGTTACCACCCCAAAACCGCCGAATTGATTCGCCACGGCCAGACCATTTCCGCTGACCAACGCGAAGATGACCGCCTCGGCCGTGTGACTCTGCGCAACCGCCTGATGAACCGCATGATCCAGCATGAGTTCGACCTGTGGTTAAGCCCCGCCGCCCCCGGCCCGGCCCCTGCCGGCCTCGAAAGCACCGGTGACCCGGTCATGAACCTGCCCTGGACTCATAGCGGTCTGCCCACTCTCGCCTTGCCCGCCGGCACGGCCGCCAACGGCCTGCCGCTCGGCCTGCAACTGGCCGCCGCCGGCGGCCAGGATGAACGCCTGTTTGCCTGGGCCACCCAGCTCTGGCCCCACATTCGTCAGGGATAGCCCATGCTGCTCAAGACCGAAATCCGCCCCGGCACCTACTTTGACTCCGTGATACTCATGCACCTCCAGCGCGGCCTCGCCGCCCTGCCTGGCGTGGATGATGCCGGCGTGGTCATGGCGACTCCCGCCAACCTCGAACTGCTGGCCGACTTTGACCTGCTTAGCCCAGAAAGCCAGGCCGCCAACCCGGACGATATGCTCATTGTCGTGCGCGCCCAGACCGAACAGGCCGCCGCCGATGCCCTCGCCCAGGTGGACGAATTGCTAAAGAAACGCCGCTCCAATGTCAGCAGCCAGTATCGCCCCCGCAGCCTCGCCGCCGCTGCCGGGCAACTACCAGAGTCCGCCATCACCCTCATTTCCGTCCCCGGCCGCTACGCCGCGGCGGTTGCCCACCAGGCCCTTGACCTCGGCCAGCACGTCTTCCTCTACAGCGACAATGTCAGCCTGGACGATGAAATCGCCCTCAAAACCAAAGCCGCAGAAAAAAGCCTGCTGGTCATGGGGCCGGACTGCGGCACCGCCATCGTCAACGGCGTCGGGTTGGGCTTTGCCAACCGCGTCCGGCGCGGCCCCATCGGGGTGGTAGCCGCCAGCGGCACCGGCCTGCAAGCCGTTACGGCGGGCATTCATAACCTCGGCGGCGGCGTATCGCAGGCTTTTGGCACCGGTGGGCGTGACCTCAAAACCGAAATCAACGCTGCCACCGCCCTGCAAGCCCTGGATGTCCTCGCACGAGACCCTGAGACAAAAGTCGTCGTACTGGTCAGCAAACCCCCCGCTGCCGCAGTCGCCACCCGTCTGCTGGCCGCTGCCCAGGCTTGCGGTAAGCCGGTGGTGGTGCAATTCATTGGTTACCCGCCCCCCGGCCGCCAGATTGGCAGCCTGCATTTTGCCGCCAGCCTGCACGAAGCCGCCGAAACCGCCGTCGCTCTGGCCGCCAACCCCGTCACCGAAAAGCCCGCCCCGCCCCTCAGGGGCTTTCTACGCGGTCTGTTCTCCGGCGGTACGCTGGCCTACGAAGCCATGCTCGGCCTGCAAGCTACCCTCACGCCGCTGCACTCCAACACGCCCATTCAACCCGAACAAGAGTTGGCCGATGTCTACAACAGTACCGGTCATACCATTATTGACCTCGGCGAAGATGATTTCACCCAGGGCCGCCTGCACCCCATGCTGGATAACGACCTGCGCTTGCGCCGCCTCAAACAAGAGCTCGATGATCCCGAAGCCGGTCTGATTCTGCTGGATGTCGTCCTCGGCGAAGGCGCCCACCCCGACCCGGCCTCCGAACTCGCCCCCGCCATCGCCGCCGGTGGCAAAGCCCGCCGAGACATTGAATTCGTCGCCCTCGTGGTTGGCACGGATGAAGACCCGCAGGGCCTGGATGCCCAGATTGAGCAGTTGCAAACCGCTGGGGCACGTGTCTTCCGCACCACTGCTGAAGCGGTCAGCTACGTCAGCCAGCGCCTCGCCGCCACCCCGCCGCCCATGGTCGCGCCAGTAGACCTGGCCGCCTTCCAGCGCCCATTGGCCGCCATCAACGTTGGCCTTGAATCGTTTTATGACAGCCTCACCACCCAGGGCGCGGCCGCCGTGCATGTGGACTGGCGCCCGCCAGCGGGCGGCAACGAGAAACTTATGGACCTGCTGGCCCGCATGAAAACATCACCTTGATTTACTGACGTAGGGCAGCCCCTTGTGGGCGTCGCAGTTAAGACCATCCCGCAAGAGCATGTAACAGGAGCAACACCATGACCATAGACATCGAAAAAGCCAACCAGACCACCGTCGAGCGCATGATGAACGCTCGCCCGATTCTCAAAAGCGTCGCCCGCGCCCGGGACGTCATCCCCGGCATTCAGCCCAACCTGCTTTTGCACGCCGGCCCGCCCATCGAATGGCCGCGCATGTCCGGCCCGCTGCGTGGCGCGGTCATCGGCGCTCTGTTGCTGGAAGGGCTGGCGAAGGACGAGAAACAGGCTGTCGGCATGGTCGAAGCCGGTGAAATCAACTTTGAACCCTGCCATCATCATCAGGCCGTTGGCCCTATGGCGGGTGTTACCTCCGCCTCGATGATGGTCTATGAACTGGAGAACGTCACTCACGGCAACAAAGCCTACTCCAACCTCAATGAAGGCTACGGCAAAGTGCTGCGCTACGGCGCGTACAGCGAAGAAGTCCTCGCCAAACTGCGCTGGATGAACGAAGAAATGGGCCCCCTGCTGGCCGAAGCCATTGCCAGCAGTGAAGGCATTGATATCCGCGCCCTGCTCTCTGAATCGCTCCACATGGGCGATGAAGGCCACAACCGCAACAAGGCCGGTTCGATTCTCTACACCGCCAAACTCGCCCCGTTGCTGGCCAAAGCCAGCAAGAGCAACGACCTCTTGAGCGAAACCCTCAAGTTCCTCGGCGAAAACGCCTTAAGTGTGCTGAACCCGGTCATGGCCGCCTGCAAAGCCATGGCGGATGCCGGGCACGGCGTAGAGGGCAGCACCGTAGTCACCACCATGGCCCGCAATGGCACCGACTTTGGCCTGCGCGTCAGCGGCCTGGGCGACCAGTGGTTCACCGCCCCCGCCGAAGTACCAGACGGCCTGTATTTCCCCGGCTACACCAGCGCCGATGCCAACCCGGATATTGGCGACAGCACCATTACTGAAACCGCCGGCATTGGTGCCTTTGCCATGGCCGCCGCCCCCGCCATCGTGACGTTTGTATCCGGTACGCCCCAGGATGCCATCAACGCCACGCTGGAGATGTACGAAATCACTGTCGCAGAGCACAGCCACTTCACCATCCCCCAGCTTGATTTTCGCGGCACGCCCACTGGCACGGACATCCGCAAAGTCATCGAACTCGGCCTCACCCCGCGCGTCAACACCGGCATCGCCCACCGCGAAGCCGGCGTGGGTCAGGTTGGCGCGGGCCTCGTCCGCCCCCCCATGAAGATTTTTGAAGACGCGCTGGTCGCCTTCGCAGAGAAATACAAACTCTAACCATCCCATCCCAAGGAGCCTCTCATGAAAATCCACGACTTATCCCAGGACCTGAATGCCGACGCCTCGTTCTGGCCTTTCTACCCCCCGTTTGAGGTCAAGTACATCAAGCGCAAGGCCGAGCACGGCGTCAATGCCCAATACATTATGACCAGCAACCACATGGGCACCCATCTGGACGCCCCCCGCCACTTCGTCACCAACGGCAAGACCATTGACCAATTGCCGCTCGACTGGCTCTACGGCCCCGGCGTGATTGTGGACATCAGCGACCAGCTCGACGACCTGGATGTTTTCACCCCTGAGATGCTCGAAGCCAAAGCCGATATCCAGAACGGCGACATCCTCTTCATTCATACCGGCTGGCACAAATACTCCTTTTTCAGCCCCGAAGGCGACGAAGAACGCTACATCCAGCGCCACCCCGGCCCGCACCACAGCATCTGTGAATGGCTTCTGGATAAGAAAATCCATCTCTGGGGCGTGGACATGATTTCCACCGACCACCCCATGAACCTGCCCATCGGCCGTTTCCTCGGCAAAGGTGGGCTGGAACACTGGGCCCGCGTGCGTGCCAAAGTCGAGGCCAAATTCGGCGCCGATAAGATTGACGAAATGTTCCCCACCGAGGCCTACCAGCTCACCCACAATGCGCTCTTCCCGCACGACTGCTTCCATGTCGAAAACCTCGGCGGTGAAATCGGCAACCCCGCTCTGCACAACAAACGCATCGTCCTCGGCGCCTTCCCATGGAAATTTAAAGGCGGCGAAGCGGCCTTCTGCCGCGCCGCGGCGTTCACTGAATAAAGACCTTTCTCGCAGGAGGCTCGTATGACCACCCGCTACTTCGGCCAACGCATGAAACGCAACGAAGACCCGCGCCTGCTCACCGGCCAGGCCCTCTTCGTGGACGATGTCAATTTCCCGGACCTGTTGCACGTCGCCTTTGTGCGCAGCCCCTATGCCCATGCCCGCATCCAGAGCATAGACACCAGCCGCGCCCTGCAACGGCCGGGCGTGGTGGCCGCCTACACCGCCGCTGACCTCGGCGACTACTGGCGCGTCGGCCCCCTGTTGGTTTCACCCCCGCCGGTCAAAGACATCGTCTTCAACGAACGCACCCAGCCCATCCTCGCCAAAGACAAAGTCCGCCATGTCGGCGAAGGCGTGGTCGCCATCCTCGCCACCAGCCGCTACATTGCCGAAGATGCCGTCGGCGATGTCATCGTCAATTACGAGGCCCTGCCGGTCAATGTCGATGTCCGCAAAACACTCGAACCCGGCGCGGCCCTGCTGCATGAAGACCTCGACCAGAACCTCGCCGCCCACGTCGTCCAGCACAAAGGCGACTACGCCGCCGCAAAAGCCAGAGCCGATGTCGTCATCACTCGCGAATTCTGGTACGACCGCGGCACCGCCGCCGCCATGGAAAACCGCGGCGTGGTCGCCCAGTGGGACCCCCGCTTCCAGAAGATGACCATCTGGGATACCACCCAGGCTCCGGTTGTCATCCGCAATGGTCTGGCCGCCATGCTCGGCCTCTCCGAAAGCCAGGTGCGCGTCATCGCCCCCTTCATTGGCGGCGGCTTCGGCCCCAAAATCATGATGTTCTACCCCGAAGAAATGCTCATCCCCTGGCTGGCCATGCAACACAACCAGCCGGTCAAATGGATTGAAGACCGCTCCGAAAATTTCTACACCACCACCCAGGAGCGCGGCCAGTGGCATGAAAGCGAAATCGCCCTCACCAAAGAAGGCAAAATCCTTGGTGTGCAGGATGTCTTCTGGCATGACAGCGGCGCCTACGACCCCTACGGCCTGACCGTGCCCATCAACACCCAGTGCACCCTGCTCGGCATGTACGATGTCCCCAACTACAGCACCGAGTTCAAGGCCGTCTTCACCAACAAGCCCATCGTCACCCCCTACCGCGGCGCTGGCCGCCAGCACGGCGTCTTCGTCATGGAACGACTGCTGGATGCCGCCGCCAACGAACTCGGGCTGGACAAAACCGAAATCCGCCGCCGCAACTTCCTCACCCCGGACCAGTTCCCCCACAACCACAAAATCATCTATCAGGACTTCACCGAACTGACCTACGACAGCGGCGACTATGAACCCATCCTTGCCAAGGCCAAAGAGATGATTGGCTACGAGGAGTTCTTCAAGACCCTCAAACCCCAGGCCGAAAAAGAAGGCAAACTGCTCGGCCTCGGGCTGGTGTGCTATGTGGAAGGCACCGGCATCGGCCCCTATGAAGGCGCGCGTGTCCAGATTCAATCTAACGGCCGCGTCAGCGTTGCCACCGGCGTCGGCACTCAGGGCCAGGGCCATTTCACTTCCTTCGCCCAGGTCGTCGCCGACCAGGTCGGCATCCCGCCCGATGAAATTGACGTCATCACCGGCGACACCGACCAGTTCCACTGGGGCGTCGGCACCTTCGCCAGCCGCGGCGCGGTTGTGGCGGGCAATGCCATCCACGCCGCCTCCAAGCGCGTCCGCCAGCGCATCCTCGACCTCGCCAGCGAAGAATTCAAAGTCACTCCGGAAGAACTCGAAATCGGCAACGGGCGTGTGTGCGTCATTGGCGACCCGCAGCGCACCATGCTCCTCGGCGACCTCGCCAGCAAGGCCAACCCGCTACGCGGCGCGGTCAAGCCCGGCACCGAACCCGGCCTGGAAGCCACCGATTACTTCGGTCCGCCCATGGGCGCCACCGCTGCCGGCGCCCATGCCATGATTGTTGAAATCGACCCCGACACGATGATGGTCGAGGTCAAACGCTATGTCGTCGTGCATGACTGCGGCAAGGTCATCAACCCCCTCATTCTGGATGGTCAGGTGCAGGGCGGCGTGGCCCAGGGCCTCGGCAACGCCTTCTACGAAGAACTGGTCTTTGACGAGCAGGGGCAGTTGCTCAACGCTTCCTTCATGGATTACCTGCTGCCCACCGCCCTGGATGTGCCTCGCATTGAAATTGGCCACCATGAAACCCCCTCGCCGCTCAACGAAATGGGCGTCAAGGGCGCCGGCGAGGCCGGGGCCATCCCCGCCGCCCCGCTGTTCGTGCAGGCCGTCGAAGATGCACTGCGCAGCGGCGGCATTGACCTTGAAATCACCGAAATCCCCTTAAGCCCCAAACGCCTGTGGGAACTGGTGGAAGCGCACAAAGCCGCCGTTTAGTCGTACTCCCATACGGGCAGGCACACTCCTGCTCCGCGCTTTTTAGAAGGAGCGAACTTTGGCCACTTTTGATCTCCTGATTCGCAACGCCCAGTTGCGCACCAACCCAGCGGGTGAGCTAACCGATATCGGCATCGCCAACGGCAAAATCGCCGCTATGCAGCCCAACCTGACCGCTGAAACCGAACATACGCTGGATGCCGCTGGCGGCCTCGTCACCGAGTCCTTTGTCAATGCCCACCTGCATCTGGACAAGGTCTATTCGCTCGCCCGCATGGACGAGCTGGCCATGCAGGATTATCACGGCGGGGATATGGGCAAGGCCATGAACGCCATCGAACTCGCCGCCCGCGTCAAGGACCAATACGCCCTCGACTGGATTCTGCCCAACATTCGCAAAGCGGTGTGGTTGGCCGCCCGGCACGGCAACCTCCACATCCGCGCCTTTGCCGATGTCGACAACAAAGCCAAACTCATGGGCGTGGAAGCCCTGCTCACCATCAAAGCCGAATTCAAAGGCATTGTGGACCTGCAGGTCGTGGCCTTCCCGCAGGATGGCGTGGTGCGCGAACCCGGCGCCGCCGACCTCGTGCGCCAGGCCATGCGCCTCGGCGCAGATGTGGTCGGCGGCATCCCCTGGATTGAATTTACCGATGCCGACGCCCAGGCCCATGTGGATGCCATGTTTGACATCGCCGCCGAGTTCGACAAGCCGGTTTCCATGCTCGTGGATGATGCCGGCGATGCCACCCTGCGCACGACCGAAATGATGGCCGTGCGCGCCATAAAGCAGGGTTGGCAGGGGCGCGTCCTCGCCCACCACGCCCGCGCCATGCACCTCTACCCCAAACCCTATTTACAGAAACTCATCGCCCTGCTCAAACAGGCCCAGATGTACGTCGTCAGCGACCCGCACACCGGCCCGTTGCACGCCCGCGTCCGCGAACTGCTCGAAGAAGGCGCCGGCGTGTGCCTCGGCCAGGATGACATCTCGGACGCCTACTACCCCTACGGCCGCAACAATATGCTGGAAGTCGCCTTTCTCGCCTCGCACCTGCTCTGGATGACCACCCGCGCCGAAATGGACACCCTCTACGACCTTGTCACCACCAAAGCCGGGCGCGCCATCGGCCTGCCTGACCACCGTCTGCAAGTCGGCGCGCCCGCCAACCTCGTCGTGCTGCACGCCCCGGATGTTCTCGAAGCCCTGCGCCAGCACGCCGCCCCGGCCCATGTGGTCAGCCACGGCCGTCTCGTCCAACTCCCCACCGGAATGTGACCCGCCTCGCCGCCCGTTCCATTGCCCCCGCCGCCGGGCGCTGGCTGGAAGACACCACCGCCGCCCGCATCCTGCACCTCTTTCGCCGCGCCTGCAATCTGGTGAATGAGACGGGCGAAATCCTCTCGCTGGTCACGCCCGACCTCGGCAACGGCCCCTTTGCCATCGTCCTCGAACCCATTGACTTTGAAGCCCACCTGACCGCCGGAAGCCCCATCCATTTCCACCCCGGTCATTTCACCCTCGGCCCGCTTGAAATCCACACCGCCACGGCCAAACTCTGGCAACCCATCCCCGATTGGTACGCTCTGGCCTCCTCCAATTCGCTAATTGGCTATGCGCAAATTGTCCAATCCTTGCTGGCCGCCGAAGCCCCACCGGACAGTCTCGCCGCCCTCCAATATCAACCGGCCACCACTCTGGCCGCGCCCCTCGCTACCCGCGCCCGGGCCACCATCGCCCAACTCGCCCAGCCTGCCACCCGCGCCGAGGCCGCCCACGCCCTGGCTGGCCTCGGCCCCGGCCTCACCCCGGCTGGCGATGACTTTTTAGTCGGGTTTATGCATGCCGCCTGGGCCTGCCAGCCGCAAAACGCCCTCTCCCTGTGTGAACCGCTGGCCGCCCGCGCCACCCCCCGCACCCATGCCCTCTCGCGCGCCTGGCTGACCGCCGCCGCCCGCGGCGAAGCCGGCGAAGTCTGGCACACGTTTCTGAAAACCCTCACACAGGCCGATAAAGTCGCCGTGCTGGCCGCCGCTCGCCACATCCTGCCCACCGGACACACCTCCGGCGCCGATGCGCTGGCGGGTTTTCTGCACGGTCTGGCGGTCTGGCGATGATTCTCCTCACCGGTGCGGCTGGCAAAACCGGCCTGGCTCTCACCCGCGCCCTCACCGCCGTGGGCCAGCCCGTGCGGGCCTTCGTCCGCACGCCACAGCAGGCCAGCGCCGCCCAGGCCTCTGGCGCAACTGAAACTTTCCTCGGCGACCTGCTCAACCCGGATGATCTGAACCGCGCCGCCGAAGGCGCCCGCGCCCTTTACCTCATCTGCCCCAACGTCCACCCGCAGGAAGTCCAGATCGGCCGGCTTGCCATCGCCGCCGCCCGCCACGCCGGGCTGGAACTCATTGCCTATCATTCCGTCCTGCATCCTCAAATCCAGGCCATGCCCCACCACTGGCAAAAAATGCAAGTTGAGGCCGCCCTGATAGAGTCCGGGCTGCCCTTTCTTATCCTCCAGCCCTGCGCTTACATGCAGAACATCCTGCACCAGAAGGAGACAATTCTTGCCTCCGGCACACTTGAAGTACCCTGCAGTCTGGAGACACGCCACAGCCTCGTCCATCTGGAAGACGTCGCCATCGCCGCCGCCCGCCTGCTTACCAGCCCCGTTTATCTCAATGGTAGCTATGAACTGGCCGGTCCGCAGGCTCTTAACCACCATGAAATCGCCGCACTATTAGCCCAGACCTGGGGCCAGCCCATCACCCCCCGCCAGCTCACCGCCAGCGAGTGGCAGGCCGCCCACCTCAGCTTGCCCGCCTACGCCCGCGATACCCTGCTGGCGATGTTCGCCCACTACGACCAGCACGGTTTCACCGGCAGCCCGGCCGTCCTGCAGGCCATCCTCGGCCGCGCCCCCACCCCCTTAGCAAACGCCGCTAGTCCCTGATACAAACAAAAGCGGGAGCCAGACTGGCTCCCGCTTGTTTCATCTTGCGAAATCGTTTATTCAGCCTTGGGCGGTGTAAACACCAGGAAGATGGCGTTCAGGATGATGCCCATCAGCGCCCCGGTGGCAATCGCCGGCAGACCCTGCGGGAACAAGCCCTGCAGAATCGGAATCGGCAAGAAACCGCCCATGCCGATATTGCCGCCGATGCCCACAATCATAATCACCGAGCCCACGGCCAGCGTGCGTGGGTCAAACATGCTGACCTTGTTCTCAATCATGAGGGCAATACCCTGCATACCCACCACGCCGAACAGGTAAATCGCCAGGCCCCCGGAAACTGCCAGCGGCATGGATTGGACCAGCGCCGCCAGCGTACCCACAAAGCCCAGCAAAGCGGAGATAACGCCCGCCGCAATAAGAACCGGGCCGGAGTAGTTGCGGGTAATCGCCATCAACGAGTTGTTCTCGCCGTAGTTTGTGCCAGCCGTGGAGCCAAACAAACCCTTCAAGAAGTCATCGATACCATCCAACACCAGGTTGAAGCCGATGTACTCATCCAGGTTATATTTTTCGCGGCCCAGGTCTTCCGCCAGCCGGTCCACATACAGGCTGATCTGGTACAGGTGCGCCGTGGATTCCGGGATAGTCGCCAGCGCCATTACCGCCACGCTGAAGATCGCCGTCGCTACCAGGTCGCCGGTAAAAATCGGGAAGGTGAAGTGCGGCACCTCAAAGACTGGCGCGCTGGTAATGGCAGCAAAATCCACATTGCCCGTGGCGGCCGCCACCACATACCCCACCAGACCACCCAACAACACCGGCAGCATACCCAGGAAGCCGCGGTTTTGCAGATACACCGAGAACAACACCGTCACCAGCAGCGTCAGCAGGGCGATGCCCCAGTTAGCGCTCGCCATGTCCAGCGCCGCAAAGCCCAGGCCAAAACCGATGACCGCCGCCACCGAACCGGTGACCACCGGCGGCAGGACCTTATCCAGCGAGGCCTTGCCCACCCGGCGAATAATCAAACCAACCAAAATGTTAAACACACCGGTGGCAACAATACCAGCCTGAATCGTGCCCAGGATTTCATCCGAAGCCGGACCGCTGAACGGCGGCGCCTGATTGATGGCCTGATAGGCCGCAATGTATGAAAACGACGAGCCGTACCATAGCGGGATGAATTTCCCGATACGCCACTTGGACAGCAGCAACGCCACTATCGTGGATACGCCCGACATAAACAAGACCGTGCTCACATGGAAGCCCGTAAGGGCCGCCACGAACGCGGTCGCGGGGAACATCGTCAGCACATGCTGAAAACCGAGGATGACCATCTGCAACGGCGCAGGGCGGTCATTGGGCAGGTAGCCCATCATCTTTGTAGCCATGGGGTTTCTCTCCTCTTCTGGTTGATTGACTAATGTGCATGGGGAGAATTAGAGTATGTCAGGTCGAAAGGCAACCTCCTATTCCAACGGAGTTGTAAGACAACCAGTACTTTGGTAACATTAACACGGATTTTACAAACAGGATACGCTCTTTTTCACCTGATTTATCCCCTTTCACCCTACCCAGGACACTCCCATGACCGCTCCCCTGCTCGAAGGCATCCGCATCATCGACCTCACCCGCGTCCTCGCCGGCCCCTACTGCACCATGATGCTCGGCGATCTCGGCGCAGACGTTATCAAAGTAGAAGCCCCCGGCAAGGGCGATGACACCCGCGCCTGGGGCCCGCCCTTCGCCACCGGCGGCGAATCGGCCTACTTTCTCTCCGCCAACCGCAACAAGCGCAGCCTCACCCTCAACCTCAAATCCCCCGCCGGGCTGGAGGCTCTCAAAGACCTCATCCGGCAGGGCGATGTCCTCGTGGAAAATTTCAAAACCGGTACGCTGGAACGTCTCGGCCTTTCTTACGAAGCCCTCCAGGAACTGCGACCCGGCCTCATCTACTGCACCATCACCGGCTACGGCACCAGCGGCCCGCTCGCCGACCAGCCCGGCTATGACTTCATCGCCCAGGCCCTCGGCGGCATGATGGCCGTCACCGGCCCGGAAGAGGGCGAACCGACTCGCGTCGGCGTCGCCATCACCGACCTGATGACCGGCATCTTCGCTTGTAACGCCATTCTGGCCGCCCTCTTTGCCCGCCAGCGCACCGGTCTCGGCCAGCGCATTGACATGGCCCTGCTCGATTCGCAGGTCGCCGCCATGTCCTACGTCGCCAGCAACTACCTCGTCAGCGGGCAGGAACCCGCCCGCCTCGGCAACGCCCACCCCAACATCGTCCCCTACCAGTCCTTCAAGGCCCGCGATAAGTACTTCGCCGTCGCCGCCGGAAACGACGGCCAATGGGCCAAACTCGTTGCCGCCATGGGCAAGCCCGAGTGGGCCGAAGATGAACGCTTCGCCAGAAACGCCGCCCGTGTCCAGAACCGCGCCGTCATCGTCCCGTTGCTGGCCGAGGTTTTTGCCACCCGCCCGGCCGCCGAGTGGATGGCGATTTTCGCCGAGGTCGGCATCCCCGCCGCGCCCATCAACAGCATCCGCGAAGTCTTTGAAAACGAGCAGGTCCAGGCCCGCCAGCGCGTCCAGCACATCCCCCACCCCACCGCAGGGCAGATTCCCCAAATCGCCTCGCCCATGAACTTCCCCACCGCCCCGCTGGAAATGCGCCTGCCCCCGCCCCTGCTCGGCCAACACAATGAGGAAATCCTGCGCACCGTGCTGGGCTATACCGATGCCCAAATCGCCGCCCTGAATCAAGACGGGCTGGTCTGACCGACACACCGTGCGCAAAATCATTCACTTCGACCTGGATGCGTTCTTCTGTGCCGTAGAGGAACTGGAAAACCCCGCCCTGCGCGGCCAGCCCTTTGCCGTGGGCGGCCGTCCGGAAGAGCGCGGGGTGGTCGCATCCTGCTCCTACGCCGCCCGCGCCCTCGGTGTGCGCAGCGCCATGCCCATGGGCCGCGCCCTGCGTCTGTGCCCCAGACTTCAAGTCCTCCCCGGTCGCCATGCCCGCTACCGCGAAAAGAGTCACGCCGTCATGGCGATACTGCATGAATTCTCCCCATTGGTGGAGCAACTTTCGATTGACGAAGCCTTTCTGGATGTCAGCGACCGCCCGGAAAAGGCCGGCCTGCTCGCCCGCCATATTCAACAGCGTGTCCTCGCCGAAACGCACCTGCCCTGCTCGCTGGGCGTGGCCACCAACAAACTGGTTGCCAAAATCGCCACCGATGTCGGCAAAGCCGCCCGCCGCACCACCACCTACCCCAACGCCATCCAGATTGTGCCGCCCGGCCACGAAGCCGATTTCCTCGCCCCCCTGCCGGCCGAGATGCTCTGGGGCGTTGGCCCCAAAACCGCCGCCCGCCTGGCCGAACTGGGTATTCATACCATCGGCGATATCGCCCGCTGGCCCGCCGCCGACCTCGCCCGTCACTTCGGCCAGAACGGCGCCGAACTGGCCCAGCGCGCCCGCGGCCTGGATGACCGCCCCCTCGAAACCAGCCGCGCAACCAAGTCCGTCAGTCAGGAAGTCACCTTCAGCCGGGATGTCTCCGACCGCCGCGCCCTGCTGGATGAACTCCGCCGCCAGAGCGAACGCGTGGCTCGCCAGCTCAAGGCCGAAAATCTGGAAGGTGTCACCATCAAGCTCAAATTGCGCTGGCCGGACTTCACCACCCTCACCCGCCAGACCACCCTCGCCAGCCCCACCGCCGAGGCCGCCAAAATTCTGGCCACCGCCCAAAAACTGCTCGAACAAAACTGGCAGGCGGGCAAAGCCGTCCGGCTGCTCGGCGTCGGCATTTCTGGTTTTCAACCCCCCACCCGTCAACTAAGCTTGTGGGATGCCCCCGACCAGAAAAAAGCCGCCGCCCTGCAGGATGCCGTCCAGCAGCTGCGCACCCGCTTCGGGGAAACGGTCATCGCCAAAGGTCATCCCCCAGAAAAACCAAATACAACCTGACCCCATCAAAAACAAAAAACGACGGCTGGCATCTACCAGCCGTCGCTTTGCATTCACTTATCGCGCTACGGCAACGCCAGTGGCGAAGTATTCACCGCTCCGGTTTCAGAAATCACCTTCACCAACACCGCCCGCGCCACGGTGCGCAGCTCGTATTCGCCCGTTTGCTCGTTGTAGCTCTCGCAGGTAATCAGCGTCACCCAGTCATATTCCTCCGGCCCCAGCACACTCAAGTTGCCCGGCCGTACATAGTTGTTACTGCGGATCTCATACACATATTGCTGGCCATAGGCATGGATGATGACCTGCTCGCCAAATTGCAGTTCATCCAGCCGGTAGAACAAGCCCGGCGTGCCATCGGCATTCCACACATGCCCCGTGATGGCCGTATTCCCCGGCAAGGTCGGGTAGGATGTCCCTTCCAGATAGCCAGCCTGCCCATTCAGGAAATCTACCACCCAACCCTCTTCGGTAAATGGCACGCCCACAATCGGCATCCGCACGCCCTGGCTCGGAATCTCCAGCCAGAAGTCGCCCAGGTCAGCGTATTCCAGCGTTTCCAGCTGGACTGGCAGCGGCGTAAACACTTCCGGCGCGAACCCGGTCTGCGGCAGAGCGAAGCCTGCCTGGCTTGCCAGACCGGTGGTAAACGTCACTACCGCGCTGGATGACACGCCGCCATAGATATCCACCGGGTCGGGCGGGTCATACCAGCGTTCGGTCGAATACACATTCCACGGCGATTGCGGCGTGGTGCGGTCACCGGGGAAGGAAGACCACTCCACATAGCCGGTGTTACTGGCGCTGCTGCCCGGCGGGATAACGCCCATGATTACATCAAACTCCACCACGCCGCTCACGCCATTATTCAGGAAGGTAGCCCAGGTAATCTGCAAGTTCGGTGCATTGGTCTCATCCAGCAGGGTAGGTACTTGCCCGCTCACATACCGCAGCGACCCCGGGATATAGGTAAATTCTGCTTCCACTTCATCATTGATGATGGTCTCAAAGGCATCGCTATCGCTCGCACCGGTGTGGAAAATTTCAAGCCGGAAAGTCAGGATATCACCCGGCGAAGCGACCGGCGAATTCACGGTCTTTTCGATATCCACCGTGGGTTCCACCATCTCCACATTTACCGCGCTCGTACGGCCGAGGCCGTTACCCCAGAAAATGTCATTGTTCAACACGCCACCGCGGACATTATCAGCTATATCCAGCACGATGACGCGATAGATAAAGGTCAGCGTCTGGTCCACCCCGGCCGTGTTCTCCACATCGCCCAGCGACCAGAGCAACTGGCGGCCTTCATCTTCCAAGTCCAGACTGCCACCGGGGAACTCGGAAATCGCCGGGTTACCCAGGAGGTTATTGGGCGGCACCTGCGGGCTGCACAGATCGCCAAACCCGCCAGCCAGAGAAGTCGTCAGGCCGGCATCTGCGGAAATATCGGCTGCATCACAATCCATAAAGGCCAGACCGCGGTCAAGAATATCCGTCAGGGTGGCACTGATATGGCTGGCGCCCGGCCCAAAGGTCACTGTTACTTCATATTCAATGATTTCACCAATCGCCACCTGATTCGGAACCGTATTGACCATTTCATCAATCGGCAGCAATTGCTTGGTGATGCTCACCGGCCCGGGCTCATAACCAAAGTCCGCATCCAAATACGTCTGGCCGCCAACTACTGTTACCGGGTAGGGTTCATTATTCGTCGTAAAGCCCAGGCCAGTCAGCTCGCCATTTGTATCAGTCACAAAGACCACATAGCTGCCCGGCGGTAAACCGGTGAAGAGGTAAATGCCATTGATGCCAGTCGTTTGCGTGCCGTAGATGTTACCGTCCAACGTGGCATCCCCATCCCCATTCGGGTCTGTCCACAGTTCAAGCGTCACATTCTCGATTCCCAGTTCACTTGGGTCCTGAACCGCGTCTCCATTCAAGTCCAGCCACACCCGGTCGCCAATTGCCGCCAGGAGCGGATCCGTCGTCGGGGTGGAAGTCGGCGTCGCGGTCGGCTCGCCAGTCGCCGTAGCGGTAGCCGTGCTTGTAGCCGTCGCAGTTTCTGTAGCAGTAGCGGTCACAGTCGGAGTATCCGTCGGGGTCGCGGTCGGTGTATCCGTCGGCGTGCTCGTGGGCGTATCCGTCGGCGTCGCAGTCGGTGTATCCGTCGGCGTGCTGGTCGGCGTGTCCGTCGGTGTGCTGGTCGGCGTGTCCGTCGGTGTGCTGGTCGGCGTGTCCGTCGGCGTGCTGGTGGGCGTGTTGGTCGGCGTGTCCGTCGGCGTGCTCGTGGGCGTATCCGTCGGCGACGCAGTCGGTGTATCCGTCGGGGTCGCAGTCGGTGTATCCGTCGGCGTGTTGGTCGGCGTGTCCGTCGGCGTGCTCGTGGGCGTATCCGTCGGGGTCGCGGTCGGGGTGTCCGTCGGGGTCGCAGTCGGAGTATCCGTCGGGGTGCTGGTCGGGGTCGCAGTCGGAGTATCCGTCGGGGTGCTGGTCGGGGTCGCGGTCGGAGTATCCGTCGGCGTGTCCGTCGGCGTGTCCGTCGGGGTGCTGGTTGGCGTATCCGTCGGCGTCGCAGTCGGCGTATCCGTCGGCGTCGCAGTCGGGGTATCCGTCGGCGTCGCGGTCGGAGTATCCGTCGGAGTGCTGGTCGGAGTATCCGTCGGCGAACTAGTGGGCGTGTCCGTCGGCGTGCTCGTGGGCGTGTTGGTCGGCGTGTCCGTCGGCGTGCTCGTGGGCGTATCCGTCGGCGTCGCAGTCGGGGTATCCGTCGGAGTCGCAGTCGGAGTATCCGTCGGCGTGCTGGTCGGTGTATCCGTCGGGGTCGCGGTCGGCGTATCCGTCGGTGTCGCGGTCGGCGTGTCCGTCGGGGTCGCAGTCGGTGTATCCGTCGGCGTGCTGGTCGGTGTATCCGTCGGAGTCGCAGTCGGAGTATCCGTCGGAGTCGCAGTCGGCGTGTCCGTTGGGGTCGCAGTCGGCGTGCTGGTCGGTGTATCCGTCGGGGTCGCGGTCGGTGTGTCCGTCGGTGTGGAGGTCGGCGTATACGTCGGCGTCGCGGTCTGTGTATCCGTCGGCGTGGCTGTCGGCGTGTACGTCGCGGACGCAG
>JANJTX010000092.1 GCA_024710875.1 Anaerolineales bacterium | reverse complement strand
CCAGCCGATGAGGACATCATGCAAAAAGTGCAGGCCGAGGGCGATGCGCGAGAAGCCAATCAGGAAGACCAGCAGGACGGCGGCGATGGTCACCCAGCGGCGTTTTATCTGGCTGGCGAAGAAGCCGTACACCGCCGCCGGAACCTGTGAGTGGCCGCTGGGCACGCCGAAGGTGGTTTCAACTTCGCCGTAGGTTGGCAGGCTGGGCTCGACCCAGTACGGGCGCGGTTGAGCGAAGAACAGTTTGAAGATGTCGTTCACCCAGCCGTTGAGCAGCAGCAAAACCGCCATGCGCAGGCCGAGGCCGTAATCCACCAGCCATAGCAGGGCGGGCATCACCAGAATGTAAAAATCGGCCTTGCCGAGGAAGGTAAAGAAGCGGAAGAACCCGGCCAGCCCGCCGGCCCACGACTGTACCCAATAGGTAAACTCCAGACTGCCTGCAATCCAGCTATCAAACATCGCATTCTCCTCCAGGATGGTTATTCAAGGCTATCGATGAATTCACTCACCAGCGTAAACACCTTCTGGGTGTCGCCGTCGCGGGTCAGGATGTGGTTGCAGCCCGCCACCTGCAGCAGTTCCTTGCGCGGGCTGCCGAGGCTGGCGAGGATGCGCTCGCCGTGGTGGGGCGGCACATAGGTATCGTCTGCGGAGTAAATCAGGCGCACCGATACTTCCAGGCGCGGCAGTTGGCGGCGCGTTTCGGCCAGCAGTTTGTCCAGCTGGATGACCGAAGGCAGCGGGTTGTGGGCGTAGGCCACCCGCCCGGCGGCGGCCTGCGGGTTGAACCACATGCCCTTGCTTTTGGGCCGCAACGGTTGGAAGGCGGCCAGCGCCCGCGCCAGCAGGCGGTGCTGGCGGTAGCGTTCGTCCGGCACTTCGTAGGGGGCGGCCAGCGCCACCACGCCCGCCGCACCCAGGCGGGCCGCCAGCAGCAGGGCCAGCGCCCCGCCCATCGAGAGGCCGATGATGACCAGCCGCTGGCTTTCGCCCGCCAGGCGGTGCGCCCCGGCGGTTACGCTGGCGGCCCACTGCGGCCAGCGGGTGGCGGCCATGTCTTCTACGGTGGTGCCGTGCCCGGCCAGGCGCACCCCGTGAACGGTGTGGCCTTCGTTGGCGAGGTGTTCGCCCAGCAGGCGCATTTCTTCCGGGCTGGCGGTGAAGCCGTGCACCAGCAGGCAGCCGAGCGGCCCGCCTTTGTAGAAGAAGGGTTCGGCGCCTTCAAGGATGGGGGGAGAGGGGTGGGAGGTCATGGCGGGTGAAGGTCAGGCGCAAATTAGAAATGAGAAATTAGAAGGGAGGCAAGGGCCTGTCATTGCGAGGAGGACGTAGTCCGACGAAGCAATCTTTCGCCCCAGAGTGGAGATTGCTACGCAATGACACCGCGCATGGTAGCCACTCTTTTTCTTCTAATTTGCCATTTGCTCCTTTTACCCAACGATTTGTATTCCGCGCGGCATGTCGCTGAACGAGCGCAGGCCGCTTTCGGTGACGACCACGTCGTCTTCAATGCGTACGCCGCCCAGGCCGGGGATGTAGATGCCGGGCTCGATGGTGAAAGTCATGCCGGTTTGCAGAATCTGGGGGTTGTCGCCGCGCATGTAGGGTTCTTCGTGGCCTTCCATGCCGAGGCCGTGGCCGAGGCGGTGGGTGAAGTACTGGCCGTAGCCGGCGGCTTCGATGACATCTCGTGCCGCTTTATCTACCGTCCCGCAGGCCACGCCGGGGGCGGCGATGGCATGGGCGGCGGCGTTGGCGGCCTGCACGGTTTCGTGGATTTTGATTTGCTCGGCAGTGAGTTCGCCCACGCCAAAGGTGCGGGTGAGGTCGGAGAGGTAGCCGCCGTAGCCCGCGCCCCAGTCAATCACCAGCAGGTCGCCGGATTGCAGGGCGCGGCCGCGCGGGAAGTAGTGCGGGTTGGCGCTGTCCTGCGGCCCGGCGGCCACAATTGGTTCAAAGGGCGGCTTGCCGCTGCCGTGTTGGAGCAGTTGCATCATCAGGATGGCGGCGACTTCGGTGTCCTGCATGCCGATTTTTATCTGCGGCAGGGTGGCGGTGAGGGCGCTCTGGGCGATGTCGACCGCCTTCTGCATGGCGGCCTGCTCGGCTTCGTCTTTCTGCATGCGCAGCGAGGCGACGACATCTTCGGCCGTGACCCAGTCTACTTCGGGGGCGGCCTGTTTCAGCAGCCGCCATTCCAGCAGGCGCAGGACGCGGTCTTCCACGCCGACTTTGCCGCCGCTGGCGCGCAGGCCGGCGCTTTGCAGCGCCTGTTCATAGGCCGTCGGCCACTGGGCCGGGTTTTCCGGGTAGGTGATGGCCTGTAATTCATAAGGCAGGTCACGGCTCTTGGCGCTTTCCAGTTCCGGCAGCACCAGTACCGGCGCGCCTTCCGGCCGGAAGAGGCATACCACCGGCCGTTCGCTCAAGTGGAACTCGATGCCGGTCAGGTAGTGCAGGCTCGGCCCCGGGTTGAGGGCCAGGGCATCCAGCCCGGCGGCCCGGATGGCGGCGGCCAGTTTTTGCTGGCGTTTCTGGAGGACTTCAGGCGAGAGGTTCATGGCGGCTCCGGGGTGCGGGGGTTTGTGGGGTGATTATATCCTGTAGGCAATTGGGGATTTCTTGGATTGCTGATTTTGGATTGCTGATTGTAGATTGCGGATTGGGGGTGGTTGTTTTCGCCGCCCGGCTGGCTATAATGGGGCAATGCGAGCGGGCGATTTTACACAGAGTTTACAACTTCGGCAAAACGCGGGTAAAGCTAGCATCTATAACAGCCGAATAGGCAAATTCACTCAACCAGACACGATAATTCCGGGGGCCGGCAACCCGCAAGCGTTCAATAGATACGCGTATGTGCTGAATAATCCGGTGAATTTTGTGGACCCGAGCGGGCATGTGCCAATATGCTTGGATAAATGGTGTCAGAATATCCCACCCGTGGTGGGAGCATCATCATCAGGTGGAGGTGGTGGAGACAGCAATGGGAATTCTACAGGGAATGCGAGTGGGGCTGCTGGTGAAGATCTTGATGCAGAAAATGATGATACTTCGTGTGGCAGTTACCCTGGGTATGGAGGTGGGTGTACTGAAAGTTTTTACGATATCCAAAAACAGACCACATATAATGTGCTTAGTGCGCTTGAGATTTGCCAAAGCCCACATGCTAGTTTTGCAGACAAGGCAATAGCCTGTGGTTACCTTGGGACGTGGGGGGTTGTGATAGGTGCAACTTTAGCCGCGGGCAAAATCGCAATTGATGGTATAGCAGGTATTGTTATTCTTCGATTTCAATACGAGGTTGCGGTTCGTGGAATTGCAGAAAACATTGTAAACTGGCGTAGTATAGGTCTATCAACGCAACAAATCGCAAGAAATGCTTGGGAATTGCGACGAGAATTAGGCGTTAGATTTAAGGATTTGACACCTCAACCGCTTAGAGATGCTATCTACCAACGAAACTTAGCAACTTATGGCGACCCCCTTGGGCCTACATGGGAATATCTTATTACTAGGAAAACTTTTGAACAGATTATTTCCTCGGCATCTAGAGCCTGTTATGGACTTTGAGCCAGTGATAGACTTCGGGCATGACCCGAAAAAACTACCCCAGTGATGTGTCGGATGAAGAGTGGATGTTTATCGCACCTTACCTGACCTTGATGAAAGAAGATGCGCCCCAGCGCCA
>JANJTX010000043.1 GCA_024710875.1 Anaerolineales bacterium | reverse complement strand
GCTTCGGCGCCATCCTCCGCCAGCAACCGGGCATGCAGGTCGACCGCCTGCTCGCGCTGAATGTCTCCCTCTCCGCGAAGCGTTACGACACCGTCGACAAGCGCCGCGATTTCTACCAGCGCGTCGAGCAGGCCGTCGCGGCCGTGCCGGGCGTGGCCTCCGGCGGCTTCACGCAGACCATGCCCTTCACCTGGGGCATTCCGATCACGCTCATCCCGGTCGGCGCCATGGCCGGCGTGATGATGCTGGAGTTCGCGGTCGGCCTCATTCAGGCCATCGTGTTCGGCATGCTGACGATGGTTTTCATGTCGCAGGCCACCCACTCGCACCACGGCGGCGGCGAGGAGCACCACTAATTCTGTGATCTTCGGGCGGCACATGCGCCCGGTTGATGCAAACAACTTTATGGCGGTCAACCCGCCCCCAGATCAAATCGTTCGGAGGAATAAACAACATGGAGCTTACACCTGAAGTTGCAACAATTCTGGCTGGCGCAATCAAACTGATTGGCGCAGGCATTGCGATGATTGGCGCCGTGGGCGCCGGCCTCGGCGTCGGTATGGCGACCTTCGGCGGCGTGCAGGGCATCGCCCGCAACCCGGATGCCTCCAGCGAGATCCAGACCAACATGATTCTCGGTATCGTGTTCACCGAGGCGGTCGCGATCTACTGTCTGGTGGTCGCCATGCTCATCATCTTCGTCGGCTAAGACCAACCGGCTGACAAAGGAGGCCCCCATTGGAAAAGCTAGGTATTAACTTAGGCTTTGTAATTGTTCAGATAATCAACTTCGCGATTGTCTTCCTCATCCTGCGCAAGTGGGCATTTATTCCGATTGCCAATGCGCTGGAAGCCCGCCGCACCCGGATTGCCCAGGGCCTGGAAGACGCCCGCGTGGCCGCCGAAGCGCGTGCCAACGCTGAAGTGGAAGCCGAGAAAATCATTGCCGAGGCCAACACCAAGGCCGCCAGCATGGTTCGTGAAGCCACCCAACGCGCCGAAGAAGCCAACAAGGATGTGCGCGCTGCTGCCGAGGTCGAAGCGAAGAAAATTCGCGACGCCGCCCTGGCCGAAGCCGAAGCCTCCAAGGCCAACCTGCTGGCTGAAGTCCGCAAGGATGTGCCGGCTCTGGTTATCGCCGCCGCCCAGAAGCTGGTGGGCGAGGCGCTGGATGAGAAGCGCCAGCGCGCCCTGATTGACGAATTCTTCTCCGGCATCAAGGGCGGCAAGGTCGAAGTCGCCACCGCCGAAGGCGATGCCACCGTCACCAGCGCCCTGCCGCTGACCGATGGCGAGAAGGACACCGTCAAGAAGTCCCTCAAGGGCGATGTGACCTTCAAGGTTGACCCCCGCATTCTGGGCGGCCTGGTAGTGCGTGTCGGCGATAAGGTCGTGGATGGTTCCGTGGCCGGCAAGCTGGACAGCATGCGCCAGACCCTCAAGTAAGCTCGATCCGTTGAAAGTTAGACGCCCGGCCACTTGGCTGGGCGTTTTTCTTTAGGCCGGTTCTTGATACAATTGCCCGCTGAAAGGAAGCGCTACGACAATGGATTGGGAACTCCTCTTTCAAATCAGTAATACCCTCGTGCTGCCCTTCTGGGCGCTGATGCTCTTCGCTCCGCGCTGGCGCTGGACCGAAAAAATCCTCGGCTCGCTCTGGTGCATTGCGCCATTCGCCCTGCTGTACGTCGTCATGCTGCTCTCGCAGTTCGGCGGACTCTCGCTGGGCTCTGGCCCCGCGCTCTTGCCGCCCACCCTGGCGGGGGTGGCCGCCGGGCTGGGTACGCCCGCCGGCGCTACCATCGGCTGGACGCATTTCATCGCCTTTGACCTGTTCGTTGGCCGCTGGATTTATCTGGACAGCCGCGCCACGCCACGCCATCCGCTCTGGCTCGGCACAATCCTCTTCTTCACCTTCATGCTCGGCCCGCTGGGGTTCTTGCTCTACCTGCTGGATAAAACCCTGCGGGCGCGCCGGGCGGCCTGAAATTATGCCAGTCCTCACCGACCTCTTCGCCGGTTTTCAGACCCTCACGCCCGTGCCGCCGGGGCTGGCGGTGCGCGGCATTCAGGTCGATTCGCGCCAGGTGCAACCCGGCGACCTGTTCGTGGCGGTGGTGGACACCGTTGACCGCTATCGTTTTCTGGAGCAGGTGTTGGCGCGCGGTGCGGTAGCCGTGTTGGGAGAGAAGCCCGACCCCGGCCTGCCGATTCCCCATATTCAGGTCGCCGATGACCGTGCCGCTCTGGCGCACGCCGCGGCCCTCTTTCACGGCCAGCCCGCCCGCGACCTCACCCTGTTGGGCGTAACCGGCACAGATGGCAAAACCACCACCAGCAACTTTCTCTATCATATCCTGCAGGCGGCCGGTCTGCATACCGGCATGGTCACGACCGTCAATGCCCTCATCGGTGAGCAGGTGCTGGATACCGGCTTTCATGTCACCACCCCCGAAGCGATGGAAGCCCAGAGTTACCTGCGCCAGATGGCGGGGGCCGGCCTGACCCACGCCATCTTTGAAATGACCTCGCATGGTCTGGCCCAGCAGCGCGGGGCGCGCGCCCGCGAATTTGACATCGCCGTGGTGACCAACATCACCCATGAGCATCTGGATTACCACGGCTCGTACGAAGAATACCTGGCCGCCAAAGCCCGATTGTTTGAAGGGCTGGATGCGCGGATAGACAAAAACAACCCGATTGAACCGCTGGCGGTGCTCAACCGGGATGACCGCTCTTATGAACCCCTGCAGGGACGCTTCAAGGCCCGCCGCGTCACCTATGGCCTGCATCCGGGGGCCGATGTGCGCGCTGAGGATATCCAGAATACGCCCGACCGGTTGCGGTTCACCGCCGTGGGGCCGGGCTTCCGCTTTCCGGTGGAAACCCGCCTGTTCGGTCATTACAATGTCTATAACGCGCTGGCAGCCATCAGCGCCAGCGTGATTGGGCTGGGGGTTCAGCCGGAGGCCGCTACCGAAGGCATCCGTGCGCTGGCGGGCGTGCCGGGCCGGATGGAGCGGATAGACCTCGGCCAGCCGTATTACGCCATTGTGGATTTTGCTCACACGCCATTTGCCCTGCAGGCCGCCCTCGAAGCGGGTCGGCGCATTACGGCTGGCAAAGTGATTGCGGTCTTCGGCTCGGCGGGATTACGCGACAAAGCCAAACGCCGCATGATGGCCGAGACTTCCATTGAATTGGCTGACTACACGGTGCTGACTGCCGAAGATCCGCGCACCGAATCGCTGGATGGCATTCTGGCGGAGATGGCCACTGGAGCGGAGAGCAAGGGCGGCGTGGAAGGCCGGAATTTCTGGCGCGTGCCAGACCGCGGCGAGGCCCTGCGTTTTGCGCTCACCCTCGCCCAACCCGGCGATTTGGTGCTGGCGCTGGGCAAGGGCCATGAGCAGAGCATGTGCTTCATCGAAACCGAATACCCCTGGGATGACCGGGTGGCGCTGCGGGCGGCGCTGGCCGAGCAATTGGGCGTGGCAGGGCCTGCCATGCCCAGCCTTCCCACCCAGAATAAAGCCTGAAAAAAAGGGTTGGCACTAAGCCAACCCTTTTTTAGTACTCAAAACTGGAATAGTCTAATCCTCTTCTTCCTCGTCTTCACCACCCGAATCATCTTCACCACCGTCGTCATCGCTGCTATCGTCCTCGCCCGAATCATCGTCAGACTCATCGTCGTCAGAGCCGTCGTCTTCGCCAGTATCGTCCTCGTCCTCAAAACCGTCATCGTCCCCATCATCGCTGTCTTCCGCGTCTTCACAGAAGTCCGTGTCATAGTCAAGGCAGAAGTCATCATCCACCTCACAGCCTGCGCCGGTATCGTAATCACACTCGTCTTCCAGTTCGCAGCCTTCGCCGGTATCAAAATCGCAATCATCCCCGAAGTCTTCTTCATCCAGCAGTTCCAGCTCCAGCGCCAGGAGGAAGGCCTCTTCATCTTCTTCAAACCATTCATTGAAGTCGTAGGCATCCATCGGCTCCACATCATCTGGCGGAAGGTCCGGGTCGGTGGCCCGGCTGCGCTGGCCGTTGGTCAGGCTGACTTCACCGGCGTTGGTCGCCAGCGTGCACTGGCCCTCGAGGCAGGTCACGATTGTACGGCCGCTGCTGGGCACACGCACATTCAGGTAGGAGCCGCGCACCGAAGCCACGCCAGAGTTGGTCTCCACTTCGGCGCTGCCGCCGTTCAGGATGATGAAAATGCTGCCGGAGTCCAGCCGCATTTCAGAAGAATCATCGCCCCCTGCGGCGCTCATGCCCGTCAGCGTAAAGGCGCTATTGGGGCCGAGGCGGGTCAGAGTGCCTTCTGTAAAGCGGATGGCCGCCCGGCTTTCGGCACCGGTTGTCAGTTGTTCGCCGGCCTGAATCGTCTGGCCGGTTTTGGCCGTCTGCCACGCTTCGGTCTCGCTGGCGCGCCACTGTACCTCGCCTTCGGCACTCTCCAGCGTGGCCGTACGCGGGACGGTTGTAGCGGTGGCATCAGCGGCCGGGGCAGCGCTGTCGCCGCCGGGGCTGCCTGCCGCCGGGGCTTCGGCTGCCGTTGTGGCCGGTGTACCGCAGGCGGATAGCAGCAGCGCCAGAATAAGCACTGACGAGAGGGGGGTGAACTGATTTCGCATGGTTGTCTCCTGTTTTGTCGCCTGATTAGAAGCCCGCGCCTTGAATTGCGCAAGGGTCAATTTTGAACGAAAAACGGGCTTCGCAATGAAGCCCGTTTTGGTTACAGAAAATTTGGGTCTAGCGGCGACCGCCGCGGTCGCCGCCGCGATTGCGGTCACCGCCGCCACGCCCGCCGCGGTCACCACCCCGCCCGCCGCCACCGCCGCTGCGCGGGCCGGAGGGCTTGTCGCGTTCACGCGCTTCTTCCAGTGTCCAACCTTCCAGCACGGCCAGGCGGCTCAAGCGCACCTTGCCATTGCTGTCAATGTCGGTCACCATCACCGTGATTTCATCGCCCACGTCGGCGATATCTGCCACGCGTTCCACCCGGCTGGTGTCCAGCTGGCTGATATGCACCAGCCCGTCCTGCCCGGGGATGAGTTCCACAAAGGCGCCGAAGTCCACCACCCGCACCACTTTACCGGTGTAGATGCGGCCGAGTTCCACAGATTCGGTCAGGCGTTCCACCTGCTCACGCGCCATGCGGGCCGCGTCGCCATCCGAAGTGGCGATGAACACCGTGCCATCCTCGCCGATGTCAATCTTGGCGCCGGTCGATTCCTGAATGGCGCGGATGGTCTTGCCGCCCGGGCCAATCACCGCCCCGATTTTATCTACCGGGATCTGGACCGTGATGATGCGGGGCGCATGCGCCTTGAGTTCCGGGCGCGGGGCCGAGAGAGTTTCCATCATCTTATCGAGGATGTGGGCGCGGCCAGCCTTGGCCTGGTTGAGGGCTTCGGCCATGATGGCCGGAGTCAGCCCGGAGATTTTGATGTCCATCTGCAGGGCGGTAATGCCCTTGGGCGTACCGGCGACCTTGAAGTCCATATCGCCGAGGTGGTCTTCCAGCCCCTGGATGTCGCTCAAGATGGCGTATTTGTCGCCTTCTTTAATCAGGCCCATGGCGATACCGGAAACCGGCGCCTTAATCGGCACGCCGGTATCCATCAGCGCCAGGGTGCTGCCGCATACCGAACCCATCGAGGTTGAGCCATTGGAAGACAGGGCTTCGGACACCAGGCGCAGGGTGTAGGGGAATTCCTTTTCATCCGGGATGACCGCCAGCAGAGCGCGTTCGGCCAGGGCGCCGTGCCCGATTTCTCGGCGCGAGGAGCCGCGCAGGAAGCGCACTTCGCCGGTGGAGAAGGGCGGGAAGTTGTAATGGTGCAGGTAGCGCTTCTCTTCCTGCGGGGTCAGGCCGTCAATCATCTGGGCATCGCGCGGCGTGCCGAGCGTGGCAATCGTCAGGATCTGGGTTTCGCCGCGGGTGAAGATGCCGGAGCCGTGCGCCATCGGGGCGTAATCCACATCACACCAGATGGGGCGGATTTCATCCGACTTGCGGCCATCCGGGCGGGCGCCCATGTTCAGGATGCGCTCGCGCACCACCGCTTTGTGGGCGCTTTCAAAGGCTTCGCGCACCGGGCCGAGCATGGCTTCGTCTTCGCCAGCCACAGAGGCCAGCACTTCGTCGCGGACCTTGTTCAGCAGTTCGTCGCGGCCAGCCTTGTCCAGGCTGGGGGCCTTCTCATACAGGTCAGCGAGGCCGGGGCGGGCGGCTTCTAGCACGCGGGCTTTGAGGTCGGCGTCCATCACTGCCAGCGGGATATCGGCTTTGGGCTTGCCGATTTCAGCCCGCATCTTTTCCTGAACGTCAATCAACGGCTGGATGGATTTGTGCGCCAGTTCCAGCGCCGCCACCATGTCTTCTTCGGTGACCTGGTCGGCGCCGGCTTCCACCATCAGGATGGCTTCGCGCGAACCGGCTACCCGCAGGTCCAGGTCGCCGGCTTCGATTTCTTCAAAAGTTGGGTTGACGATGAAGTTGCCATCCACCCGGCCAATGCGTACCGCCCCAATCGGGCCGTTCCAGGGCGTATCTGAGATGTGCACGGCCGCGCTGGCGGCGTTGATTGCCAGCACATCCAGCGGGGTTTCGGTATCCGCTGAAATGGCATACATGATGACCTGAATTTCATTGCGCATACCCTTGGGGAAGAGCGGGCGCAGCGGCCGGTCGGTCAGGCGTGAGGTCAGGATGGCGTTTTCCGAGGGGCGACCTTCGCGGCGGAAGAACGAGCCCGGGATGCGCCCACCGGCATACATGCGCTCTTCAAAGTCCACACTCAGGGGCAGGAAGTCCACGTTTTCACGTGGCTTGCTGGACATGGTGGCGGCCGCAAAAATCAGCGACTGATTCAGCCGCACGGATACCGCGCCGCCAGCCTGACCGGCCAGTTTGCCAGTCTCAAACGAGATGGTCTTGCCGCCGACCTCGGCGGAAAAGACTTTTGCTATAGGATTCATAAACTTGTTCCTCCGAACTTGTTTTCCCACCGGGTCAGGAACTGGAAATTGGCGATAACGTGTTTCTCAAATGCATGCGCCCGTTATCAGCAAGTTCCAAATCCCAACCGGCAGGGCGTATTGTGATGGCCGGGCATTTCCCGGCGAAACGAAAGAGTAGATGGCCGCTTGACCATCTACTCTCGTTTTGCGTTATTTGCGCCGGATGCTCAGCTTGTCCGTAATCTGCAGGTAGGACGCATAGTCCTTGCTGCGCAGATAGGTGAGCAGGCGGCGGCGGCGGCCCACCATTTTGAGCAACCCGCGGCGGGTGCTCTCATCGTGCTTGTGGGTGCGCAGATGCTCGGTGAGCTGGGTGATGCGGTTAGTCAGCAGGGCAACCTGGACTTCCGGCGAGCCGGTATCGTCCGCCTTGCGTTGGTACTCCCCAATGACCTTTTCCTTGAGTTCTTTCTGTAACGGCATGACGTCTGCAATCTCCTTTTCGTGTCGTTTGTGCAGGGTCTCCAGGCAACGAGCGGGGTGCGCCAATTGCCGGTCGAGTCAACTGAACATTCTACCACGGTTTTTGGCCGACTCAGAGAGGGTTTTGCCACGGGAGTGGCTAAGTTTGTGGGCAACAGTGGGCTTCAGCCCACTGTTGCTGGCTGCCAACCCTGGAAGTCCATTTATTTATCCACTCCCATTGCCACCTCCGACGGAATACGGGCGGGTCTTCTCTTATAATGAAGCTAGAATTTTCACAGGAGGCACGTTTGATACAACAAATCGGTCGCTGGCTGACCCCGCCCCATACCCTGAATAGCGCCTACGCCTACCGCAGCCGCTTTTTGCAGGCTTCGCTCTGGGCTACAACCGTTGCCTGCCTGCTGTTTGCCGGGTTGAATTATTCCGGCGAGTTCAGCCAGATCGTTCAGGTCTTTCTGGCAATTAGCGCTTTAAGTCTGCTGGGCTTGTGGCTGAACCAGCACGGCCATTATTCACTGGCCGCGGCGCTATTGCTGGTGATGGTATTTGCCGGGCTGAACTTCAACCTGTACGACGGCGGAGCACTGCACGACCCGGGCATTGCTGCCTACCCAATCTTCATCCTCATGTGCGGGTTTCTCTTTGGGCGCGTGAGCGTCCCCCCGGCGTTAATCCTGAACCTGGTCTCGCTGGCATGGATATTTTACGGGACGCGCCTAGGCTGGATGGAATCTGCTAACTTCCCTTCGGTTAACCGCACCCTTATATTGGTCATTTTGTGTGGAGTGACCGCGGTCGTTTCCTGGGTGTTGATTGAAGCCTGGGAAAAAACAGTCGACAATATCCGTGCCACGTATGAGCAAACCCTCTCGGGCTGGGCCAAAGCGCTGGAACTGCGCGATCAGGAAACCGAAGGCCACAGCCGCCGGGTGACCGAACTGGCGGTGGCCCTCGCGCAGACTCTGGGTTTGCGCAACGAAGCTCTGGAAGCTGTACGCCAGGGCGCGATTTTGCATGACATTGGAAAGATGGGTATTCCGGATGCGATTTTGCTCAAGCCGGGGCCGCTGACCGAACCCGAACTGGAAATCGTAAAAACTCACCCCGCCCTGGCGGCTGAACTCCTGCAGCAAATTCCCTACCTGAATTTAGCGTTGGACATCCCGCGCTATCACCATGAACGCTGGGATGGCAACGGGTATCCCAACGGACTGGAAGGCGAACACATCCCCCTTGTGGCGCGGCTGTTTTCGGTGGTGGACAATTGGGACGCCCTCAACTCTGACCGCCCCTACCGCCCGGCCTGGCCGCGTGCTGAAGTGGTTCAATACCTGCAGGAAAACGCGGGCGTTAAATTCGACCCATTCATTGTTACCGTCTTCCTGGCCATGATGCAGGAACGCCAAACCGGAAACGTGGCGGAAACGCCCCGCTAATCCGCGGGCCGCGGGCCGCGCGCCGCGGCTTTGAGGGTCTGGGCGTGTTCGGGCGGGAAAAATTCCAGGCTGTTGCGTACCAGCCAGGCGACCTGCGGGTTGCCATCTGCCAGTAATTCGCGCAGAAAGTAGGCTGTTTCGGGGGCTGAGGCGCGTGCCAGGGCCGCCAGCAACCGCACCAGCGAGGGGCGCAGCCGGGTGTTGTGCTGCCGCACTCGCGGCGTAAGCAATTGATACAGGCGCGGCAGGTTACTGAACCCGGTTTCTTCCAGCAGGGCGCGCAAGGCGCGCACCCCCAGCCGCTGCTCGCGCAGGGCTTCACTTTCCAGCCAGGCCTGTACCTGGTCGAAGAAAACGTCCGGCGCTTCCAGCCGCAGGCGGACGAGGGCATCGCTGGCCAGGGCCGGAATCAGGGTTTCTTCTTCATTCACGCGCCCCCAACTCTGGATGCGTTCCAATACGAGGCTGGCGGTGTCTGTGGGCAGGTTGCCCAGCAGGCGGCAGGCCAGCAGGCGGGTTTCAAAGACCGGCCGCGCCCATAAAACATCTGCCAGGGCCAGGGCGGCTTCTGGTTGGCGCGCGGCGCGTGGTTCCAGTTCGGCCAACACCCGCGCCAGGGCCGGCGCGGGCAGGTTGTGGTGCTTGAGCAGTGGCGCGGTCTTCTGGGTGTCTTCACTTCGGCGGCGCTGGGTGCGGTCGGCGTAGAATTCCAGCAACGCTTCCAACTCGTACAGAAAGCGTTCCGGGCGACCAAACCACTCGGCGAGGTCAGCGGACTGGCGGCGCAGGCGGGCAGGGTCAATGGCGGGCATAGGCGGGAGGTAAACAGGGCTGGGGAAAAATCAGCCAGCGGTCAGGCGTTCAAACAGGGCCAGGCCGCTACCCACATCCGGGGCGTAGTGCAAAATATCCAGATGGGAAGGGTTAATATAGGCGGCCTGGCTGGTGGCAAAGACGGCCAGCGTTTCCTGCCAGCCGGAACCAATCAAGATAAATGGCACAGTCGGCAGGGCGGCCGTCTGCATCTGGTTCCACTTCATGCCCACCTCGGCCAGCGTACCAATCCCGCCCGGCAGGGCAAAGGCCGCCTGCCCGGCTGCCACCAGATACAGCAGGCGGTCGCGCAGGGTGGGAAAGCGGATTTCTTCTGTGACCCACCGGTTGGGCCCCACCGGCCGGAAGCGTTCGATTTCATCGCAGGTCACGCCAACCGCCTGTCCGCCAGCTTCGTTAGCACCGCGCGAGACCGCTTCCATCGTACCGATATAGCCACCGGTAAAGACGCGGTGGCCGGCCTGCGCCAGCCGCTGGCCCAGCCGGTAGGCCTGCTGGTAGGCCGGTTCGCCTTCCTTCGGGCTGGAACCACCAAAGATGGTTACATCCATGCTTTTTTATTACTCCTTGGGCAGGCGGCGGCCGGCAGCATCCCGCACCGGCTGGAAGAGTAGTTCTTCCAGTTGGGGCAGGCGTTCGTCCAGCAGGGCTTCGGGGATGCTGGCCAGCAGTTCCACCCAGTCGGTGGCAAAGGTCCACAGCAGGGCGCAATCCCACAACGCCTGCCATTCGGGTTCACTCCAGCGCTGGCCGTTGGCCAATTCGATGCGGCCGCGGTAGTGGGCCACCAGTTCGGCAGCTGGCACCGGCAGCGGCTCAAACCACCAGCGGCTGTTCAATAGAAAGTGCATCAGGTCCAGCACACCGGGGCCGATGGCGGCCTGCTCCCAATCCAGCACGCTCAAGCTGCCATCCGGATGCACATGGATGTTGCCGGGCCAGTAGTCGCCGTGCAGCAGGGTGGCGGGGGCGGCCCGCAGGGGGGCCAGCACGTCCTGAATGTGCTCGACAATGCGTTTGATGATGCGTTGCAGGTCTTTGTCGCGCCGGAAACGGTTGCGGTTCTGGATGTCCGCGATTCTGAATGCCCCCGATTCCACTGCCGAGACATGCACATTCAGTTCGCTATCCAGCGGGCGCAGCAGCCACTGGTACACGCCCAGGTCTTCGCCCAGGCCCCAGAAGCGGTCATGCAGGGCCACCAGTTGGTCAGTAGCCAGTAGGTAGTCGGTGGCGCGCCAGTCTTCGGCCGGGCGGCCATCGGCTAACTGGCCCAGCACCAGCCACTGGCCGGCGGGGTCATAGGCCGCCAGGGGCGGGGTACGCACCGGCAGGTGCTCGGCCAGCACCGAATACACGCTCACTTCGCGCAGGCCGCTATCGGCCGTGCCGGCCCGGGTGGGCCCTTTGGGCTCTTTGACCACCAGGTCAAAAGCGGCCTTGCCCAGTGTACCGGCGGCCTGCACTCGGATGGCGCGCAAACGCCCCACGCTGGGGCGGCGGCCGGGCAGTTCATGTTCCTGAATGGCGGTGAGGGTCAGGCTGGGGTCGCCGCTACGGCGGCGCAGGCTGGCGGTGAGAGCCGCCTGGCTGAAGGGCCACGGACGGTCACCGGGCAGAACGGCGGCGTTTTCCGGCAGGGGTTCGGTCATGGGGTTGGCGGGTCACCGGGGCTGGGGTCTCCGGTGTGGCGGCCCCCATCCCAGGTGCGGGTGGCGTTGAGGGCCAGTTTGTCCAGTACAGCCTGTTCAAGGTCTATCTGGCAAATGCTGGCCAATTGTAACAGGTAGAGGGTTACGTCGGCCAGTTCGCCCGCCAGCGCCTGCCGGTCCGGGGTTTCGTCGCTCCATTGGAAGTGCTCCAGGACTTCGGCGGCTTCCAGCGCCAGCGAGGTGGCCAGGTTGCGCGGCGTTTGCGGGCGCGGGCTGTCCGGCTCGTACCAGCCTTTGCTCCGCACAAAGGCGTGCATTCGTTCAGTCAGGTCGCGTAAGTCCATGCGGAAAGTATACCTGCCGCGTTAACCATCCAACAGCGCATCCAGGGCGGCGCGGGCGCTTTCGGCCTGGCCTGGATGCCAGCCGTTTTCGGTGCTCATGCGGCGCAAATGCAGCAATACCGCCTGCTGCTCGCTGGCAGGTAGGTCGGCAAACGCCCGGCGGGTGCGCTCGGCTTCGCCGCTAAGGAGTTCCTTCCACAGGAATTCAATCGGGTCCATGATCAGGGGGCGCAAAACGCCAGCGGGTCGCGGATGACCTCGTAGTCATACGGCGCGGCATAGGTGGAGAAGTAGCTGGTGTCCGGCAGCAGGCTGAATGCCCCGCCAAAGAACTGGTTGAAAACCACTCGAAACGAGTTGATCGGCGAAATCTCGGGCGTGAGGCCTGCGGCTGGCTGGCCGCCCAGATAGTAGGCGCTGAAAATCTGCATCCGTTCCTGCTTGTCGGCCAGAATCGCGCCGTGGTCGCCCTGAATCAGGATGACCGGCGGTGTGGTCGAGTCAGCGATGAGCGTTTGCACTAAGGCCAGAATGCGGGTGTTCAGGTAGCGCACCTGTTCGGCGTAGGCGCTGGCCGGGTCGGGGTCGGGCGGCGCTTCTGAACCATCCGCATTAAAGACATACGGCGGGTGCGGCGAAACGATATGCCCGAACACGAACTTGGGGCCGCTGGTCTGGGGCAGACGCGCCAGTTCGTCCAGCACGTACAGCACCCGTTCACGGTGGATTTCCTCTTTATAGCGTGCATCGGCGGTCAGGAAGGCGGGCAGGTTCCGCGCATCCAGCAGCAGGCGGGCGGCGCTGGTTTCCAATGCCAGCGTTTCAAAGTTGTTCAGGCTGGTGTCGCGGGCCGCCGGAGCCAGGTAGCGGTGGGCATCCCGCCACTCGGTCCAGGCAAAGCCGGTTTCAAAGGCAATCGTCTGGTAGCCGAGGGCCTCCAAATTGCGACGCACCTGATTGTCCTTGATATACACTTCCAGGATGGTCTGGTCGCCGCGGGCGATGTCCTCGGGCGGCAGGAAGGTCTCCAGATAGGCCAGGTTAAGCGAAGAGGCCAGCGACATGCGGGTCTGGGCGTAATTGCTGCTGGCGCACTCGGCCACCACAAAGCCCTGTGCCTCCAGCCCGGCCACAAAGTCAGAGATATCCACGCCGTAGGTTTCTTCCAGCGAGTCGCCCCGGGCGTAGGCGTCAAAAATCAGGTAGTAGATGTCCGGTGGCTGGGCCGGGGCGGTCAGCCCCAGCGGCGTGGCCGCTACGCTGCGCTGGCGGGCGAGCTGGGTCGCCACGACCTGATAGACCGAGAAAGCCAGCCCGAGGGCGGCAATCAGGGTCAGAGCCTGCAGCGGGTTGGTTGGGCGGGCGCGCCGCAGCGCCCACCACAGTCCCAATACCAACAGCCCCAGCCATAGCGGAGCCAGCAGGCGGTGGCGCGCCAGTTCCAGCAGCCCGGCTTCCTTGAAGGCGTTGTACACATGCCCATAGGTGAAGAACAAAATTAATGTCAGGCTGGCGGCCAGCGCCGCCCGCCGAGGCGTTTGGCGCATGGCCCGCAGCAGGCTGTACAGCGCCAGCCCGGCCAGCCCGGCCGCCAGCAGGGCGCGCAGGGTTGCTTCGATTTCCACCTCGCCGATGTTGGCGGCCAGCAGGGCGGCGATGGGGTACAGGCCCCACAGCAGGGGCGCGAGCCAGGGGCGCTTGTCCATGGCCGTCAGGCGCCCTTGCGTTCCAGCCAGTACAGGCGGCGTAAAGTACCGGGCACATCCTCGGCGGCGCGGATGGTAAAAGCCTTGCTGAAAGCGGCCTCAAACCCGACCCGGGTGTAGTGCGGGAAGATGTCCT
>JANJTX010000040.1 GCA_024710875.1 Anaerolineales bacterium | reverse complement strand
AATCGACTGGCTTTTCGGCGGCGGCCATGAAGGCATAGTAGGCGGCATTTTGCTGGTCGCGGTCGGTAGTCCAGAGATTGTTGAGGTGGGCTTGCAGGGAAGTATCCATTGTGCGCTCCTTGGGTAGATTGGATTTTACCGCTATGGAAGATTAATACGGCGGCGTGGAAACAAGTGTCAAGCCGTTTAACGCAACAAACCGCGCTGGGCGGTTTGTTTGTGGTGGGCGGGATAGGACTCGAACCTACGACCTTTGCGATGTCAACGCAATGCTCTAACCAACTGAGCTACCCGCCCGCTATTCTGCGGTGAGGCTGGGATTATACCCGCGCTGGCAGGGGATTGCAAGACCACATTCAGCGCCACGAGGGGTACAGATGCGCCGGGCCGAGGCCGCCGGCGGTGAGCGGGGTTGCGCCGGCAGCGGCGCGGACGGCATTGCAGCGCGGGCATTCCGAGCGGTTGCACAGCAGGGCCTGCGGGTCCTGCTCCACCAGTTTGCGAACCAGCGATACGAGTTCAACCATCGGCAGGGCTTCGATGAGCGCCGGGCCGATTTTGGTGACGCGGGCAAAACGGGCAATCAGGGGGCGGATGCCTTCAAAACCATCGGAACAGGCGGGGAAGGATGGGCAGGCAACGACCTTATCCTGAAGCGCCAGCGGGTCTGGCACGAGGGCGTAGCGGGTGAAGGATTTGCGGCGCGCCAGCCGCTCGCCGAGATGGATGGTGGTGTTGGCGGTATGGGTTACGCCGAGCAGCAGCACCCAGCCTTCCTCATCGGCGAGGGTCGCGATGGGAGCCAGCGGCTCGGTGAGGGTCTGGCTTTTGAGGGCCGCGGCAGCATTTACGCCACAAAAGGAGAGGATGGGATGGTCGGAACGCCCAGATTTGGGGTACTGGCGCAGAGTTTCTGCGATGAGGCCGATGCGCTTATCGGCGGGCATGTTGGGGCGGAAGAATTCGGCCCAGGCGTTGGCTTCATGGTCCAGGCCGTAATCCAGACCGTTGTGCTCCGGCCCGGCGCCGGGGGTGACCATGGTGTTGTAAGTGAAGGCCGGAGCCATAACGGTATCGAAATGGTTGAGCAGGGCGCCGACGACGGCCTGCGGCCCAAGCCGTACGCGCCCAAAGGCCGAGAGTGAGCTGTGTACCAGCACGGGCGTGGTGCGCGGGAGTTCCAGCCGTCGCAGGCCGAGTACCAGTTCGCGAAACCCCACCATCGTCATTGTTCTCTATGCCACTGCACCGCCCGGGCAGTCACTTTCAACCCGGTTTCCACCCTGACGGCGCTACTGGCCCTTCCATTGCGGGGGGCGTTTTTCACTGAAGGCCCGCATGCCTTCCTTTTGGTCGTGAGTGTCAAACAAGCCGTAAAACGTCTGGCGTTCAAGGGCCAGCCCTTCGGTAAGCGCCGTTTCATAGGCGGCATTGACCATCTGCTTGGCGGCCTGAATGGCCAGCGGGGCGCGGGCGGCCAGCTCGGCGGCGAGGGTCAGGGCTTCTTCAAGGCAGCGTTCGGCGGGCACAACCCGGTTGGCGAGGCCGTAGTGCAGGGCTTCAGCGGCGGTGAGGGTGCGGTTGTTGAGCACCATTTCCATGGCAACCACTTTGCCCACAGCGCGGGTCAGGCGCTGGGTGCCGCCGGCGCCGGGGATGACGCCGAGGTTGATTTCAGGCTGGCCAAAGCGGGCGGTTTCGGCCGCAATCAGCAGGTCACAGGAGAGGGCCAGTTCGCTGCCGCCGCCCAGACACCAGCCGGAAACAGCGGCGATGACCGGCTTGCGGATGTTCAGGATGCGGTCAAAGGGGGCGATGTGGTCGCGGGCGCGCATATCGGCGGCGCTGGCATCCGCCATTTCCTTGATATCGGCGCCAGCGGCAAAGGCCTTGTCGCTGCCAGTAATGACCATGGCGCCGATGGCATCATCGGCATCCCAGGCTTCGAGGGCGACCATCAGTTCGGTGATGAGCAGGGTGTTGATAGCATTCAGGGCTTCGGGACGATTCAGCCGTATCAGGCCGACCCGGCCGTGGGTTTCCAGCAGGATGGTGGTAAAGGCGCTCATAGCTACTCCAATACGCTTGTGAAATCTGTAATTGGATTATACGGCATCCGTTGGATGTACGCCGGATGGAGCACGCGCGAATAGGATTGTACGGGACGCAGCGGGCTGAAGCCCGCTGTCTGGAGAAAGTAAACCTCCCGGGGGTTGCTTTTCAAGCGCCAGATTCTGCCAGTTCAACCTCCGGGAGGTTTGACTGCACGGAGTGTGGACTCGCGAGGCGCGGGCGATTTTCAGGCGGCGTCCAGCATTTTAAGGGCCGCGGCCAGGCTGGTTTCGTGGTCTTCAGCGGGTTCCAGCGCCAGCACCTGAATGCGATGTTCAGCCAGTTCTTCGGCGGCAGCGCGGCTGAAAGCCAGCACCCCGGCTTTGGCCGCCAGGTAGGCAGCGCGCGGCGTGGCCGACTCTGGGGCCGGGCGCGGGCCGATATTGAGAATCAGCCCGCCGCCCTGCTCGGCCATCACCCGCCCGACCGACTGGGTGGCGAGGAATGTGCCAGTCAGGATGACATCCACGGTACGGCGCCAGTCCCATTCATCCATGCCAAGGACGGGGTGATGCGGCTGAACACTGGCATGGTTGATGAGCACGTCTATCCGGCTATAGTCGGCGAGGACATTCTGCACCAGCGATTGCAAATCCAGCTTGCGGCTGACGTCATTTTCATACAGGCGGGCTTCGCCACCGGCGGCCTGAATTTCAGCCGCCAGCGGGTCAAGATTAATGCGGGTGAGGTCATTGAGCGCCAGGTGGTTGCCCTGCCCGGCCAGGGCAAGCGCCAGGGCGCGGCCCAGGCCGAGGCCCGCGCCGGTAATCAGTACGACTTTGTTCTCAAGGCGCATCGGGTTCCACCAGAGTCCAATCTTCAATTGTGAGTTCGTCCGCACAGCGCGGAAACTCTTCCGGGTTGAGGTTATTGTTCAGCGGCAGGTTGAAGTAGGGCGAAGGGTCGTAGGTATTGGCAATCTCCAGCTCGTTGAGAAAGCGCCCCTGGCCATCATCCCGCACCACCGAGAAATGCAGATGCAGGCCGGTGGGGTTGAGCGGGTCGCCGGAATAATCGCCCTGAAAGCCAAGGAAGGTTCCGGCCTCGACGAAGATTTCTTCACTGCCGGCGGGGAATTGCTCTGAAATGAATGAGGTGCCATCCGTATCGGCCATGTGGGTGTAGTAGGTCCAGATCTGGCGGGTGGGAGCGAGCGGGTCATTGGGGATGCGGATGATGACAGTGGAAGACCACTCCGGCAGGCGGGTGAGGTAGCCCGGGTAGGCGGCATACACGGCGGTTACGCCGGGTTGCGTGCCGGGGAAAATGTCTATGCCGGCATGGCGATGACCGGGCCGGAAAGACTGGTCCCATAACCCGAAAGGCACGCCGGTGGTGGGGAAGGCAAAGGGCGCATCGCCGCAGCGCATTCCGGGCTGCAAGACGATTTCGGCGTATTTTTCGGGGTTGGCGCGGTAGTCGGCAAAGAGCAGCCAGCGGCTGGAGCGGCTGCCGCCCAACTGCCGGTAAGCGAAGACGCCCCCAGCCACGGCCAGCGCCAAGACCAGACCGACCACCAGCCACAGGCGGCCGGGCCGGCGAGGCGGTTTCAACGAAACAGGTTTGAAAGTCATTCGGACTCCGAGTGCAACGCCAGCACGGTGGCGCGGGTGTGTTCCAGGATGGTCTGCGGGGCGATGCGCAGCAGGGTCGTATCTGAGCCGCCCCCGCCGTACACCTCGGACTGGGCGAGAACCGATTCATCCAGCAGGGTGGATAGCGGCTGACGGTGGCCAAAGGGTGGCATGGCTCCCACGGGATAGCCGGCGTTCGCCAGTACGGCTTCGGCATCAGCCAGTTTGACCTGTTTGCGCCCCACCCCGGCATGGCGCGCCAGGGCGCGCGGGTCCACCCGCCGCGTGCCACCGGTAACCGCCAGCAGCGGCGCGCCAGCCACCAGGAACAGAATCGATTTGACGATTTGCTCGGGCTGGCAGCCCAGGGCGAGAGCAGCCGTTTCGACAGTAGGCGTGTGGGCGGCAAGGTGCAGAATCTCGCCCGGCAACTGGTGGGCGGCGAGATAGGCCTGCAAGTCGGCCGGGGTGAGGGCGTCAGGCATCGGGCGGGGCGGCGGGCCGAAAATTGGCGAGGTCGTCTTCGAGATGGTGCGCCATCAGCAGGGTCATGTGGCCGCCGGTGAGGCGTTGCAGGGCTTCGCCAGTGCGCAGGCCGGCAGGCGAATTCATGGCGGTTTTGAGGGTTTCCATCGAATCAAAATACAGTTCGTGGATGAGTCCGGCATGCCAACCGCCGTGCAGCAGGCGGTCCACCCGGCTGGTGGTTTCGCGGCGCAGGCCGGGCATTTGCTCACATTCACGCAGGAAAGCCGGCCACTCGGCGTCAAAGGCGGCTTCATCCAGCGGCGGTTCAATGAGGATGATAAGTTTGTGCATGGCACAGGGATTATACCCAAGGGAACGAGGATAAATCTTTCATTAACTCCTCCGGATAGGGGAGGGTTGCCCTGGTAAAGCATGGTAAGATTCCGGCATTGTTGGCCCCACTCTGGAGCATTAATGGACGACAAAATCACCATCATTGAAGGACCGCCCCCGACCTTTGACATCGTCAATGACCTGTGGGCGACCGGCATCTATGAAAGCCCGACCCTGGGAAATGTGGTTGTAACCCAACTGCGCACGTTTAACGGGGCAGAACTGCTGGAACGCTGCCACCGGGCGTGGCGCCACCGCCAGCCGATTCACCTTGAGTACAAAACGGCAGAGGGGCTGAAGCTGGAAGCCTCGATTGTGGCGGCGCGCACCAGCGAGACTGACCATGGCGACCTGCTGACCCTGTGGGTGCGCCTGCCGGAAGATGAAATTGAGATTGAGTTCGGGTTTGTGGATGACGATGACGAAGACTTGGACACCTTTGACGACCTGGACTTCAAGGATCTGGACAGCCTTGACCCGGGCGATGACGAAGACGACCTGCCGCGAATTCCGTAAGACACACGCTTTCCTGAATTCCAAACACCCGTTGCGCTATGCAGCGGGTGTTTTTTTGTCAGCCGCGCAATCCCTGATAAAATCGGCACAACCCATTAATAGAAGGAACTGCCCATGTCTGAAGACCTGTTGCTCACCGACCTGACTGACGGCGTGCTGACCCTGACGCTAAACCGGCCCAAGGCCAATGCATTCAACGAGCCGTTAATTAAGGCGACCCAGACGGCCTTTAAGGATGCCGCCCGCAATAAAGATGTGCGCTGCGTGCTGCTGACCGGCAGCGGCAAAATCTTCAGCGCCGGGCAAGATGTAACCGAGTTCGGCGGCGAACACGACCAGCCACGCTCCTTCCGGGCGCACCTGCAGAAAACCTACAACCCGCTGGTGCTGGCGATGCGCCAACTGGAGAAACCAGTGCTGGCGGCCATCAATGGGGCGGTGGCAGGGGCGGCGCTGGGGATTGCCCTGGCGGCTGACCTGCGCATCGCCTCTGACCAGGCGCGCTTTGTGGTGGGCTTTGGCGGCATCGGCCTGGCGCCAGACAGCGCGGTTTCCGTGATGCTGCCGTTGCTGATTGGGCTGGGTCGGGCGGCCGAGGCGGCTTATTTCAACGACCCGATTTCAGCCGAGCAGGCGCTGGCCTGGGGGCTGGTGAACAAGGTGGTGGCAGCAGACACGCTGGCAGACGAAGCCCGGGCGTGGGCGCAACGGCTGGCGGATGGCCCGGTGTATGCCATGGGCCTGACCAAGCGCGACTTCAACCGGGCGCACCTGGCACATCTGGAAGAGATGCTGGACTACGAAGCCCACATTCAGGAAGTCGCCGGGCGCGGCCCGGACCATAAAGAGGGCCTGATGGCCTTTCTGGAAAAACGTGAGCCGAAGTACCGCAAGTGAGATTTAAAGCAAAAAGAGGCTGGAATACCGACCTCTTTATTTATTCTGACGGCTACGGGCAATAGCTCGGGTCGTTGATGGCTTCCTGAATCTGCTGGATGCGGTTGCCGGGGTCCGGGTGGGTGGAGAAAAACTCGGGCGGGCGTGCCCCGCTGGTGGCCGCGGCCAGAATCTCCATGACCTCGACCAAAGCCGAGGGGTCATAACCGGCGGAGAGCATCAGGCACACACCGACGCGGTCCGATTCGATTTCGTCTTCGCGGCCGAATTTCATGTTCACCAGTTGGCCGACCATCTGGGCGATGTAAGCAGCCTGCTGGCTGTTGGGGTTTTCGGGGTCATAGGTCGCCAGCACGACTGCGCCGGTCAGGCCCTGGGTGAGTTCCAGCTTGGCCATGTGTTCGGCGCCGTGGCGGCCGATGACATGCACAATTTCATGGGCGAGGACGGCCGCCACCTGTTCTTCGGTATCCAGCCGATCATACAGAGCGGCGGTCATGTAGATCTGGCCACCGGGCAGGGCGAAAGCATTGACGGTCTGGGCATCGGCCAGCAGGGTGAATTCAAAGGGGTAACCGCTGTTGCGAGCCACGCTGCTGTTCACCAGCCGCCAGCCGACCGCATCCAGAAACTCCTGGGCAGCCGGGCTGGGGTCAGGCCCACCATAC
>JANJTX010000179.1 GCA_024710875.1 Anaerolineales bacterium | reverse complement strand
GCCGTCCAAAAAGGGCGGCTGTTTTTGTAACTTCTCCGGCCGGCTTTCGTCCAAAGAGCAACCAAGGAGAACCGGCATGCCCGTTGAATCGACCCGCACCCGCGTCTTGAAATTAGTCGGCGTGTGCCTGACCTGTCTGGTGCTGGCCGTCGGGCTGGCGCTCCTCATTCAAGCATTGTCCTGAACCGGACGAAGGAGAATTACCCCATGAAACTCACCCCTAACATGAGCACCGCAGACCGCATCATCCGCCTCGTGATTGTGGCCGTCTTTGGCTGGCTATACTTCACCGGCACAGTGGCTGGTACGCTCGGCCTGGTGCTGCTTATCCTGGCGGTCGTCTTTCTGTTCACCAGCACCACCGCTTTCTGCCCCATCTACCGCCTGTTCAACTTAAGCACCCGAAAATAATCGCCGGGCCTTTGGCCCGGTATTTCTCCTTTGCGCTGCCCGGTCTCCTTGGCCGGGCAGCCGTGTTTTGGGGCGGGTATAATGAGCAGGTTACCGACCATGAACCGACTCACCATTTTGCTTCTCCTTGTTGGGTTACTGCTGGCCGCCTGTGCCAGCCCGGCCGCGCCCGCTGAAACGCCGGCGGTGGCGGCCACCCCGGCTACAGAGACCGCCGCTCCCGCCAGCCCCACCGCGGAGCCCGAACTGGCCGCTCGCGTGAACGGCCTGCCGCTGCGGCTGGATGTGTACGAAGCGCACCTGGCCCAGTTCCGGGCGGCCCAGGCCGAGTTTGGCACGTTGCTTGCTCCGGAAGAAACCGCCGAAGGCCGCGTGCTGGAGAGTTTGATAGACCTGCTGCTGCTGGCAGATGCCGCCCGGGCGCAGGGTTTTGAAGTCAGCGCGGCCCTGCTGGAGGAACGGCTGGCGACGCTGGTGGCCGCTCGCGGCGGGCATGCCGCCCTCGATGAGTGGGCTGCCGCCAACGGCTACACCGCCGAAAGCCTGCGGGCCGACCTGCAGGTACAAATCGCCGCCGCCTGGATGCGCGATCAGATTGTGGCCGAAGTGCCGGAGACCGCCGAGCAAATCCTGGCCCGCCAGATCTTTACCTTTGATGCCTTTTCGGCCGCCCGCCTGTACAACCAACTGGAAAGCGGCGTACCTTTCCAGCAGGTGGTGGACAACAACGACCCCCAGAGTCTGGGCTACCTCGGTTGGTTCCCGCGCGGCTACCTGATTTACCCGACCCTGGAAGACGCCGCCTTTGCTTTGCAGCCCGGCCAGTATTCGGCTGTGATTGAAACCGAAGCTGGACATCATATCCTGCAGGTGTTGGAACGCGACCCGGCCCGCCCGTTAAGCCCGGATGCGCTCCTCACCCTGCAGGAAGCTGCCCTGGCCGCCTGGCTGGAGCAGGCCCGGGAGCAAAGTCAAATAGAGATTTACGTGCCGTGATTGGGGTTTCCCGCTACAATGAATGAACCCCCGTAAGGCAACGGGAGCACACACCATGGACGAATTCGACTTCAAGGAATCCAAACCCAAAGCATCTCGCCGCCGTACCCGTTCCGGCGGCGGTGGCGGTTGCAGTGATTTAATCTGGAATCTCGGCACGCTCTATTTTCTGGTCAGCTCGTTGTGTCTGGCGGGGTTCGTGGCCGCCATTTTCATGAACCCCCAGGCGCCCTACAACCCCCTGCCGCCGCGCTCCCAGACCTCCCGCCCCATCCCAACTCTCATCCCGATTCCTTCGGCGGTTCCGGCCAGCCCCACCAGCCCCGTAGCTGAAGAACCCAGCCCAACCGCCATCGTCTTTGAGCCGACGGCTACTGCCACCACCGGCCCGACGGTTACGCCGTTCTCCTTCCCGGAGGTGACCCCCAGCAACACGCCCACCGGCCAGGGAGTTTTCTTCAGCCCCAACCAGGGCGACCCGACCTACCTCGCCCACCCGGATGGCTGTACCGGCCTCTACATTGCGGGCAGCGTATTTGACAGCAACGGCGCCCCGGCCATCTTCTGGCTGGTGCGCATGTCGGGTGCATTCGGCACGGTGGATGCCTACAGTGGCTCGGCCAGCGCTTACGGCGAAAGCGGCTATGAAATCAAAATCGCCAATGCCCCCCAGAACAGCCAGATTTTCATGCAGATTCTGGATGACCTGACCGGCGAACCGGTTTCGGAACTGATTGTGGTCAACACCTTCAGCGACTGCGCCCGCAACCTCGCCCTCCTTAACTGGACTCAAGCGCCCTAACCGGCGCAGTTTCCCCCTCTCTGCGGCCCTCCCTAAGCGGAGGGCCGTTTTGTTGGGCGGGTATAATCCCGCCCATGCGAGTCTCCCCGCTTAAACGGCTGGTTCAGGCGCTGGCGGCCACCGCCCCGCTTTCATGGTTGCTGGCCCGCACCCTGCCGCATGTGGACCGCCCGCTGCTGCGCTGGAGCAACTATCGCTTCTCGCTGGCTTCCTGGCTCACCGGCCTGCCGATTGTTACGCTGGTATGCACTGGGGCGCGTAGCGGCCGCCCGGTGTCCGTGCCGCTGGTGGCGCTCATCGAAGAAGATTACGTGGTGCTGATTGCCTCCAACTTCGGCAACAAGAAACACCCCCAATGGGTACACAACCTGCGCCGCCACCCACAAGCGGAAATCGCCTGGGGCGGCCGGCGCGGCCAGTACCGGATGCGGGAAGCCGCCCCGGAAGAACGCAGCCGCTATTGGGCCAAAGCGGTGGCGCTGTATCGCGGCTATGCTTTATATGAAAAGCGGGCAGCTCCGCGCACAATCCCGGTGTTGGTGCTGGAACCGGTTGTCCCCCAATAAAAAGAGGCCGCAGGGCCTCTTTTATTTTCCTACCCCGAATAGGACCAGCCGAGTTGCGGCAGGGTCAGGCTGTCTTCTGCGGCATGTTTGGCGCGTACCCCGCCACCGACCACCTTGCCCAGAATCACGCTGTGGCCAGAGCCGGTGTCCAGTTCCCCGGCCACTTCACATTCCAGGTAGGCGGCGGCTTCATCCAGTAGCGGCAAGCCAGTTACTGGGGCGGCCTGCCAGTGGGCGGCGGCGAACTTCTCCGGGTTTTTGGCCCGGCTTTTGGTGAAAGCCTTAATCACATCGGCTTCGTCCTTGTGAAAGATATTTACCACAAACTTGCCAGATTCCTTAATTAGCCCGTAGGAGTGCGATGTTTGCTGCAACCCCAGTACGATGTGCTGGGGCTCAAACGAGATCT
>JANJTX010000174.1 GCA_024710875.1 Anaerolineales bacterium | reverse complement strand
AGCGTGCTACGCCCTTGACCACCGGCACACCAACTGGCGACATTCCAAACACACTCGCAACAAAAAACCTCCCGGAGATTTGGTGTCTCCGGGAGGTTTGCTAACGGTACAGCGTTCGCCTGATGGGGCGGTTTAGTACATCCCACCGCCGTCCGGCATGGCCGGAGCCGGCTTGTCCTTCTCCGGCAGGTCGGTAATCAGGGCTTCGGTGGTCAGGATCATGGCCGCAATCGAGGCGGCATTTTCCAGCGCCCCGCGGGTCACCTTGGCCGGGTCAATCCAGCCAGCGGCCACCATGTCCACGGCTTCTTCAGCCAGCACGTCGTAGCCGATGTTCTTGTTCTTCTTCTCGGCCTGGGCGCGGCGCACTTCTTCGATAATCACCGAGCCATCCTTGCCGGCGTTGGCGGCCAGCTTGCGCATCGGCATTTCAAGCGACTTGCGCACGATGTTCACGCCCACCTGGGCATCGTCATCGTCCATCTTGAGTTTGTCCAGCGAGGGCAGGGCGTTGATGAGCGCCACGCCGCCGCCCGGCACAATGCCTTCTTCAATCGCGGCGCGGGTCGCCGAAACGGCATCCTCGACGCGGTGCTTCTTTTCCTTCAGTTCGGTCTCGGTGGCAGCGCCAACCTTGATGACCGCCACGCCGCCGGAGAGCTTGGCCAGGCGTTCGTTCAGCTTTTCCTTGTCGTAGTCGCTGGTGGTGTTGGCGATTTCGACGCGAATCTGCTCGATGCGGCCCTGAATGGCCTTGGCATCCCCGTGGCCACCGATGATGGTGGTGTTGTCCTTGTCAGACACGGTCTTTTCGGCCGTGCCGAGGTCGGCCAGGGTGGCGGTTTCCAGCTTGCGGCCGACTTCTTCCGAAATCACGGTCGCGCCGGTCAGTACGGCGATGTCCTGCAGCATGGCCTTGCGGCGGTCGCCGAAGCCGGGGGCCTTGATGGCCACCACATTCAGCATGCCGCGCAGTTTGTTGAGGACGAGGGTCGCCAGGGCTTCGCCATCAATGTCTTCGGCGATGATGACCAGCTCACGCTTGCCAGACTGCACCATCTTCTCCAGCAGCGGCACCATATCGGCGGCGGCGGAGATTTTCTTGTCGTGAATGAGGATGTTGGCGTGTTCAATCACCGCTTCCATCGTCTCCGGGGAGGTGACGAAGTAGGGCGAGAGGTAGCCACGGTCGAACTGCATGCCTTCGACATAATCCGTTTCGAATTGCAGACCCTGGCTGTCTTCCACAGTGATGACACCGTCGTTGCCGACCTTGTCAAATACTTCGGCAATCAGCTCGCCGATTTCGCGGTCCTGGGCGGAAACCGAAGCGACATTGGCGATGTCTTCCTTGGTCTTGACCGGGATGGCGTTCTTGGTGATGAATTCAGCCACAACCTTGGTGGCGGCTTCAATCCCGCGCTTGAGCAGCATCGGGTTGGCGCCGGCGGCCAGGTTCTTCATGCCATTAGTGACAATGGCATGCGCCAGCACGGTGCTGGTGGTGGTGCCGTCGCCGGCGATGTCGTTGGTCTTGGTGGCGGCTTCCTTGAGCAACTGGGCACCCATGTTCTCAAATGGGTCGGCCAGTTCAATTTCCTTGGCCACGGTCACACCGTCGTGGGTGATGGTCGGGGCGCCGAACTTCCGGTCGAGGGCCACATTGCGGCCTTTGGGGCCGAGGGTGGTGGAAACGGCCTCGGCGACGGCATCCACACCGCGCATCAGGCGGCGGCGGGCTTCTTCAGAAAAAATGAGTTGTTTAGCCATGGTTGTACTCCTGTGTGTTCAAATGGGTGTCAGAGCGGGCGGACTTACTCAATCACAATCGCGAGCAGGTCGCTTTCACGCATGATGAGCAGTTTCTTGCCGTCCATCTTGATTTCGGTGCCAGCATACTTGGCGAACAGAACGGTATCGCCTTCCTTGACATCCATGGCGATGTATTTGCCATCTTCATCGCGTTCGCCGGGGCCGGCCGCCAGTACTTTGCCCTTCTGGGGCTTTTCCTTGGCGGTCTCGGGCAGCACAATGCCGCCAGCAGTCATTTCTTCCTGCTCAATGGCTTCGATGACCAGACGGTTGCCAATCGGTTTGAGTTTCATGCGGTATTCCTCCAGAGATATAAGATTGCGGATTTTCGAGCGTTAGCAGTCCCACAGGGAGAGTGCTAAAACGCCTCCGAATAATACTCTATCTGGAGTGGGATTTCAAGGGCAGAACGCGTAAGAGGTTTGTTAACGGGGAGATTAACGTGGGCGCGGCCGCTTTACGGCTCATCCATGTCATCCATCTCGTCGGCTGGCGCAGGCGGCGTGGCAGTCGGCACGCTGCCGCGGTCGCGCAGGATGGTGCACACATTCAGGCTTTCGCGGGCGATTCCGGAAACTACCGGGTCATTGCTGTACACCGCCAGCACCTGGTTCAAAATCGGCTCGGCTTCGTCACACATATTCAGGGCCGCCAGTACCGAGCCATAGGTGTAGTAGAACGCCACGCTGGAGTTATCCAGCGGCAGACCGGCTACCGCCACCGCGCCGTCCTCATTTTCCAGGGCGGTACAGCCAATTACCGAGCAGCGCAGGGGCGGGATGCTGCCTTCGTAGTTGCGCGCCCGGAAGCGGATGATGCCCAGTTCGCCATAGATGCTGGCGTTGGTCGGGTCCAGGTCAATCGCCCGTTCGGCATTGCGGGCAGCAATGAAAAATTGCCCCTGGCGGGTGTAGGTCTTGGCAATCGCCACATAGGGCAGGGGGTCGTTTATCCCCAGGGTGCTGTTAATCTGGGCGGCGCGGGCAAAGAATTCCAGCGCCTGGTCATACAATTCCAACTGGCGGTAGTTCTGCCCGATTTTGATGTACAGGTAGGTGTAGTTGGGCATCACCTCAGCCGCTGCCAGGTATTCCTGAATGGCGCGGCTGTAAAAGCCGGTGCTTTCCAGGATGAAGGCAAATACGCGGTGGGTGTCCATCGAGTTGGGTTCCAGCGTTACCGCCAGTTCGGCCAGGGCGCGGGCCTGCTCAAATTGGCCCTGGTCCATCAGGGCTTCGGCGCGGTAGGCAATCGCCAGGGCGTTATTGCTATCCAACTGGGTAGCGCGCACCGCGGCGGTGGCGGCAGTAGCCAGGTAGGCCTCGCGGGTTTCTGAATTTTCTTCAAACGACGCGCTCCAGTTGTACACCAGGGCGCGTACCGCGTGGGCATCGCTGTTGAGGTCATCCAGGCGTACGGCCTCGTCCACATGGTCGCGGGCCTCGGCCAGGCGCGCCAGCGCCTCGGCCCGGGTGATAAGCGGCGAAGAATAGGTCTGGATGCGGGCCAGTTCAATCCGGGCCGGGATGTCGTTGGGGTCCACCAGCACGGCATCTTCATAGGCCGAGATGGCGGCATTGAGGTTACCGGCCGAGAAGTGGGCCTGGCCTTCCTGCACAAACGACGGCGCGTTGCGGGTGGGGGTGGGGGTGGGCAAAAACAGCGGCTCGACCGTACCGCTATCCACGCCGCGTAACAACAGCAGCCCGCTAAAAATCATCACCACCCAGACCATCATGCGGGCCGGATGGTCGCGGGGGCCGCGGCGGGTGTCAAAAATTTTGCGTTCAGTCGGGCGGATGTACATATTAAGGCGCAGGGGTCGCGCTGGCGTTCGGATCCGGGGTGGCGGTAGGTGGGCTGGCGGCCTGTGCCTGGCACAGGTCCAGCCCGGCCTGCGCATTGGCCTGGGCGATGTCATCGGCCGGCACGCCGGCAATCAGGGCCTGAAAGACCGGCAAGGCCTCGCTGCAGCGGTTGGTGCGCGCCAGCGCCAGCCCGTACATGTAAAAATATTCGGCCACATCGTAGTTGAGCGGTATGCCAACCACAGTCTGGCCGTTGCTGTTCTGTCCGCCCTGAATCGCCAGTTGGAAGGCATCAATCGCCTCGATGTACTGCTGGTTGCGGTAGAGCGCCACGCCCCAGGCGCCATAACGGCGGGCGTTGGTGGGGTCATCTTCGGCGGCTTTTTTGGCAAACTGCACCGCTTTGGCGTATTCGCCGTTTTGCAGGTAAATACGGGCGATGAAGGCATCCGGAGCCGGGTCGGCCGGGTTGAGGGCATCCGCCAGGTTGAATTCGTTGATGGCTTCATCCACGTCATTCAGGGCCCACAGGGTGCGCCCCAGGCCGAGGTGCAGGCTGGGGATGCGGTCATTGATGGCGAGAGCGGCCCGGTATTCATCCACCGCTTCGGTGTAGTTGCCGGTTACTTCCAGTACAATCGCCCGGCCGCGCCGCACTTCCAGCAGATTGGGGTTGAGTTCCAGCGCCCGGCGCGAGGAATCGCCGGCGCGTTCATATTGTTGCTGGGTAGCCAGCAGTTCGGCCAGGAAGGCATGTGCCTCCGGCAGATCCGGGTTGAGGGCCAGGGCTTCCAGTAATTCGCGCTCGGCATCCACGCTGCGCCCCAGGAATGTCAGCGTCCAGCCCAGCATGGCGTGGGCGCGGGCGTCGTTGGGGCTCAAAATCAGGGCATTGCGGGCGCTGGTTTCGGCGGCTTCGTACTGCCCGGCCAGTATTTGTACCCGGGCGATTTCAATATGCAGCCCGGCATTGGCCGGCGCCGCCAGGATGGCCTGTTGGTAGGCCGCAATCGCCCGGAAGAGGTTGCCATCCTGGAAATGCCCCTGGGCCTCGGTCACCAGTGCCTCGGCATTGACAGCCGTGGGTGTGGGTGGCTGCGTCTGCTGGACGATGTCCACCACCACAAACTGGTTGAAATACCACACCATGCCGATGAGTGACAGCAAAAATACCACCAGGGCCGGATTGGTACGGCGCACCCGGCGGCGTTTCTGCAAATTGTAGGAACTGCCTTTCAGATACATAACCGGTGAATCTTACCCCGCGGTTGGGGGCTGGTCAAGCCGCGCCCGGGGGGTATTAATGAGGATTTTACGCCCCCTCGGAAGGTTGAAAGACCTGCCCGGCGGTTTGCAACTGGCGGGCAAAGAACTCCCCCTGGGGGTATTGCGGTAAATCGGCCAGGGCGGCCCGAAGGCCCTGGCGGGCGGCGGGCTGGCTGGGGTCCGCCAGTAACTCGGCCAGGTGGGCGTAGCCCTCGTTCAGGCGGGCTTCGCCGGGCTGGCCGGCGGCGGCGGCGTGGCGGCCAGCCTGCTCAAAGGCGGCCCGGGCGGCGGCCGGGTTGGCGGCGGCCAGTTCATGCGCCCCTATCAGCCAGTAGGCGCGCCCCAGAGCCAGGTCGCCCTTGTCCAGGATTTCGGCCAATTCCAGGTTCTTGTGGGCCGCCTGGTAACCGAGGGCCTGCTGTTCGGGGGTGATGGCAATGCCTTCATCGGCCCAGCCCGGCCAGGTATTGGCCGAGAGGTTGTAATTGATGGTCTTGGCGTGGCCGCTTAAGGCAAAGGCCAGGTCGGCATCGTCCTCGGCGACTTCCAGCGAGGTGCGCAGGGCGTACTCAATCCCGGCTTGGGCAATCGCCAGCATCGCGCCTATGTCTTTGTGGTGGGTATAGGCGTGGCGCGCCAGCGCATCAAAGGCGCTCGCCACGGCGGCCGGGTCAGGCTGGCTTTCCAGCCAGGCAATCGCCGCTGCCGCTCCCTGGCTGGCCAGCAGGTCACGCGCCGGCTGTTCCATTGGCTTCTTCGCTTTCTTCCGGCTGGCGGCCATAATCCAGATTCAGGAACAGGATAGTGTAGGCAACCAGCGAAAAGGCGGAAATCACATCCAGCAGGGTGTCGTACAGAATCAGGGCGGTTGCCCCGAGGTCTGCGCCGGAGGCCGCAATCGAAAACTGGATGAACAGGCTGGGGGTGAGCACCAGGAACATTACAAACAGTACCCGCCCCAGGGTTTGCAGCCAGCGGCCGCGCACCAGGTCCAGGCTGTAGCGCAGAGCCTGGGCCAAAGACATCTCACGCAGGCTGACGGCGTGCATGTCAAAGAAGAAGTAAATCGTCAGGGCGATGCCCGGTAGCACAAACACCAGCAGGCCGCTCAGGATTGCCAGGGTGGTGAGCAGAAAAGTGCCCACCGCCGGCAGCCAGCGGGTGAGGGCATGGTTGATGGCCTCGTTCAGCCCCGGCTGTTCGGCGTAGATGGTCAATTCCACCACATACGCTACCGCCAGCAGCACCAGCAGGCTGAACAGGTTGGCAGCAAACAGGTAGGGGTAGTAGGACAGCATGCCGGCGGTTGTGTCCGGTACCTGCGGACCGTAGAGAGTGAAGTAAATGTTCACCGGCAGGTTAATCAAAGCCGCCAGGGCGGCGATGACCGGGAAGCGCATCAGATAAATCTGGAGTGAAATCGCCATCAGGCCGCGCAGGTCGGCCTGGCGTACCTGGGCGATATTGGCAGCGGTAATTTTGTCTTGCATCAGGCAGGGTTCTTTCCGGGCCGCAGGTTTGGAGGGCAGCCGGGGTTTATTATACGGCCTGCGGGCGGGATTGCAAGTTTAAAAAAATCAGCGAGAGCCGGCGCGCGTCGACTCCCGCTGATTTGTTCAAGCAGTGAGGGTTAATTCCCGCTGGTGCCAGCCGTCAGCAGGGCTTTGGCGGCCAGCTCGGCCTGGCGCGCCAGGTCAATGGCGTGCGCCAGCACCCGGGCGGCCTCCTGCGGGTTGTGGAAGCCGGTGCTGTTCTCCGAGGATACAAAGTCCCAGCGCAGGGAGGCTTCGCGGTGCAGGCGCAGGGCTTCGGTCAGGTCTTCTTCGCTCACCCCGGCGGCTTTGGCGGCCACAATCGCGTCAATCGCGTCCAGCAGGGCTTCTTCGGCGGCCCGCAGCAGCTCGGCGGTGGTGTTCTGGGCAGTGATGACCCGGCGTTCCAGTTCGCTTTCAGGCACGTTGTGGCAGGTCTGGCAGGCGCCAGCCAGGTTGGTCAGCGGGCTGCGTAGCCAGTGGTCAGACACTTTCACGCTGCCCTCACGGATGAAGGGCATGTGGCAGTCGGCGCAGGCCACGCCGTTGGCGGCATGCAGGCTGGTGCTCCACATCTCGAATTCGGGGTGCTGGATTTTAATCATCGGCGCACCGGTTTCGGCATGCGTCCAGTCCTTGAAGCCGTAGGAAGCGTAGTACTCGGAAATCTGGTCGATGTTCAGCCCGAGTTCCCACGGGAAGGTCAATACCTTGTTCTCGCCCGCAAAGTAATACTCCACATGGCATTGCGCGCAGACATAGGTGCGCATTTCCTGGCGAGTGGCCTGCTCCAGGTCAATCCCGCGCGTTTCCATGGCATTGATAAAAGCCGTGCGGGTGATGCGCAGGGCCATCGTGTTCGGGTCGTGGCAGTCGGCGCATACCGAGCCATGTTCCAGTTGACCGACCAAGTCGTTATACGGCGTTTTGTTGAAAGATTCCCAGCCCAGTTCGGCAATCAGGGCCGGGGCATTGCCGGAGTGGCAGTTGATGCAGGCTCCGGGTTGCTCCACCAGTTTGACGCGCTGGGTGTTCTGCTGGTCAATCTGGGCATAGAAGTGGCCGCGCTCTTCGTTGTGGTCCTTGCTGAAGGCATAGCCGGCCCAGATGCGGATCATCGCCGGGTAGCGCTCCAGCTTGCTGTAGTTCACCGAGCCGCCGTAAGGGGTTTCCGTATCGCTGCGTTCAGTCATCAGAAAACGCTCGTATTGCAGCGGGTAGTTTACGCCCCACACTGCCGGGTCAATTTCACCCGCCGGAATGGGCTGCACGACAAATCCGGTCAGGGCGGCCTCGGCCTTGCGCTGGTTGATGTTCGCCAGCAACGCCGCCACCGCCAGGGTGAACAGCACCGCCCCGCCAAATACCAGGGCGTAAATCAGGTTTTGCCGGTTGAGCAATGCGTTCTTCATGGTGTGGTCTCCTGAATATCAGTCATCATGCCCGATGCCCGTATGGCAGGTCAGGCAGTCCAGTTCTCCGTGGGGGGCCTGTGCCACCTGGCTCACCAGGCTGGCGTGGCAGTCCTGGCAGTTGGCCAGAGCCACCTGGCGGTTGAACTCGGTAATCTGAATCGGCTCGTGAAAGTTCCCAGCGGTAAAGGCCCGGCTGTGGTTAAAGCCATTCACCCCTTTGACAAACCATTTGGCAAAAAAGGTGTGCGGGGTGTGGCAGTCGTTGCAGGTAGCGACATTCTGGTGGCTGCCCTTGGCCCAGGCGTTAAATTGCGGCCGCATGACATGGCAGTTCACGCAGGTATTGGGGTCATTGGAGAGGTAGGACGTGCCCTCAGCGTAGGCGAAGGTAAAGGCGCTCAAGCCAAAAAACACCCCCAACAGCAGGGCCAGCGCCAGCCAGCGGCGGCTAAGGGGCGACGAAGAAGCAACGGAGTCAGGCATGAATCGCTCCAAAAAGCAGGGTGGGGCCGTCTTTGTGAGCAGGATAACACGGCTCCCACAAACCCCATTTGCGCTTAATCAAATTCATCTAAATAATAAGAAATTTCACAAGTGTCTGTCAAGATTGCCTCGCATCTACCCTTCTGGCGAGGGGTTTTACCCCCCGAACACCATTTTGCAGGAGGAAGAGGCGATGGCAAGTTTGTACTTGTGGTTAAAGTTCATCCATGTATTGGCCGGGTTTTTCTTTTTGCTCGGTCATGGGGTGGCGGTCTTTCTGTCCTTCCGATTGAAGCAGGAGAAAGAAGCCGAACGCATCAAGGCCATGCTGGATTTATCTGCAACTACCTGGCCGGTGATGATGCTCTCGCTGCTGGTCTTGCTGGTGGCGGGCATCATCACCGCTTTTATGGGCCGCTGGTGGGGGACTGGCTGGGTGTGGGCCTCGCTGGTGATTTTGCTGGGCCAGGCGGTCTGGATGTTCGCGGCGGGTGGGCCAAGCTACCATAGCATCCGGCGCATGCTGGGGCAACCGTACAATTTAAATGGCAACTGGAAAGCCCCTGAACCGCCCCGCCCGCTGGAAGAAGTGCTGGCGGCGATTGCCAAGACCCGCCCCATGGAAATGCTGGTGATTGGTCTGGGCGGGTTTGTGGCAATCGTGTGGCTGATGATGTTTAAGCCGTTTTAACGGCGGCGGAACCCTCACGCCGGCACCCGCGGCCTTACTGCCCTTCGGGCGGGGTTTCGGCCCGCAGCCAGGTGGACGAGTCCGAACACACACAGGCGCGCACCGTCTGCCCGTTGCGGGTGAGCTGGCCTTCGTAGGGTTGGCTGCCTGCCAGCGGCAGCCAGCCTTCCATCACAAACGGCAGGGCAAAGTCAGCCGCCAGCCATTCCCCGTTGTACTTGCGGGCAATGTGTATGTGGGCGCCGGTGGACGTGCCGCCCTCACAGGAGGGATGCCCGACCCGGTCACCCTGGGCCAGCACCGCCCCCAGCGGGGCTTTCTCGTAGGCGGCCAGGTGCAGGTAGAACACCACCCAGCCGGTGCGTTCATCGCCATCCATATCCAGATCCAGGACCAGCAGGCCGGTATCGGTGCGCACCACCAGGCCGGCGGCCACCGCCGTAGCCCAGGCTGCGCTGGTATGGCAGATTTCGGCATCGTCCGGCGGCGCAAAATCCAGGGCGGCCAACGGCGCGCCGGTGCCCCAGCCGGCATGCGGCCCGCCGGTGTGCGCCCACAACTCGCCCAGCGGGAAGGGCAGGGTGAAGGTCGGCTGTTCCAGACTGCCGGAGATGTGCGGCACATCCTGCGCCCACAGGTCGCCGTACAGTGTGCCGAGGGTGGCGGCCAGGCCGTCCGGCCCGGTGGCGGCCCGGAAGCGGGCCAGCGGGGCGCGGTGGTAAAAGTGTTGAAAAGCAACCGTGGCGGCATTCAGCCACGGGTCGGGGCGCTCCAGGCTGCCATCTGCCAGAGTGAATTCCAGCAGGTCGCCGGTGCGCCAGGCATAGTAGCCGTTGTTGAGGCGGTTGGCCGCCCACACCAGTTGCAAGTACAGGCCGCGGTGTTGAAAGGATTCGTAGCCCAGCGGGAACTCGGCCCGCGCCGCTGGCAGGGCCGGGTTGGAAAGCGCCCCGGCTTCGTATTCCAGCAGGGCCAGCAACACGCGCGGGCTGATGCTGAAATTGATCGCCACATAGTCGACGATGTCCGCCCCGCTGCGGTTGAGACCGGCGGCGTATTCCACATAGCCGTTGAGCCAGCCGGGCTGTTCCGCCACGAAGGCGGCCGTATCAAAGTCAATCGCTAATGGGCCATAAATAAAGAAACTGTCCGGCATGATTTTGAAGGGCGAGCCCCAGAAACTGCGGTAATAGACGGGGATGTTCATCGGGAAGCCGGGCGGCAGGGTCGTAACGACCTCCGGGATGACCGGGTTGGCAGCCCGGATTTCGGCCACGCTGGTATTGAAACGCCGCGCCAGCGCCGGCAGGGTATCGCCAGTCTGGGCGATGTACGGCACTTCCTCGGCCGGTAAGAAAGCGTCCCGGGTGGGCAGCGGCGTAGGGCTGGGGCCAGCGGTCAGGGTGGGGGCGAGCGTGGCGGTAGGCACCGCGGGGGCGGCTGCCGGAGGGGCGGGTTGGCAGGCCGCCAGGGCAAACCCCAGCGCCAGCGTGAAGGTCAGGAAACGCGTCAACTTGTTCATAGAGCCGAAGATTCTACCCTATAACCGGGGGCCGCCGCGTCATGGACTATAATTCCAGCACCTATGCCTGCCCTGCCCCCTGCGAAATTGATTGAAACGCCCGCCGCCCTGGCCGAACTGGCCGCCGAACTGGCGCGCCACCCGATTCTGGGGGTGGATACGGAATCGAACAGCCTGTACGCCTTTCGCGAGCGGGTGTGCCTGGTGCAAATCGCCACGCCCCAGGCCGACTACCTGATAGACCCGCTGGCAGTGGCTGACCTGGGGCCGCTGGGACCGGTGTTCGCCGACCCGGCAATTGAAGTCATCTTCCACGCCGCGGAGTACGACCTGCTGACCCTCAAGCGCGATTATGGCTTTACCTTTGCCAACGTATTTGACACAATGCAGGCCGCCCGCATCCTGGCACGCCCGAAAATCGGGCTGGCCGACCTGCTGGCCGAGGAGTTCGGGGTGGAGCAGACCAAGAAACACCAGCGGGCCGACTGGGGCCAGCGGCCGTTCAAAGAAGGCATGCTGGAATACGCCCAACTGGATATCCATTACCTGATAGACCTGCGTAACCGCCTGAAGCCGGAACTGGAAAGCAGCGGCCGCTGGCCGCTGGCAGCCGAGGACTTCCGGCGGCTGGCACAGGCCAACGGCGCCCCGCCCAGCACCCCGGAACTGAACATCTGGCGCATTAAGGGCGTGCGCGATTTAAGCCCCCAGCAATGCGCGGTGCTCATGCGGCTGGCTACCTACCGCCACCAGAAGGCCGAACAGCGCGACCTGCCGCTGTTCAAGGTGCTGGGCGACAATACCCTGACCGCTATCGCCGCGGCCGAGCCCGCCACCGAGCGCGACCTGCGCCGCCTGCCCGGCATGACCGAACCGAACGTACGCCGCCACGGGCGCGCCCTGCTGGCGGCGGTTAAGGCCGGTTTGCAGGACAAGCCGCACTACCCGCCGCGCCGCCCGGCTTATGATGAAGCCGCTCAGGAACGCATGGAAGCCCTGAAGGAATGGCGCAAGACGCGGGCGCGCGAACTGGGGGTCGAGAGCGACATCATCCTGCCGCGCGATGTACTCGAAAGCATCGCCCATGAAGCGCCGCCCACCGCCGCCGCGCTGGCCGAGCTGATGCACAGCCTGCCCTACCGCTTTGGCGAGTACGGCACAGAAATCCTTGAAACCATCCAGAAAGCCGGGGAGGCCACCACATGAGAATCCACTTCTGGGGCGCAGCCCAAACCGTGACCGGGTCGGCCCATTATATAGAAGCGAATGGCAAAATCCTGTTATTGGATTGCGGCCTGTTCCAGGGCCGGCGTGCTGATACCTACCGCATGAACTCCGAGTTTCGCTTTCCGCCCAATCAGGTGGATGCGGTGGTGCTCTCGCACGCCCACATTGACCATGCCGGCAACCTGCCCAACCTGGTCAAGCTGGGCTTCAAGGGCCAGATTCACGCCCACGCCGCCACAACCAGCCTGTGCGAACTGATGCTGGCCGACTCCGGGCGCATACAGGAATACGATGTGCGGTTCGTGAACAAGCGCCGCGCCAAAGCCGGTGAGCCGCCGGTGGAGCCGCTCTACACCGAGGCGGATGCCTTAACCGCCATGACGCATTTCACAAAAGAATCGCTGGACAAGACCTTTGAACCCCTGCCGGGCATACGGGTGAAACTGGTGGAAGCCGGGCATATCCTCGGCTCGTGCAGCATGCACATTGAAGTTGAAGAAAAGGGCAAAACCCATAAGCTGTGGTTCAGCGGCGACATTGGCCGCAATGACCTGCCGATAATCAATGACCCGGTCATGCCCTACGACGCCGAAACGCTGATTATGGAATGCACCTACGGTGACCGCCAGCATGAATCGCCCGACCAGGCCCGCGAAGACCTGGCCTATAAACTGAACGCCACCCTTAAACGGGGCGGCAAAGTGCTTATTCCGGCGTTTGCCGTGGGGCGCACCCAGGAACTGGTGTACGGTATCCACCGCCTGATGAACAGCGGCGACCTGCCGCGCGTACCCGTCTTTGTGGACAGCCCGCTGGCGGTGAGCGTAACGGACGTGTTCCGCGAGCACCCGGAGTGTTTTGACGCCGAAGCGCGAGCGATGGTGGATGATAGCGCCCAGCGGGCGGCCCTCGGTTTCGACATGCTGACCTACATCCGCTCGGTGGAAGAAAGCAAAGCCCTGAATGACCGCCACGAGCCGATGATTATCATTTCGGCCAGCGGCATGATGGAAAACGGGCGCATTCTGCACCACCTGCGCAACAATATCCACGACCCCAAAAGCACCCTGTTGCTGGTCTCGTGGGTGGCGCCGCACACCCTTGCCCGCCGCCTGCAGGAAGGCGAGAAAAAAGTGCGCATCTTCGGCGAGCCGTTTGATGTAGCGATTAATGTGGAGCGGGTGCAGGGCTTCTCGGCCCATGCCGGGCAGGACCTGTTGCGCGACTACGCCCTGCGCCTCAAGCCGCAACTGGAGAACGTCTACCTGGTTCACGGCGAGCAACGCGGGGCGGATGGCCTGACCGAAGCGCTGACCAACTGGGGCCTGGCGGGCGATAAAATCCACTTCCCGGCCCGCGGCGATACGGTGGAAGTGTAGGCCGCCGGGTAAGTTCAGGTATAATACGCACTCGCTCGGAGAGGTGCCAGAGTGGACGAATGGGGCAGTCTCGAAAACTGTTGTGGCTTATGGTCACCGTGGGTTCGAATCCCACCCTCTCCGCCAGATGCAAAAAAGGCCGGCCCGCACCGGTCTTTTTGATTTAATGCGCCAAATTTTAGTATAAAATAAGCGGGAGGAGCGCGCCATGAAAATCAAAAAATTCCTCGAAGAGCACATCAAAAACGGCGAAGCCATCAAGATAGAGACCCAGGGCGGTGCGGAAGGCGCCCTGTTTACTGACCGGGGCGAATTCATCCCGCTGGATGACCTCGGCTTCAGCAGCGAATTGGGGTTCTTCCGCATCAGCGACTTCCCCTTTATGGATAACGAAGCCGCTTAAGTAGTCCAATCTATATCGATTAAGCCGGGTTGCCCTTGCAGATGGTTAGTGGCCGCTACCCGGCAGCGTTAATAAACAAAAATGCGCCTTCTTTGCGAGGGCGCATTTTTATTGGTCAGGGGTGGGGTTGGCTACACCGCCTCGGGCAGCATCTCATCCAAAATGATTTCCAGCGCCATGGTATGGCTGCAACGCTGGTGCAGCAGGAAATATTCACAGTCACATTGCCACTGGCCTTCATTGAAAGTGACCGTGTGAGGGTTGTTGGTGCCGTCAAAATCAACCGTGAGGCTGCGGACGTGGATGCGGCTGCGTTCTTCGGCGTATTGTTTGGCTTTTTCGTACTTGCGGACCATTCCGTTATCCATGGTTGTGCTCCTTTTCCGGTAGTGAATAAAAAAGGCACGCGCAAGTCGCGCGTGCCTTAAGTGGCGGTGAGAACTTCTTTCTTTGTATGATCTACTCGCATGGCGGTGATACCTCCATTGGTTGCTTACATCCAGTATAGCGAATGATGGAGTGCGAGTCAACCTTCGGTTTCCCGACGCTTGCCCATCGGGCTTAGAGGGCGGGCAGACCCTCCAGTTGGTCGCCTTTGTCTGCGGCCGCGCCTTCAGTGCAGATGGCTTCGCCCACCAGGACCAGGCGTTTGCCGAGGGTGAATTCGCTGGCTTCGAAGACCTGGCGCGCCCCGGTGTAGAAGCGTTTGCCGGCTTTCAGGCGGGCAACCAGTGCGGCGCGGTCCAGCAGGACATGGTCAGACCAGGTCGGGCCGCGGCGTTCGTAGGCTCGCACCCAGTCAATTTTGCCGCCGCGGGCATAGTGGACGGCATCTACCACGCCATCATATTTGGCGCCGAAGATGAGCTTAATCTGGGGATGAGTGGTTTTGGTTTTCATGGCGGTCTCTGTGTTATTGATTTGTCGGGGCGAGAGGATTCGAACCTCCGACCCCCGCGTCCCAAACGCGGTGCGCTAACCGGACTGCGCTACGCCCCGAAGGCGTGAATGCCGGGTGGAGTATAAACGGTTCGCGGACGGAATGCAAGCCGCGCCTGCCGTATAATCCTGCCCATGACTCTGGAACTCGCGGCCCTCATCCATGCCCAGCACGAAAATGAACTGGACGACCTGCCCTACTGGCTGGGGTTGCAGGCCGAACACCCCGGCCGCCTGCTGGAGTTGGGCTGTGGTAGCGGGCGGGTGCTGTGGCCGCTGGCGCGCGCTGGTGGCGCGGTCATCGGGGTCGACCGCGACCCGGCGGCGCTGGAAATTCTGCGCCAAACCGCGGGCGGGCAACTGCCGCCGGTTATCCGGGCGGACTTCACCGCTTTGCCGTTGGCTGGAAAACTGGCCGCGGCCCTGATGCCCTGCAATACCTACTCTACGCTCACGGCGGGCGAACGGGCGCGTCTGCTGGCTGGCCTGCATTCGCGGCTGGCTCCCGGCGGCGTGTTCGCTGCCAGCCTGCCCAACCCGGCCGCCCTGCTGGCGCTGGACGATTCAGAAGACGAAGTGGAAGACTCCTTTACCCACCCCCACAGCGGCAACCCGGTGCAGGTCTCCAGTGGCTGGCAACGGCAGGGGGACGAACTGCGGGTGCGCTGGCAGTACGACCATCTACTGCCGGACGGCCAGGTGCAGCGCCACTCGGCCGAGGTCTGCCACCACCTGACCCCCACCGCCGCCCTGCTGGCTGAACTGGCCGCTGCCGGATTCCACCCGGCGGCCTATGGCGGCTATGCCCGTCAGCCGTTTACCGCCCGCAGCCCAATTTTGATTTTAGAGGCGCGCCGGGATACATAGAGAGCGTTTGAGAAACCCTTGAATAGCATCTAATCTGGTAGGGGCGACCTGCAGGGCGCCCCTACGCGCGAATGTCATTCTAATTTCGACATCAAAGGCTCCTTTTAATTTTGCCTATAGAACTCATTAAACATCTTCTTAGGAAGGCCAAAAATTGGTACAATAAAGTGAGGCGTATTACAGCAACAGTACGGGCACTTAGATTGATAAACGAAAACGGCACACTCACTTTCCATTTAATCCGGCGGACGCCAGTTCAACGCGCCCGGTAGCGCAAAGTGCATGGCAAATAAGATCACGACCACCACCAAGGCCTTTCTCTCGTATTCTCGTAAAGATGGCGAGTTTGCGCGGCAGCTGCATGGGCATTTGAACCAGAACCAGCTGGACCTGTGGGCCGACTGGGACAGCATCCCGCTGACCTCCAACTGGATGGCGGAAATCGTGGCGGCGATTGAAGAATCGGATGCCTTCATCTTCATCATTACGCCCGACTCGCTGACTTCCGAATATTGCATGAAAGAACTGGAAATCGCGGTCCAGAACAACAAACGCCTAGTGCCGGTACTGCACCGCATGCCGCGCAAGAAACAGATGGATGCCCTGCCCGGCGCGCTCTCCGCTCACCAGTGGGTGTACATCCGGCCGGAAGACCCCTTTGAACAGGCCGTGCAGGACATGGTGGCGGCGATGATGACCGACCTGGACTGGGTCAAAGGCCACACCCGCCTGCAGGAGCGCGCCCTGACCTGGTCGCGCAAAGAACGCGACTCCAGCTACCTGCTGCGCGGCGCAGACCTGGAAGCGGCTGAATCCTGGATGAGCACCTCCAGCCCCAAACGCCTCCCCGCTCCCACCCAACTGCAAACCGACTACCTGCTGGCCAGCCGGCGGCACGAAAGCGCCCGCCAGCGCAACCAGCTGATTGCCACCAGTGTGGGCCTGGCGCTGACTCTGGTTTTGGCCGTGGCGGCCCTGTTTGCGTGGCGCGAAGCCGTCCAGCAAACCCAGATCGCGCTTTCGCGCCAACTGGCGGTGCAGGCGGTCAATAATCTGGATAGCAACCCGGCCCTTGCCATGCTCCTGAGTGTGCAGGGCTACCAGGTGCGCGATGACCTGGAAACCCGCACCAGCCTGCTCACCACCCTGGCCAAATACCCGGCCCTTTATACCTTCCTCTCCGAACCAGAGAATACGGTCTTCGCCGTAGCCTATGACCCGCGCGGCCGCTGGCTGGTTTCCGGCGGCGCAGGGCGCGAACTCTACCTGTGGAACCTGCTCACCCGCAAGCCCTACGGCCTGCTGGCGATGAGTGATGTGGGCGACATCCTGGCGCTGGCCCCCAGCCAGGATGGCCGCTGGCTGGCCATTGGTGATTCGCTCGGCAATGTCTTCGTCTGGGATATGGACGCCCAGGAACTGGCCCACCGGCTCCAGGCTGGCGGGGCGGTGAATGCCCTTGCCTTCAGCCCGGATGGCGAAACCCTCGCCAGCGCTGGGGCCGACGGCCGGGTGCTGTTCTGGAGCCTGCCGGGCTTTGACCTGGCCGAGCCACCCCAGACACATGGCGCCGATGCGCTCTCGCTGGCCATCAGCCCGGACGGCCGCTGGCTGGCCTCTGGCTCGCTGAATGGCGAGTTGTTCCTCTGGAATTTGCAAAACCACATTATCCAGCGCCGCCTGGAAGGCCACGCCAACGAAGTCAATGGGTTGGTTTTTTCCACGGATGGCAGTCAGTTGTTCTCCACCGGCCGCGATACGCTGGTGCGGGTGTGGCGGGTAAACGGCGGCGACCTGCAATTTGAACTAACCGGCCACCGCAGCAATGTGCGCGCCATGGCCATCAGCCCGGACGGCCGCTGGCTGGCCTCGGGTGGCGAAGACCAGCGCATTCTGCTCTGGGACCTGACCGGCAGCCAACCGGCCCTGGCCCAGGAGCTGGTTGCCCACACCAATTGGGTGAACGACCTGTCCTTCAGCCCGGACAGCACGCAGGTGGCCAGCGCCAGTTACGACACCAATATCATCATCTGGCGGACCCGCAGCAGCGGGTATGGCAGTTACACCGGGCATGTCGCCCCGGTGCGCCGGGTGGTCTTCAACCCCACCGGGGCGGTGTTTTTCTCCGGTGGGCAGGATGGCCGGCTGCAGGTATGGGACCGCGCCAGCGGCCAGACCAGCCTGGCGCCCATTCAGGCCAGCGGCTCGGTCTTTGGGCTGGATATTTCTGCCAATGGACAAACGCTGGTCACGGCCGATACCGGCGGCACCTTGCAAACCTGGGCTGCCACCACCGGCACGCCCCTGCAAACCTACCAGGAAGCCGGTTCACAGTTCTTTACCACCGCGCTCAGCCCGGATGCAAAACGGGTGGCTGCTGGCGGCATCAACGGCGACAACTCCGTACTGCTGTGGAACCTGGAAACCAATGACATTACCCGCCTGCTGGGGCATAGCGCCTTTGTGCGCTGGGTGGCTTTCAGTCCGCAGGGCAGCATCCTTGCCAGCGCCGGCTGGGATGGCCAGGTGATTTTTTGGAATACGGCCAGCGGGGCCGAGATGGGGCGGTTTATCCCCCACCCGCGCCTGGCCGAGGAAGGCGAGGAGTTAACCGGCAACCAGGTGTTGTTCACCGCCTTCAGCCCGGACGGCACCCACCTGGTGACCACCACCACCGACGACCATACCGCCCGCCTGTGGAAACTGAACCAGCAGGTGGGCTCCGAAACCAACCAACTGGTAGTAACCACCACGCTGGTGTACACCTTTGAAGGCCACAACGACTGGGTGCATGGCGCCGCTTTCAGCCCGGATGGCCAGATGCTGGTCACGGTCAGCGAAGACAAGACCATTTATCTGTGGAATGTGGCCACCGGCCTGCAAATCGCACGCCTGACCGGCCACGAAGCCTCGGTGAATACTGTGGCGTTCAGCCCGGACAATAAGGCGATTCTGACCGGCAGTTCAGACAATGTGGTGATTTTGTGGAGCGTGGATTTTGCTGGCGCGCCGCGCTTGTTGTGCCAGCAGGTGAACCGTAATTTGAGCCAGACCGAGTGGGGCCAGTACCTGGGCGGGATTCGCGATTACGAGGAAACCTGCGCGGCGTACCTTTCGGCGCCGTAAGCCGGGTTGTCTGTCGTCCACACCGGCCGGCGTCTCCACCTCCTGTTTCAATGTCGCGTGCCGCAAATAATTTCTTAATTTTCATTAATCTATATCCCAAAAGTGCACAATTCTTGCCGTGATATAGTATTCGTACTCCATTCTGCCCATGTCACTGCGCGCTTACCTCACCGACTTCCTCCGCTTCCTGCGCTACTTTGGCCGGCGATTTCTGACCGTCGGCCTTACGCTTTTTACGGGCATTTTTCTCACCGTCGTTGCCGCCAATCATACTGGCCAGCTCGATTCCAGCCTCGAAAGCAAAATCAACACCATGGCGACCAGCCGCTGGCGCACCATTTATGGCCCGGCCGGCAGCGCCGTGAGCGAAGATCGCCGCGCCGAGCTGGACCAGATCCGTCTGGAGTTGGCCGATGAACTCGGCCTGAACGACCCTTTCCTGCAGCGCCACCTGCGCTACACCCTCAACTCGCTTCGGCTGGATTGGGGCGATGTGCAATTTACTTCTTTCCGCACCCGCGGTTGGTTTCAGGAGGAGGATACCTCGGCGCGTGCCATCATCTTCTCTCATCTGCCCAATACGCTGTTACTGGTGGGCGCTTCCAATCTGTTAATTTTTCTGTTCGGCATTCCGCTGGCCCTGTTCGTTAGCCGCCATTACGGCTCGTGGCTGGACCGGCTGATGTCCCTGCTCGCCCCGGTTTCGTCGATCCCTTCCTGGGTGCTGGGCCTGCTACTGGTGGTTATCTTCGCCATTGAACTGCGCTTGTTGCCGGTCAGCGGCATGCGCGGCATCATCACCGATGTTTCGCCCCTCGGCCAAAACCTGGACCTCCTGCGTCACCTGATCCTCCCGGTGGCGGCGATTGTGTTAAGCCAGTTGTTTCAGTTGGTCTTCACCTGGCGTTCGTACCTGCTGGTCTACGCCAACGAAGACTATGTGGAACTGGCCAAAGCCAAAGGCCTGCATGCCCGCACCATCCAACGCAAATACATTCTGCGCTCGGCGGCGCCGTTCATCCTCACCAGTTTTGCCCTCACGCTGGTAGGCTTCTGGCAAACGACCATTGCGCTTGAAATCGTGTTTGATTGGCCGGGCATCGGCCAATTGTTCATCCGTTCGTTGCCCCATTTCTTTGGCGAGAGCATGTTTCCCGGCGAGATGGTGATGACTGTCGGCCTGGTGGTGCTGTTTGGCTACATCCTGGCGTTTACCGTCCTAATATTGGATTTTGCCTACGCCCTCCTGGACCCGCGCATCCGGCTCGACCAGCACAGCCCGGAGGGTCGCGAGGCCCGGTTGCGGCGCGGCCTGTGGCGGCGCGCCCCGGCCTGGCAGCCGCCCACTCGGCCGCGCCGCAGCGCCGGCCAATGGCTCACCCGGTTGGATGACCTGCGCCAGGCCTTGGCGGCTGGTGCCAAACGCGGCGGCGCGGTATTTGGCGAACTATTACGCTACCCGACCGCTCTGGTTGGGCTGGTCATCGTCAGCCTGCTCATCTTCGGCTCCCTGACGGCGGTCATCACCCTGCCGTATGCCGATATCGCCGACCAGTGGCGGGTGAGCTCGGTGACCGGCCGGATTGAAGTGCCGCGCCTGGCCCAGCCCGGCTGGGTGGCGGATGTACAGGGCCGGAACCTGCTCTCGCAGCAGTTTGTGGACAGCCGCCAGCCCGGCCCGGACATCACCAAAACCGTAACCACCCAGGCAGATGGCAACACCAAAGTTATCCTGCAACTGGCCTTTGACTACTCCTACGACCTGCCACCCGAAGAAGTGCTGCTCTATTTTTACCCGCAGTTTTCTGGTAAGCGCCCGTTTGTGTTCTGGAGTTGGACCCTGCCGGATGGCGAGCGAGTGGAACTGAACCAGCTCTCGCTGGGGGGCGCAGACCGCGTGAGCCTTACCGAGCATGTTTTCCGCGGGCCGCGCGGCTTCACCCAGGCGCGCGCCCTGCGCCCCGACCTGGCCGACCAGCCGGATGCCGCTCTGCCGAAATTGTGGCTGTTCAGCGGCCCGCTGGGCACCGAGCCACTGCAGACCGGCCGCTATGTGCTGGAAATTGATGCCCTGTTCTTTGAACCCGCAGCCGACTTGGATGCCGAACTGGTGCTCCTCGGCCAGACTTACGGCGTGGCCGGTACGGATATGTTCCGCCGCGACCTGATTCTGCCGCTGCTGTGGGGCATGCCCTTTGCCCTCATCTTCGGCCTGCTGGGCGCGACCCTCACGGTGGCGGTTTCCATGAGCGCCGCCGCCATCGGTGTGTGGTATCGCGGCTGGGCGGATACCATCATCCAGCGCGTGGCGGATGCCAACCTGATCCTGCCGGTGCTGGCCATCAGCGTGGTCATTTATTCCTACTTTGGCGTCAGCCTGTGGACGATTCTGGCCTTCATCATCCTGCTTTCAGCCTTTGGCAGCCCGCTCAAGACCTTCCGGGCGGCGTTCCTGCAGGTGATTTCCGAGCCGTACATTGAGTCGGCGCGGGCCTACGGCGCCTCCAATGCCCGCATCATCTTCGGCTACATGCTGCCGCGCATCTTCCCGGTCATCATCCCCCAACTGATTGCGCTCATCCCGGCTTTCGTGTTTCTGGAAGCCACGCTGGGCATGTTCAACATCCGCACGATTTACCCCACCTGGGGCAAAGTGATTTACGAAGCCATCAACAGCGGCGTGAGTTACGGCTCGCGCTTCTGGGTCTTGCAGCCGCTCGGCCTGCTGCTGCTCACCGGCTTGGGGTTTGCCCTGCTGGGCTACGCCCTCGACCGGGTGCTGAACCCCTCGCTGAAGGATGTGTAAGGCGCGGTGAACTGGCCCGGTTACCCGGATTCTGAACTTTTCACACTCCCCCTTGCTGGTTGCAGCCCCCGTTTTTGGCGCGCACTCGGCCTATCGCCGAGTGGTTCCCTACGCTCTAATCTTAATTGCACGGTCTCGGTCGGTCGAGTTGCGCTCAATAAACAAGCGCAAGACGACCTTCACTGCCGTAAGAAGCTAGCCAGAGTCTTGTAGGGGGCGCCAGATTGACTCTAATGGTACGCTGTAAACAGATTGTGAATTAGTTGTAAAGAGGTTGTAAAACGCGAATTACAGGTAAACGAAGCCAGATGCGGGCTTGGCGAGATTAGTTGACTACAATATAGCATTAGAGCTATTACATAATGAAGCAAGCTTATTGCTAAGTTTTTTGTAAAACCCAGTTCAGTCTATCTGAATCTGCTACTACGTTATGAATAAATAATAAAAAATCCAGATCTTCATTGTCCGTAAATGGCGTTAAATCAAGCCAGTGGAAAAGATATCTCTTGGGCTTTCTGTATATAAAAATCTCGGAAATTTTGTCGTCAACAACTATTACAAACTTCTGAAATCGTCCAAAACTTGTAAGAACTGGCTTTATTTCTAATCGCACCTGGTCATTGATTTCAATGGCCTCGCCACTAAGGTATAGGAATACGCGATCCTGAAATCTATAAAATACACATAGGTTGTTTTGAATGTGCTGATAAAATCCCGCTATCCCATCCTCTTTTTGATTGCTAGAAATACTTAGCAACCCGCTCGGGTGATGAAATTCCGCAATCGGTTCTTGTACTATAAATGGTCGGACTCTCACTAATTCTGGTGTTTTCATTTATTGTGTATTCTGAAAATCAGGTCCATGATAAATCTGATGGGTTGCCCTCCGCCGGGTCTAGAGCCTGTTATGCACTTCAAACGATATGAGCCATAGTTTTTGTGAAGTTTTGCAGCATCAGAATGGCAAATGCCACAAAGTGCAACCCGCGCAAGACATCCGGGGTGCGTTCAAAGTCCCGCGCCAGTCGCCGGAAAC
>JANJTX010000168.1 GCA_024710875.1 Anaerolineales bacterium | reverse complement strand
GTAGGCTTTGAACTGCCCGCCACCCATCAACGCTGCCACCTTGGTGATGGCCGCCGTGAGGGTCGTTTTGCCGTGGTCGATGTGTCCCATCGTCCCGACGTTCAAGTGCGGTTTACTGCGGTCAAACTTTTCCTTGCCCATATGGGTTCTCCTTACAAATACTCAATCAGTGCGGATGGATACGGCCGGCTAGGCGCCGGAACGGATGAGTTCGGCCTGCGCTTCAGAAACGCGCTGGTAGTGGTCAAACTCCATGGTAAAGACGCCGCGGCCTTTGGTGGCCGAGCGTAATTCAGTGGCGTAGCCGAACATTTCGGCGAGGGGGACCATGGCGCGGATGGCCTGGGCATTGCCGGGGCGCATTTCCATACCTTGGACTTCGCCCCGGCGGGCGCTCAACTGGCCCACGACGTCGCCGAGGTATTCTTCCGGGACAACGACTTCGACTTTCATCATCGGCTCCAGCAGCACGGCCTTGCCGATGTGCATGCCTTCTTTGAAGGCCATGGAGGAAGCCATTTTGAAGGCCATTTCATTGGAGTCGACTTCGTGGTAAGAGCCGTCATAGAGGGAGACTTTGACATCTACAACAGGGTAACCGCCGACCACGCCAGCCTCGGTAGCTTCGCGCATGCCTTTTTCAATGGCATTGATGAACTCTTTGGGAATCACGCCGCCAACGATGTTGTTTTCGAATTCAATGCCTTTGCCGGGTTCGTTGGGCTCCATGGCAAAGACCACATGGCCGAATTGGCCGCGACCGCCGGTCTGCTTGGAGTAGCGGTGTTCGGCTTTGTCTACGGCGCGGGTGATGGTTTCGCGGTAGGAAACGCGCGGTTTACCCACGTTGGCCTGGACTTTGAATTCGCGCTGCATACGGTCAACGAGGATTTCAAGGTGCAGTTCGCCCATGCCAGCAATTACGGTCTGGCCGGTTTCGTGGTCGCTGCGCACCTGGAAGGTGGGGTCCTCTTCGGCGAGGCGGCGCAGGGCTTCAGCCATTTTGTCCTGGTCGGCGGCGGTCTTGGGTTCGACCGCGATGGAAATCACGGGGTCGGGGAACTGGATGCTTTCCAGCACAATCGGGTGGCTTTCATCGCAGAGGGTATCGCCGGTGATGGAATCTTTGAGGCCGAGAATGGCGGCAATGTCGCCAGCAACCACTTCTTCCACATCTTCACGACGATCGGCGTACATACGCACCATGCGGCCAATGCGTTCGCGCTTGCCTTTGGTGGAATTGAAAACGCTGCTGCCGGAAGTGACTTTGCCCGAATACACCCGGAAGTAAGCCAACCGGCCGACATAGGGGTCGGAAACGATTTTGAAAACCAGGGCGCTGGTGGGCTCATCGTTGCTGGGGCCGCGCAGCAGTTCTTCTTCGGTTCTGGGGTGCAGGCCTTTGACCGGCGGCACATCCAGCGGGGAGGGCAGGTAGTCAATGACCGCATCCAGCACGGGCTGGACGCCTTTGTTCTTGAGGGAGGAGCCGCAATATACAGCGGCGGCCTTGCTGCCAACGACGGCTTTGCGCAGGCCGGCTTTGAGTTCTTCGGTGGTGATGGCTTCGCCTTCAAGATATTTGAGGGTGAGGTCATCATCGTGCTCGGCGATGGCTTCAATCATCTGCTCGCGGGCGGCTTCAGCGGCGGCGCGCAGGTCAGCGGGGATTTCGGTTTCAATGGGGGCGGCGCCGGTTTCATCCTGCCAGAGGATGGCTTTCATATCCAGGAGGTCAATGACGCCCTGAAATTCGGATTCACTGCCGATGGGCAACTGGACCGGGATGGCGGTGGCGCCGAGGCGTTCGCGGATGCTGTCAATGGTGCGCTCAAATGAGGCGCCGACACGGTCCATCTTGTTGACGAAACAGATGCGCGGCACGCCGTAACGGTCGGCCTGACGCCAGACGGTTTCGGACTGGGGTTCAACGCCCTGCACGGCATCAAAGACGACCACACCGCCATCCAGCACGCGCAGGGAGCGCTGGACTTCGGCAGTGAAGTCGATGTGGCCAGGGGTGTCAATGACGTTGATGACATAGCCCTTCCACTCGGCGGTGACGGCCGCGGAAACGATGGTAATGCCACGCTCGCGTTCCTGTTCCATCCAGTCGGTCACGGTGGTGCCGTCGTCAACGGAACCAATCCGATGCGTTTTACCGGTATAGAACAGGATCCGCTCGGTGGTGGTGGTTTTTCCGGCATCAATATGGGCAATGATGCCGATATTTCTAAGTTTTTCCAGCGGGACGCTCACACTCATTCGAATTCACCAATTCCAGACAAATATTTATAGTAGGCGACTAGACGCGGTAGTGCGAAAAGGCGCGGTTGGCTTCGGCCATGCGGTGGGATTCTTCGCGCTTGCGCACGGAGGCACCCTGCCCGCTGGCGGCTTCCAGCAGTTCGGCGGCCAATTTTTCAGCCAGGGTCTTGCCAGAGCGGGCCCGGATGGCGCTGATGAGCCAGCGGGTGGCCAGCGCAAACTGGCGCTCGGGTTCAACTTCCATCGGCACCTGGTAGGTGGCGCCGCCCACGCGGCGGGGGCGCACTTCCATGGAGGGGGAGACTTCTTTCAGGGCGGCGTGGAAGATTTCCAGCCCGGGCTTGCCGGCTTTCTTTTCCATGATTTCAAAGGCGGCATACACCTGAGCGGCGGCGGTGCTCTTCTTGCCGTCTTTCATGATGCGGTTAATGAAAGACTGGACCTTGCGGTCGTTGTAGCGCACATCGGGTTCAATCTGGCGCTTTTCGGGTCGGTTTCTGCGAGCCATAGCAATTCCTCTTGTGTAGATGCGGTGCAAAATGATTCGCCGGTCAGGGAGTGCACCCGGCGAATGGTTGCGGCAGCCTAACCGCCCTTGGGGCGTTTGGCGCCGTACTTGCTGCGAGCCTGGCGGCGGTCACCCACCCCAGTGGAGTCCAGCGTGCCGCGCACGATGTGATAGCGCACACCGGGCAGGTCCTTAACACGGCCACCGCGCACGAGGACCACAGAGTGCTCCTGAAGGGTGTGGCCTTCGCCAGGGATGTAGGCCGTGACTTCCAGACCATTGCTCAAACGCACACGGGCGATTTTGCGCAGGGCGGAGTTCGGCTTCTTGGGGGTCATGGTGCGCACGACGGTGCACACACCTCGCTTTTGCGGGGCGCCCTTGGCCTGGCGAATGCGGCGCTGCTTGTACGAATTCAAAACGTACTGCAAGGCCGGGGACTTGCTTTTCTGCTTCTTATTGCGGCGGCCCTTGCGGACCAGCTGGTTAATGGTTGGCACACGTTCCTCCAAAAATCCTACAAGTTGCGCTGGTTCTATCCAAACAGCGAGGCCATCGTGTCGGTGCTGATGGCCTGGCTGCGAGCGACATATTCAGACGATACTTTCTGTGGGCTTTCCAGCCCGTGGTTGTGTTTTTTTCACGCAGTCACGAATGCGGATTTTATCACTATCATTGTACAGAGTCAAGGATTCGCATAGGTGACAGTGGGGCAAAATCGCGGCTGGTAACCGGGACTTTCGGGTTGCCAGCCGCGCAGGTTCTATTCGCCGCCGTCCAAGTTCACGCCGCCAAATTCCAGCAGGCCGGTACCGAGCCGCGGCTGGCGGGCTTTTTCTTCTTCCTTGCCGAACTTGACGATGCCGTCATCGGTGATGGCTTCAACCGAGAGGCCGAGGCTTTGAAGTTCCTTGACCAGCACCCGGAAGGAGGCCGGAATGCCAGGTTCTTCAATCGGTTCGCCCTTGACGATGGCTTCGTAGGTCTTGACACGCCCGACGACATCATCGGACTTGACGGTGAGCATTTCCTGGAGGGTGTAGGCCGCGCCGTAGGCTTCAAGCGCCCACACTTCCATTTCACCGAAACGCTGGCCGCCGAACTGGGCCTTACCGCCCAGCGGCTGCTGGGTGACGAGGCTGTAGGGGCCGGTGGAGCGGGCGTGGACTTTGTCTTCCACGAGGTGGTGGAGTTTGAGCATGGTCATGACGCCAACGGTGACGGGGGTGTCATAGGCCTGGCCGGTCATGCCGTCACGCAGGTATTGGGTACCGTAGATGGGGGCCGGGAAGCCGGTGGCCAGGGTGACCTCATGGGCTTTCTGGTAGAGGGCCTCCAACTCGAGCTTGTCGGCTTTGACTTCCATGGTTTCGAGCCACAGGCGCAGGCAGGCGGTGATGGTGTCGTGGACTTTTTGGGGGTGGTGCATGCCATCGCCTTCGTCGCCGAAGTCGAGGATGCTCTCAATGTCCTTGAAGCCTTTGTCACGCAGCCATTCGCGCATGGCGGAACGGCGGGCGTAGTCCGGGTCTGCGACGAGGCGGTAGACATCGTACTTGCGGTTGCCGAGCCAATCTTCCATATACAGGTTGCGGATTTCGGCTTCATCTTCAAAGTTGTTGGGGTCAATCTCACCCTGGGCCTGGAGCCACTCCCAGGCAGCTTCGGCGGTACGGGCCCAGGTGTAATCAATCAGCCAGGCGCGGGCCAGTTCGGCCTCGATTTCAGTTTCGGAGGCGCCGTCAAAGACCGGCACTTCGGCACGGAAGCCGAGGCGCAGGGCGGCCCAGCCGAGGTGGGTCTCCAGGATCTGGCCGATGTTCATACGGCCGGGAACGCCCAGCGGGTTAAGGATGACATCTACCGGGGTGCCGTCTTCAAGGAAGGGCATGTCTTCGACCGGCACGACTTTGGAGACGACGCCCTTGTTGCCGTGGCGACCGGACATTTTGTCGCCGGCCTGGATCTTGCGACGCTGGGCAACGCTGACGCGCACCATCTGTTCCACGCCGGCCGAGAGTTCTATATTGTCTTCGCGCGAGAAGACCTGAACATCCACCACTTTACCGCGCTCGCCGTGGGGCATGCGCAGGGAGGTGTCTTTGACGTCGCGTGATTTTTCGCCGAAGATGGCGCGTAGCAGGCGTTCTTCCGGGGTGAGTTCTTTTTCGCCTTTGGGCGTAATCTTGCCGACGAGAATATCGCCGGGGCCGACTTCGGCACCAATGCGGATGATGCCATACTCGTCCAGGTCTTTGATGGCTTCTTCGCCGACGTTGGGGATGTCGCGGGTGATTTCTTCGGCGCCGAGCTTGGTGTCGCGGGCTTCGAGTTCGTATTTCTCGATGTGGACGGAGGTGAAGCGGTCATCCTGCACGAGGCGTTCAGAGATGAGGATGGCATCTTCAAAGTTGCCGCCTTCCCAGGAAAGGAAGGCCACGACCATGTTCTGGCCGAGGGCCAGCAGGCCGTCCTGGGTGCTGGAGGAGTCGGCGATGACTTCGCCAATGTGCACGCGCTGGCCTTTGACGACGGCCGGGCGCTGGTCAATGCAGGTGTTCTGATTGCTGCGCTGGAATTTGCGCAGTTTGTAGAGGCGTACTTTTTTGCTTTCAGTACCGAGGACTTCAATTTCACTGCCGGTCACAGAGACAACTTCGCCTTCTTCTTCGGCGACGATGACCTGTCCGGAGTCCTGGGCGGCGTAGCCCTCCATGCCGGTGGAGACCAGCGGCACCTGGGGCTGAACAAGCGGCACGGCCTGGCTCATCATGTTGGAGCCCATCAGGGCGCGGTTGGCATCGTCATGCTCAAGGAAGGGGATGAGGGCAGCGCTGATGCCGACCACCTGGTGCGGGGCGACATCCATGTAGTCAATGCCTTCCGGGGAGGAGAACTTGAAGCCAGATTCAAAGCGGGTAGAAACGCGCGCCCGCACGAACTCGTTGTGTTCGTTGAGGGGGGCGTTGGCCTGGGCAATGAAGAATTTGTCTTCGTAGTTGGCGGAGAGGTATTTCATTTCATCCGAAACGTAGGGGACGACCAGGACTTCATTGCTGGCGAGGCTGGCATTGGCAATCTGGCGGGCTTTCTCTTCATTCAGGCGGGTGCCTTCCTTAAAGAGAACCTTGCCGGACTTGTCCACCACATCTTCGCGCAGCTCACGGCCGGTGAGGTCTTTGATGGTGGGCTTGACGGCGTTAATCACGCGGCGGTAGGGAGTTTCAATGAAGCCGTATTCGTTGACGCGGGCGAAGGAGGCCAGACGGCCGATAAGGCCGATGTTCGGACCTTCCGGAGTTTCGATGGGGCAAATGCGGCCGTAGTGGGAGTGGTGGACGTCGCGCACATCAAAGCCGGCGCGCTCACGGCGCAGGCCGCCGGGGCCGAGGGCCGAGATGGTGCGCTTGTGCTTGAGTTCAGAGAGCGGGTTGGTTTGCTCCATGAACTGGGAGAGCTGGCTGGAGCCGAAGAACTCGCGCAGGGCGGCCACCACCGGGCGGATATTGATGAGAGTGATGGGCGAGAGCTGTTCCTGGTCGCGGATGGACATGCGCTCTTTGATGACGCGCTCCATGCGGCGCAGGCCGATGCGGAGTTTGTTCTGGATGAGCTCGCCGACGGTCTTGACGCGGCGGTTGCCGAGGTGGTCGATATCGTCGGCTTTTTCAACTTCATTGTTGATGAGGATCATGCGGCGGACGAGGTAGATGATGTCCTGCTTGGAGATGGTACGGTGCGGCAGGGGCACCAGGCCGTCCATTTCCAGTTTCTGGTTGAGTTTGTAGCGGCCGACGCGTTCCAGGTCGTAGTGGCGCTGGTCGAAGAGCTGGGTCTGCATGAATTCGCGGGCGTTATCGAGGGTGGCCGGGTCGCCGGGGCGCATGCGGCGGAAGAACTCGATGAGGGCCTGCTCGGCGATGGAGTGGTTGCTGTCCGGGTCCCACTCACCTTCCTGGCGCAGGGTGGCAGGGATGTACATGCGGTCCGGGTTGGTGTCAATGTCGGCGAAGAGGGCGACGATTTCTTCGTCGGTGCCTTCTTTGAGAGGGGCGGTGTCCAGACCGTCGGAGACGGCAGCGAGGGCGCGCAGGAAGATGGTAACCGGCACGGTGCGCTTGCGGTTGAATTTAAGAGTGAGGTAATCGGTCTTGCGGGTTTCGAATTCCATCCAGGCGCCGCGATCCGGGATGAGCTTGGCGGTGGCCAGCGGGCGGCCGGTGGCGCGGTCTTTGGGGGCTTCAAAGTACACGCCGGGCGAGCGAATGAGCTGGGAGACGACCACGCGCTCGGTGCCGTTGATGATGAAGGTGCCCTTGGGGGTCATCTCCGGGAAGTCACCCAGGAAGATGTCCTGCTTGATGGGTTCGGGAACATCCGCCCCGGCGAGCAGGACTGAGACATACATGGGGGAGGAATAGGTTAGGTCGCGATTGATGCATTCTTCGATAGAGAATTTGGGTTCATCAAACCAGTAGGTCAGACCCCATTGCTTGGCCTCCGGGCTGGTGGCGCTGGGGAAGAAGAGCTTCATGCCCTTGTTGTAGGATTCGATGGGGGAGATTTCGTGGAAGAGGTCGTACAAGCCATCCGACTTGAGGCGTTCAAAGGATTCCAACTGGACTTCAATCAGGTTGGGAAGGTCAAGCTGGACCTTGATGCGCGAGTAACGTTTGGTCGGAAGTGATTTAGACATGTGTGTGGATCTCCCTGGGGACGAAAACGGTGGATGCATCCCAATATGAGTTAAACAGTAATAGCCACCTCACAGAGGAAGCCAAGCGTCAATTATATGTAAAGGGGAGGGTAGTTGTCAAGAGGCAATATCGCGAGTATGATTGGATTCCCTCAGGCTGGCCGGGTGACCGCGGGAGGGCGCGTGCGCTCTTTCGAGGAAAGTCCGCACTCCACAGGGCAGGATGCCGGGTAACACCCGGGGCGGGGATAACCCGCCGGATGGGCCACAGAAACATACCGCCGGCTTCGGCCGGTAAGGGTGAAATGGTGGGCGAGGCGGCAACGCTTCGCTTAGAGATTGCTCCGCAAGCTCTACAGGTAAGAGCCCACCGCGCCGCCCGTAATGGCGGCGGCCAGGCAACCCCCATCCGGAGCAAGGCCAAGCAGGAACGAGCCGCGGCCCGCGGCGTTTGAGTTCCGGGTAGGCCGCACGAGGCGTCAGGCGACTGCCGCCCCAGATAGATGGTCACCCAGGCGCGCCGGGCGAGGATGAAGCCTTCGGGCGTAAACTCGAGTACGGCACGCTGGACAGAATGCGGCTTACAGGCCAGCCAAGGGACTTAGAACTTTCCGTTGGCGTTTGCCAGCGGGAAAAACATCCGCCCCCAGGGAGAAATTCTCTGGGGGCGGGCCGTTAAAGAATAAGGTTGAGTGGCTGCTTGACCGAAAGCCACAAAAGGGGTCATCTATTAGGCTTGTCTACCTATCCGGTGTGAACCAGGACATGTCAATCAGAAAGAGGTCTCTGCCGCCCGGTTGCCTCTCGTAGCTAGAGCCTGTTATGCACTTCAAACGATATGAGCCATAGTTTTTGTGAAGTTTTGCAGCATCAGAATGGCAAATGCCACAAAGTGCAACCCGCGCAAGACATCCGGGGTGCGTTCAAAGTCCCGCGCCAGTCGCCGGAAAC
>JANJTX010000162.1 GCA_024710875.1 Anaerolineales bacterium | reverse complement strand
GTGGTCTGGTGGGTGACTCAATTGTACCAAGAGGCGGGTTTGCAGGGAGGCAGGGGAATAGGGAGACAGAGAGACAGGTAAACAAGTAAACAAGGGATGATTGCGGGCGGTGTTGACAGCCGGGGCGGGATGGGTGAAAATGTTCACGAGTTACGAGTTACGAGTTACGAGTTACGAGTTACGAGTTACCAATTACCCGTTACTCATCACTCATCACGCCTTACCCATCACCGCCCTTTCAGAAAGGCCACTCATGAACAAATCCTTCACCCGCGCCGCCTGGGGCATGACCGCCTACACCATCCTGGTGATTCTATGGGGGGCGGTGGTGCGCGCCACTGGCAGCGGGGCGGGTTGCGGCAACCACTGGCCGAAATGCAATGGCCAGATTATCCCGCGCCCGGATTCGATTGAAGTGCTGATTGAGTTCAGCCACCGTCTGACCAGCGGGCTGGCGGGCCTGCTGGCGCTGGGTCTGCTGGTGTGGGCCTGGCGGGCGTATGCGCCCGGCAGTCTGGTGCGGCGCTGGGCGGGGGTGGCGTTCTTCTTGATGCTGGTGGAAGGCTTTATCGGGATGCTGCTGGTGCGGCTGGAACTGGTGCAGGACAACGCTTCCACCCTGCGCGCAGTAGCCATTGCTCTGCATCTGACCAATACCTTCCTGCTGCTGGCGTCCCAGGCAATGACCGCCTGGTTGGCCGGGCGCGGCGAACAGTTCCGCTGGCGGGCCGGGCTGGCGGGTTCGTTGCGCGGCCTGCTGGTAGTGGGCGTGCTGGGCGCGCTGCTGTTGAGCGCCGCCGGGGCCGTCACGGCGCTGGGCGATACGCTCTTCCCGGCCGAGTCGCTGGCGGCCGGCATCGCCCAGGATCTAGACCCGACGGCCCATTTTCTCATCCAACTGCGCGTCATTCATCCGGCGCTGGCGATTGTTACGGTCGCTTACCTGTACTGGCTGGGCGGGCAACTGACCGGGCTGGGGGCGGCGGTGACAGGCTGGAAAACCCGCCTGTACTGGCTGATGGGCATTCAGGTGACGGCCGGTTTCATCAACATCTTTTTGCTGGCCCCAGTGTGGATGCAGGTCGTTCATCTGCTGCTGGCCGACCTCTTCTGGCTGGCGCTGGTGCTGCTGACGGCTGAAACTCTCGCCGAACCAACTGCTTGACGTTTGGCCGCCTGCGGTTGACCCATAGCGGGCGGCAGGGGTAGAATCGCTCTTTGGGGAATGCCAGCGATTGCGTTTCAAGGAGTGAATCCAACATGAATCAGGCACAGGCGGGGGAATTTGGCGCGCCGGCGGCGCGTGAGGCTGCCCGCCGCGAGTTGCTCACGGTGGTCTCTGGCGCCAGTCCGGAAGAAGCCTGGGGGCGTCTGGTGGCGGTTCAGGCCGAAATCGCCCTCGACCCGGAAAACGGCAGCAAGGCCACGGCGGCGGCGCGCCTGGTGGCCGAGGCCACCGGCATGCTGCCCGCTGGCGAATCGGCCAGCGCGTTGCAGACCCTTGCCGCCGAACTGGATGCGCGGCGGGCTGCCGACCTGCTGGCCGCCATCCGCCGTGAGCGCAAACGCCGCCCCAAATGACCCGCCCCAAATGAGCCGCCCCGCCTATGACCTCACCCGTTGGCCGGGGGCCGAGCTGGATTCGCTCGAACAGGCCGCCCGGGCGGCCCTGGCCCGCCAGCACGATACGCCCGAAGGCTTCCGCCATTTTTACTGGCTGGTGTTCGGGCGCGACCTGCCGCCGCACGCCCGCCGCGAATGGTTGCCGGAAATCTACGCCGCCCGCCGCGCCCGCCAACCAATTGTGATTGAGGCTTTTCGTGGCAGCGGCAAAACCACTACTCTTACCCTGGCCTGGCTGGCTTTTCGCATCGGCCATCAGCCGGAAGAAAGCCACCTGCTGGTACAGGGCAGCGCCGCCAGCGCCCGCCATAACGCCCGCATGCTGGCCGACCTGATCGCCCATCACCCGGGCTGGGCGCTGGCCTTTCCACATGTCCGGCCGGACCCGGCGGCGGGTTGGGGGCAGGCGGGTTATTTTGTGCGCCGGGCGGATGTGCCCGCCCCGCGCTGGCAGGCCGAAACGCTGGCCGGGCGCGGCAAAGACCCGACCCTGCTCGGCCTCGGTTACCGCAGCCGAGCGCTGATTGGCCGCCACCCGGGCGGCACGCTGCTGGTGGATGACCTGCACGACGAGCACAATTCGCGCCCCGGCCGCGAACTGGAAAAAGCGCTGGATGTGGTCTTTGGCACGATTTTGCCGGCCGCCCTGCCGCGCACCTGGCAGGTCTTCATCGGTACGCCGTGGAGCGGGCAGGATGCCCTGGCGCGGCTCAAGGCCAGCGGGGTGGTGCGCTCGGTGGCCACCCCGGCCCTGCGGGCGGGCAAACCGGTGTGGCCGGCCGGTTTTGGCCGGGCGGCGCTGGAACGCCAGCGCGCCCTCTCCGGTTCGGTGGAATTCGCCCGCATGTACCTGCTGGACCTGACCGCCCTGCACGGTCTGGTTTTGAACCCGGCCTGGCTCAAAACCCTGCCCCGTCACAGCCTTGACCCGCGCTGGCCGGCCCTGCTGGGGGTGGACTATGCCAGCTCGCCCCATCCGGACGGCACGGGCGACTATTTCGCGCTGGCGCAGGGGCGGGTGTTGCCGCAGGGCGGGGTGGCGCTGGAGGACGGCATCCGCGCCCGCGTCAGCCAGGCCCAGGCCGAACAAACCGTGCTGGCGTGGGCGCGCCGCCTGCCGACCCTGCGCCAGATTACGGTGGAGATGGATGGACGCGGCTCGGACTTCTTTCAGGTGCTGCTCAAGACCGCCGGCCTGCCGCTGGTGCCGATGTATACCGGCGGTCATTCCAAGGCGCGCCGCTTTGAGGTGTTGATGGCGCCGTTTTTTGAGCGCGGCCAGGTCTGGCTGGCGGAGGGCGAGACGCCCTTTCTGCGGGCGTTTCGCGAGGAGTGGGCGCAGTTCCCGCGCGCCGCCCATGATGACACGCTGGATGCCGTGTTCTGGATGCTGGCCGGCGGCCTGCCGGAGTTGCAAACCGGTTTGCGCCCGCCCAAAAAAGAACGCCCGCCCAACCCGTTTTTCAGCGGGCTGGGGCGGGCGTGAGGCCGGGCCGGTGGAAGCGGCTACGGGCCTTTGATGGTCACTTTGTCTTTGTGGAACACCAGCGTGTGCTGGTCGGAATTGGGGATGTGGAGCGTGCCGGTATAGGGCCCGTTCTCCCCGATGTAGGCGGTGAAGGTGTAAGTGCCACGCGGTACTTTATCAATGAAATACAGCGGGGTCTTGAAGTTGACCACGAAATAGGCCGGGCCATCCAGAATGAGCGAAACGCCCTGACCGCTGTTGTTTTCCAGTTTGAGCGGCGCGGCGGTGCGCAGCAGGTGGTTGGGGATGGGCGTGGCGCTCGGCCAGGAGGTCGGGCTGGGGAGCGGAGTATTGGTGGCGCTGGCGACGGGCGTGAAACTGGCGGTCGGCGGCAACGGTGTGGCGCTGGGTTGCGGGGTTGCGCTGGGCTCAGCAGTGGGGCTGGGGGTGGCGGTCCAGCCGGCTTCGGCGGTGGCCAGCACGCTTTGCATGGCGGCTTCGATCTGGGCCGGGCTGGGCGTGGGCGCGGCGGCCGGGCCGCAGGCCGCCAGCAGCAGGGCAGCGAGTATCAGGGGCAGGAGGGTTTTGCGCATGGCGGTCTCTCGTCCGGTGGGGTTGCTTAAGGCCCGTGGAAAGTCACCTTATCGGTGTGAAAGATGAGGGTGTGCTTGTCGGTATTGGTGATGCTGAACGCGCCGTAGTAGGGGCCGCTATCGCCAATGGTGGCAGTGAAACGGTAATCGCCCAGCGGCACGTTTTCCAGTTTGTAGTCGGTGCGGTCAAAAGTCACTTCATAATAGCTGGTGCCTTCATAGATGAAGCCATTCAGGATGATGCTGACCTCCTGGCCGCTGTTGTTTTCCAGCTTGAGCAGGGCGGCTTTGTTGCGGTAATAGCCGGAGACCGGTGTGTAGGTCGGGGTGAGCGCCAGCTCAATGGTGGGGCTGGGTTCCGGGGTCGCGGTGGCGGAGGCCGTGGGCGGCAACGGGGTGGCGCTGGGCGGCGCAGATGTAGCGCTGGCGCTGGGGTGCGGGGTGGCGGTGGGCGGCTGGGGGGTGCTGCTGGCTATGGAGGGTACAGGGCTGGGGGTGGGTGACGCAGCCGGCGCGCAGGCCGCCAGCAGCAGAGCGGTCATTAGCAATAGAGTCAGGGAGTTTCTCATTTCGGTTCTCGCTTTCAACCTGCCATTATAGGCCGATTTTGGAAATGCATCGTCAAAGCGTTTACGGTCGGTGGGTTGGACTACACGAATTAGAACATATATTCTATATTTGAGCCGAATAGAAAGGAGGGCTGGAATGACAACCCCGGGTGAACCTGAAATCTCGCTGGAACGCGAATACCGCCGGGCGTATGTAGATGGCTACGCCGCGGCCCTCTCGGCGTTGGCAGCCCTGACGGAGGAGGGCGACGAGCCGGAGGACATCACCGCTGCCCTGCGCGAGCACTGGGAGGAGGACCTGCACGAATGGCAGGCCGCCGACCCCGCCCACCGCATGGAACCGCCGGAGTTGGTGTAGGGCGCGGGGGAAGCGTCAATGGCTCAAGCAGTTAATGGGTCAACGAGTACATGCGTCAATGCGGGGGGCATTCATCCGCAGCGAGCTTCAGCCCGCTGTCTGACCTGAAAACCGCAACTCCAAATGGATACAGGGGTTTGCCGTTGCCTCGTTGCGAATTACCAATTACCAGTTACGGATATCGAATAACTTCTCACACTTTACGCCTCACTCCTCACTCACTCCCAAAGGACTGCCGATGAAAAGCCTGAACTATTACCGTACCCTGGCAGCGGAAATGGCCGCCGCCGATCGGGGGCGCGATGAGATGTTGGCCGCTATGGATGCCATGTGGCAGACGCGCTGGAACCTGCCGCGGCGGGTGGCCGAACTCGGTTGGCTGCACAAGGTCGTGAGTACCGACCCGCACGATGCCCTGCGAGCCGGCACGCGGGTGCTCTCCAGCCAGCGGCCGCGCATCCGGCTGACGGTGGTGGGCGGGGCGGCCCGCGCCACCCGCCGCGCCGATGCGGTAGAGCAGGCACTCACATGGCATTTCCACCAGGCCAGCCGCCGCCGGCGGGCCGCGGTACTGCGGGATGTGGCCTTGAGCGCTCTGCTGTACGATGAAGTCACCGCCCAGGTGGTCTACCTGCCGCACCAGAGCGCTGCCCTGGGGGGCAGCCTGCCGCCTTCGGCGCGGCGCTACGGCCCGTTTGCCCTGCTGGTGCGCAACCCGCGCCAGGTGCATGTGCGCTACTCGGACTGGCAGGCCGAGGCAGTGGCTTTCACCCGCCGCCTCTCAACACCGGAGGCGCGTGCCTTCTGGGGGCCGCTGGCGGCCGACCTGCCAGAGGAAGGCGCCCTGCATCTGACCGATTACATGGACCTCACCCACCGGGTGGTATGGGCCGAGCCGGAGGATGGTGGCCCGGCGGTCGAAATCCTGCGCGCCGAACACGGCCTGCCGTTTTTGCCGTGGGTGGCCCAGGTGGGCGGTACGACCCTGGCTGATGCGCCCGAACATCAGCGCGTACCGCTGCTGTACTCGGTCTATACCGCCAACCAGTGGGAGATCCAGAACATCGTTGAAACGCTGCTGACCAGCGAGGCGATTGCCTACGCCGCCGCCCCGCGCCTGAAGGTCGAAGGCCCGACCGATAGCGTGGAGGTGGATTACGGCGAACCCGGCCGCCCGGCCTGGGTGCCGCCGGGGCACTCGCTGGAGTCGCTTTCGCCGCCCGGGTTGGATGACGGCCTGGCGCAGATCGCCGAGCGCATCGGCCAGCGCATGGCCAAGAGCACCGTGCCGCGCATTTTGCAGACCGCCGAGTTCCCGCAGGGCACGGCCTTTGCCACGCTGAACCTCGCTACCGAGAGCGGCATCAAGGCCCTCACGCCCTACAAAGAACTGGCCGAGAATGCGCTGGCCGAAATCTGCTACCAGATGCTGGCCTGGGCCACGCTGGCAAGCCCGCCCGCCGCGCCGAGCCCTGGCCCACGGCTGGACCCGGCCGATATTGACCTGGCGCACACGTTTATTGAGGTCGAACTGACGCCGGATGTGCCCACCGACCGGATGCTGCGCATTCAGGCTGCCGCCCTGGCAGTGGAGAAACTGGGGTATTCCAAACGGCGCGCCCTGGAGCAGATTGGCGAAACCGACCCGGACGCGGTGCTGGCCGAGGCGCGCGCCGAGGTGGAAGAAGCAGAGCGCAATTGAACCAGAGGCGCAAATTAGAAATGGCAAGTGAGAAGAGTTGATATTAGTGAGCAGAGAGTCGTGATTCGGAAAACCATCGCACGCCAAGAACCCAAAGAAAACCTCATCTGAATCAGGATGTTTCTCCCCCTCTCCCATTAAGGGGAGAGGGGGAGGGGGGTGAGGGCTGGCAGCAAATCAAAAACGGCCCCGCAAATGCGGAGCCGTTCAAGGTTCAAGCCCAAGCCTAACGGCTGCGGTTGGCCTTTTCCGTGAGGATGGTGGCCTTGCGGCGCACGCGGCGAATGGCTTTCTTCTTGTCAATGCGGCGCTGCTCGGATTCGCTGATGAACCAGCGCTTCTTGCGCACGGTGCTCAAGACACCGCTGCCAGAGACAGCTTTACGAAAGCGGCGGAACAGAGCCTGTTGCGACTCGCCTTCTCGAAGATTTACTTTAGCCAATGCGTTTCACCTGCCAATCCGGGCCAAATTGTCGCGAAAAACCCGCGACCAGCCGGGGGGTATCATACCAGCCGGGCGGCGGTCGGTCAAGGGCGGCATAGGGGATGCAAATGAAAAGGGTCAAATTGCAAGTCAACCCATTCTTGCCCGTCAAGGGCTTGACGGCTGGGCGGGTGACTGGTCTATTTAGAACATATGTGCTATACTATGCGAGTGGATGCGTCAGGGGGCGGTAACCGCCCTCACCCCGCCACACGTCCGGTTGGGCGCTCCTCCGGCGGGGTGAGGGCGAGAGATTTAACAAGACAGGGAGACAGGTAAACAGGGAGGCAGGGGGACACGGGGAAGGACAATTGCCTGGCTACCTCACAATAAATTCTGATTGACCCATCACCTCATTGACCCGCTCTTACATTCAGGGAGGATTCATGAACGACCCCGAACTGCAACCTGGCGCGCAGTCTGTGCCGCCGGAGCCTTCGCCTGTGGAGGTTTCGCCGCCCGCGCCGGACGATGCCCTTTCCGCCGCCGTGCGGGAGGAGATCGACCGCCGCTTTCAGAGCGCCAAAGACAAACGCTGGGCCGAACTGGAACGCCAGTACGGGGCGCTGGCTGCCCACCAGCCGCCAGACGGCGAAGCCCTGCGCACCCGCGCCGCGGCCCTCGCTCAACAGGCCGGGCTGGAAGCCCTGCCGGCCCTGACCCAGGCCGAGTTTGGCCTGGCCGCCTACCTCGAAGTGCTGGAAGCCGCCGCGACTGCCGCCCTGGCCCAACGGGCCCGCCCGGCGGCCACGCCCGCCCAGGCGATTCAGCCCGGCGGCGGTCGCCCGCCAGATGACCTGACCACCGAGTACCAGCGCCGCCTGCGCGCCCTGCGTCCCGGCGACCTGAACGGTCTGCTGGCGCTGAAACGTGAGTTCCGTGAAAAGGGGCTGGCCATCTTCTAGAGCCTGTTATGAACTTCAAACGACATGAGCCATAGTTTTTGTAAAGTTTTGCAGCATCAGAATGGCAAATGCCGCAAAATGCAGCCCACGCAACACATCCGGAGTGCGCTCAAAGTCCCGCGCCAGTCGCCGGAAAC
>JANJTX010000157.1 GCA_024710875.1 Anaerolineales bacterium | reverse complement strand
GTGATGTTCTCGTTCAATGACTCTATTGTGCTGGCCCTGCCCCTCAAGGGCTTCACCACCCGCTGGTATCAGGAACTGGGGCAGGCCACCGAACTGCTGGGGGCGGTGCGCAACAGCCTGGTGGTCGGCTTCATCTCCTCGTTCATCTCGCTGGTGCTGGGCACGATGGCCGCTCTGGCCCTGATGCGCTTCCGCTTTCGCGGGCGGGATGCCTTCCTCTCGTTCGCTTCGCTGCCGCTGGTCATCCCCTATGTCGTCCTCGGCGTGGCGATGCTGATTCTCTTCAACACCCTCGGCATCCCGCTGACCCTGTGGACGGTGGCGGCCGGGCATATCATCATCAATGTGCCGTATGTGATGCTGATTGTCGCCGCCCGCCTGGCGGGCTTTGAGGACAATCTCGAAGAGGCCGCCATGGATTTGGGCGCCTCGTACTGGGGCACGCTTTTCCGCGTCACCCTGCCGTTGAGCGCCCCGGCTCTGGCGGCGGCCTTCCTGTCTTCGTTCACCACTTCGTTTGATGAGTTCACTCTGGCGTTCTTTCTGGCCGGCACCGAGAACACCCTGCCGGTCTACCTGTATTCGCAGTTGCGCTTCCCCTCGCGCCTGCCGCTGGCCGTTACCCTGGCGGCGGTGGTGATGATGGTTTCGATAACTCTGCTGTTAATTTCCGAATGGCTGCGGCGCGTGGGTGAGGGCGCCAGCCTGGTGAGAGGTGTGCGGGATGAAGGATGAGATTTCGGTCCGGCTGATTGACGTGAACAAGGATTTCCCCGCCCCCGAAAAGGGCGAGCAGGCCGTGGCGGCCGTGCGCGGCGTCACTCTCGATATCCGCGAGGGCGAGTTCTTCACCCTGCTCGGCCCCTCCGGCTGCGCCAAGACCACCACGCTGCGCCTGATTGCCTGCTTCGAGCAGCCCGATTCGGGCGAGGTAATCCTCGATGGGCGGCGCATGAATTTTGTGGAGCCCTTCGACCGCCCGGTCAATACCGTCTTCCAGAATTACGCCCTCTTCCCGCACATGACCGTCGCCCAGAATGTGGCCTTCGGCCTGACGGTCAAGCGCGTCCCGGCCGCCGAGCGTGAGCGCCGCGTGCAGGAGGCCCTCGCGCTCGTGCAGATGGCCGACTATGGCAAGCGCCGCCCGGCCCAGCTTTCCGGCGGCCAGCAGCAGCGCGTGGCCCTCGCCCGCGCCCTCGTCAACTGGCCGGAAGTGCTCCTGCTGGATGAGCCGCTGGGCGCTCTCGACCTGAAACTGCGCAAGGAGATGCAGTACGAACTCAAACGCCTGCAAACCGAGGTCGAGACGACCTTTGTCTATGTCACCCACGACCAGGAAGAAGCCCTGACGATGAGCGACCGCATCGCCGTGATGAACGCCGGGCGCGTCCTGCAGGTGGGTACGCCCACCGAAATCTACGACCGGCCGCGCGACCGTTTTGTGGCTTCCTTCATTGGCGATACCAACCTGTTGCAGGGCGAGGTGCTGGGCCGCGACAACGGCCACGTGCAGTTGCGGCTGGCGGGCAATACCGTCTCCCTGCCGCACGAGGGCCAGACCTACGCCCCCGGCCAACAGCTTACCGTCGCTATCCGCCCCGAAAAACTGCGCCTCACCAAGGCCGGCGGCAAGCCCAGCCAGGACTCGTTTGGCCTCTCTGGCCGCCTGCAGGAGACGATTTTCGCCGGGCCGGATACCCGCCACCTGGTGCTGCTGCCCAACGGCGAGCGCCTCATCGCCCTGGTGCGCAGCCAGGATGCGGCCGGCAAGCAGCACTACGAACCCGGCGAGCCGGTGCGCGTGAGCTGCGAGTTAAACGGCCCGCGCCTGCTGGCGGAGTAGGGGGCGCGGCGATTGAGGGTACTGCGTCCCTGGCTAGCTGCAGGGGTATTAAAACCAGTTTTGTATTGAATCAGATGCAGTAATCCGCCGCATTCCCGCGGCAGCAAATTCCGCATAGGCCTCATTGGCGGCCTCGGTGTAATCGACTGCCCCAGGGATGACAACTGGCGAGGTGCAGTCCTCCAACAGGAAAACTTTACGCGCCAGCGTGGGGTCAATTGCCTGCAGGTCGGTGAGGAGGTCGCGGAGGGTGAACCCAACACAGTGGCTTTTGGCCTGACCGGTAACAATGACCGCATCATAGTCCTGCACAATTTTGGTCAGGCGCGAGTCGCGCGGCGCGAGTTGCTTGCCCTGGTGGTCGTGGGTGACTTCCGGGCCGACGATGGAATAGTGCTCGGTTAGTGGATGCGAGCCTTTGAGGATGTGCTCTGACGGGGCCGCGCGCGCGATGCTGTGAAAAAACACCGCTTCCTCCACGGCCGAGACAATGGCATGGCCGAGTCCGCCGAGCAGGGCATGATAAGGCCAGATGGTGAGATCAAAGCGGCCGGCCGTGGCCAGTTGTTCGACATAGTGCTCAAGGTGCGCCTGTCCTTCGTCCGGAGTAAGGCCCAGACTGGGGGCAAGGGCGGGGTTGAAGCGCCAGTGGCCGCCATCCACATCGGCTTTTGTAATCAGGCTATACGGGGCGGGGTGTTCGCCCTCGGAGTTGACCAGAAAAGTCTGGAAGAACACCTGATAGGCGTTGTGGGTATCCATGGTGAGGGCGATGTGCGAGATTTGGCCAAGATTGCGATAGATAAATTCGCACAGGCGCAGGTTGTCTTCGACTGCGCCGCTACCGCTACGGCCACCAACAAACAATTCAAATTCCGGAATGCAAAACGTGTTTTGTACGTCAATCAGAAACAAGGCCACGCGGGGCGAATCTTGTGCGGCAGGTGGAATGGCGTGCGTCGCCCGCCAGGCTGTGGCTTCTTCGGCGCGTTGCTGATAAGGAACTCGCCAGACGGAGCCGACCTGATTTGGATTGAAATGGGACGGCAAAGGCAGGACAGGCATAATCAATCTCCTTTGGGATTGCCCGAAGAGGCGATCAGGGATTGTTTGAGTTCCCAGAGCGATTGCGAAAGAGACACATGATAGCGGTGGGGCGTGAGCAGGCGTTTAATCCCGGGGTCAAGCACGGCCAGGTCGGCGTCCCGCTGGCGGCGGATTTCAGGCAGGTCGGGCATGGCAGCGGGCAGTCTGCCGTCGCGCTGGATGTCCTGCAGGAGTGGCTCCACGCGTGTGCAGATTCCCGGCGCAAGCTGGCGGACTTTGTGGGGGTCGGTGGGGTGTTGCAGTACGATGCCCTCTGCCGGGTTCGGGTTTTCACTGGACAGGGTGATGAGGTCGGCGGTGGCATTGCCGCGGTCATCATAAATGCGCCAGAGGGCCTTGTGACCCGGGTTGGTGGTCTTGCTGCTGGTTTCGGAGAGTTTGAGGGTCGGTTGCCAGATTCCATCGGCGTGCAGGGCGGTAAGTTTGTATACGCCATCCAGCGCGGAATCGCCGGCGGAGGTGATCAGGCTGGTGCCAACGCCATATACCAGGCGGTTAATGATCGAATCGGCATCCATGCCATAACGCGGAGCCTCCGCGCCAATCTGGGTCAGAATTTGCCAGATGACCAGTTCGTCCAGTTGGTTGCTAAGAACTATTTTTGTGGCAGGGAACCCGGCCGCATCCAGTTGTTTGGCCGCATGAATGCTCAGGTAGGCCAGGTCACCCGAATCGAGCCGAATGCCGATGGGTTGGTGACCGTCGCGCTTCAACTCTTCAAAGACGCGGATTGCATTGGGCAGGCCGCTTTCAAGGGTGTTGAGGGTATCCACAAGCAGGATGCAGTCGTCCGGGTATTCCTGGGCGACGGCGCGGAAGGCATCCATTTCGGAGAGTCCCAGCGCAAGGAATACCTGAATCAGACTGTGCGCATGCGTGCCTTTGGGTGGCAGGCCCAGGGCGTGGCTAAGACCAACATTGGAGGTGAAATCGGCTCCGCCAATGAGCGCGGCGCGGGCGCCGGCATTGGCTGCCAACCCCTGCGCGCGCCGCAGACCGAATTCCAGCAGGAGTTGTCGTTGACCGCTTTCTTTGATGCGGGCGGCCTTGGTGGCGATGAGGGTGGGGTAGGTAAGGTGGTTGAGTAGGGCGGTTTCGAGCAATTGAGCGAGGGCCAGCGGGCCTTCAATCAGGGCGAGGGGCGTGCCGGGGTGTACGACCCGGCCTTCCGGGACGGCGCGCAGCGTGAGAGATTGAAAGTTCCCGGCGGTTTTCAACCAGCCTAGAGCCTGTTATGAACTTCAAACGACATGAGCCATAGTTTTTGTAAAGTTTTGCAGCATCAGAATGGCAAATGCCGCAAAATGCAGCCCACGCAACACATCCGGAGTGCGCTCAAAGTCCCGCGCCAGTCGCCGGAAAC
>JANJTX010000152.1 GCA_024710875.1 Anaerolineales bacterium | reverse complement strand
TCGCCGGCGATGGCGCCGGGCAGAGCCTTGATGGCGGCGGTGCGGCTGCCATCCGACCCCAGATAGACCTCGCCCATGCCGCCTTTGCCCAGCAGGCCCTGAATCTGGTACTTGCCAAGGGTCAGGCCGCTGTACATCCCGGGGCTTTTCAACTCCAGCGGTTTCTGGCTGGCGCGCAGTTCGAGGAGGTTAAAACGCAGATGGTACAGGCGGCGGTCCACCAGGTCACGCGCCTGACGATGCGCGGGGTTAAAAAGCAAACCGGCAACCATGGCTGAGGCCGCCACCGCGACTTCATCGCTGGCTCCGCCGAACAGGCTGCCAAGCAGATTACGCAGCACAACGAAAGCACCGCCAAAGGGAAGCAACAACATGAGTGCGATTACGCCAGAGACCAGCGAGCGGTTGATGGCGACGTCAATATCCCACAGGCGATAGCGCAGGATGGAGAAGACGATGGTGGTGGGGAAGATGAACAGGGCCAGTTGTTCGCCAATGCGCAGAGACTCGATAATGAAATAATTATCGGCGCTGCGCGGCCCGAAGACCTGAAAGACGATGACGGTGAAAATGTAGGTGGCGACCAGCGGCACGGTGATGGTCAGGCCAATCAGCAGCCACTTAACTTGTTGCTTTTGGGCCGGGGAACTTAAATTGCGATAGCGGTAGACCTGCAAGCCAAAACCGATGACCATCAGCAGCACGACAATGCCAACTTCAAGCCCGCCCTGACCGGCGCCGTTGATGTAGATGTTGGCCCAAATGAGATACCGGAAGATGAACAAGGGCAGTACGAACCAGCGCGCCCAGCGCGGCACGAACTGGCCGGAGGGGAAGATGTAGAAGAATACCACCTGGCTGGTCTCGCCAGCGGCGATGAAGGCCACCACCAGCCAGACCCACAGTCCCTCGGCGTAGGTGCTGTTGGCGTAGATGAAAGCGGTGAGCATCATCATCATGCCCACAAACAGAGCCAGCCAGTCGTCATTGCGGCGGAAGTAAAGCAGCAGCGAGATGGAGGAGAAGATGGTCAGGGAGAGGATGTCCAGCCCGACTTTGTAATAGGCGTGGAAATTGGCCGGCAGGCCGAGCCGCAAGAACATTTGCAGGATGTCATCGGCGACCTTGCCGCCGGTGGCAAGGTTATCCGACACGCCCGCCAACACCAACCCCCACACGCCGATGAACATCAGTAACCAGGCGCCGCGAATCAAACGCAGGGCGCGTTTCGGCAGGTGGGTGATGGCAGTTGGAGAAGTGGTGGGAGTAGTCATACTGATTTCAACCAGCCTTATTTACGGGTGGCGGTAAAGGTGCCGGTTTCGTTGTTTTGCTCGTCGCTCCAGGTGCCGGAGAGGGTGTCAGCATCGGTAAAAGCACCCAGCCAGTTGAGGTAGCCGGTAAGCTGAATTACATTTCCGCCCACGCTGTAGCCGCCGCGGTATTCGATTTCGTAGATGTTTATCTGGATGTACTCGCCACTGGTGGCGGAGCCCACGAAGGTGATGCTGCCATTGTCCCAGCCGGCGCCATCGGCGCGCAGCATTTCGTAGGCCCATTCGCCGGTAAGGTCAAAGGCCGGGGCTTCGGCGGGCAGGGGGGCGGGGGCTTCCGGCGCGCCGCCACAGGCGACAAGTACAAAGGCCAACAGGAGTACAATCGCGATGCGTTTCATGGGGTTTTTCCTCAAATTGTATAAGAATTGGCCCATTATCCCACAACGCGGAGGAACGCGATGCATGCATTTGAAACCCTAAACCTGCTGATTGAACAGGCGAAGTCCGGGCGGCTTTACCACGAGTTTCTGCGCCAGCCGAGTATGAGTCTCGGTTTGTATGTGCTGCCCGCCGGCAGCGCCGACCCGCAAAGTCCGCATAACGAAGACGAAGTGTATGTTGTGCTGGCCGGGCGCGGGCAGATCCGGGTGGGGGCAGAAGACCGGGTGGTGGAACCCGGCAGCATCGTGTTTGTGGAAAAGCAGGCTGCGCACAAATTTCACAGCATCACGGAAGAGCTGCAGGTGCTGGTGTTCTTTGCGCCAGCCGAGAGCGGCTAGACCCTATGCGACTGACGCGGATTACCGATAAACAGCGGCTGGAAGCCTTTCTGTTGCGGCGGCCGGAGCTGAACTTTTACCATCTGGGCGACCTGGATGATTTCTTCTGGCCGACCACGGAGTGGCTGGCGCTGGAAGACGGGGATGACATCCGGGCGCTGGCGCTGATTTATTCCGGGGGCCAGCTGCCGGTGCTGCTGGCGATTGAGAATGACAACCCGGCGGAGATGCGGGCACTGCTGGAAACCGCCCGGCCGGAACTGCCGGTACAGATTTACAGCCATTTAAGCGGCGGGCTGGAAGCCGCCCTGCGGCCGCGCTACCAAATGGATGGGAAGGGCGAATACCGTAAGATGGCCCTGCGCCACCCGGAACGGCTGGCGGCGATTGACACGGCGGATGTAGAGCCGCTGACGCCTGCCGATGAAACCGAACTGCGCAGCCTGTATGCGACCGCCTACCCCGGCAACTGGTTTGACGCCCGCATGCTGGAAACCGGGCAGTATGTGGGCCTGCGAGACGCGGTCGGGGAGCTAACAGCGGTGGCGGGCATCCATGTGTATTCGCCCGTATATCGAATAGCGGGGCTGGGGAACATCACCGTGCGGCCGGAGCAGCGCGGGCGCGGGCTGGCGAGCAAAGTAACCGCCGGGCTGTGCAAGCAGTTGCTGGCGACGGTAAGCCAT
>JANJTX010000142.1 GCA_024710875.1 Anaerolineales bacterium | reverse complement strand
GTCATTGAAGGTCAGGGTGAGAGTGGTGCCCTCCAGCGAGAGGGCTTGCAGGGTGAGGCCGGCCAGCGGGAACTCAGTGGTGAGACCGTCGGCGATTTCTTCGGGGGTGAGGTCGCCCTCCAGCAGCATATTCAGGGCGATGAGGCGGTGGGCCTCGGCGGACAGGCCAGCCGGCAGTTCACGCGGCAGGGCGACCAGCCCGGCGGCGGTGCAGGCGATGTTGCCGGCCGCGTCGGTATCGAGGGCCGGGTTGTAGGCGTAGATGAAGACGCTGGCCGGGGGCGGTTCGGCGGGTGGGGCGGCGCAGGCGGCCAGCCCCCAGAGCAACAGGAGCAACCAGAGGGGTTGAGGTTTCATGGAGAGCGGGCGGCGGGATTCGAACCCGCGAATGTCAGCTTGGAAGGCTGATGCCTTACCACTTGGCGACGCCCGCATGGAATTGGCCTGCGGCCAGATTGGTTGATTCTAGTGTTATCCGGGCGAGGGGTCAAGGGCGCAAACAGAAATTATACTTTTGGAGGAACGAGTGCGATGGGCGATACTCTATAATCGAGGAATACAAGGGAGAGAGCACATGCCCCGACTGTTATTGTTGATATTCATATTTGCGGTATTGGCTGGTTGCAACGCGAACCCCAATTCAATAACCAACTCACCTACTGCGACTCCCTATCAGTTCCCAGCAACCTTTACCCCCGCCCCACCGACTGCCACTCTGGTAGCTCCGCCAGTAACAACTCACACGCCTGTCAGCACATCAACGTTAACAGAAGGACAGGCTGTAATCCAACTTACAAGCTTTGCGAGGCAATCTGTCACACCTACCCCAGATACTTCAGCAATTCCTCTTTTCTATGCTGAAATCTTAGCCTTGACTGCCTCACCAACTCCGCCGGTAATTCCAAGACTGGCAAAGCATGAGTGGACAACCGAACCGATCTTAGTGGAATATGGGTGGATTTGTGGAGGTGGATGCACCTATCCAACTGGACAAGTCACCGAGCTAATTCTTTACAATACTGGGCTGTTAATACGAAGAGGGGATGGCCTGCAATTCCGGCATTTGCCGGAAAACAATATCTGCAGAGCGCTCAATACTATTGATCAAGCTGGATACTTCGTCTATGACAAATCCGTTTACAGAGAAACACTGCTCGGCGCGGGCGGGAGTTTGTACATCAATGTGAATAGCTGGCAAACGCGTTTTGATAGCTGGTATGGGATTTCGGATTTCCTTGACCCTGAAACTTACCAGAGCTATGCTGCCAATGCGGAAGGTTGCGTAAGCGGCTGGTGTGAAGTGCCCCCAATCATTCTTCAACCGATACGAGATACCTTCCGGTTTTTGGAATCGTTTGACCCCAAAGGCTGGAAGCCATATACCCCTACCAGGTATTTTCTGGCACTTCAGCGAGGTTTTGAGCCCACTGAGAGAGACCAAATTCTGAAGTGGCCAGATGATTTACCGAAGCCAAGCACGCTCTTTGAAGAAATTGCGGATGGGCAAAGCGATGCACGGATTACGCTGTTACTTGAAGGGGAATATGCTCAAAATTGGACGATCGATACTCCCATAGCATTTGTGCAGTCAGAAAATGAATGGTTCTTGTTGCAATCGCAACCGCTGTTCCCGTTCCAAGAAGAGCGCGCAGACCGCGTCCTTGGCCGTCCGGACTCCAAGTATTTGGCTACCTTTGAGGGAATCAGCCTGTCTTGTGAGCCGGGGGATGGCGTGTACCCCATCCCCACTCCTTAGCCGAGGGCGCGGGCGAAGAAGTCAGCCATGCGGCGGAAGAGGCGGATGCGGTTGGCGGGGCGGACGATGCCGTGGCCTTCGTCGTCAAAGACTTCGAGTTCGTAGGGGATATCGTGTTGGGTGAGACGCTGTACGACTACACGGAGGGTGCGGCTAAGGCTGCCGGGAATTATGAAGCCAGCTTGAAAATTGAGTGGCGCGTCGCGTTGAACAGAAAACCCCAGGAAGATAGCAGGCCTGGGACTTCAGGTCTTTCATCCATCAGGTTTGCGACGAATACCAAGCCAATACTCGCAAGGCACGGAGAGTATTCCAATAGCTGTCCGTTCCGTTTGCGCCTTCCATGTCGAGGGCAATCGGATCATCGTGAATATTCTCGCGCAACCAACGACCGCTTTGAATCTGCTTCTTAGCCACCCATTCGATGGCTTCAGCAACCCGCTCATCAGGGCTAACACCTGCACTACGCAGGTAGTCTAATCCTCGCAGCACATCATAGTGCCACGAGGTCGGATAGGAGAAAAGCATCCAGTCTGGCGGCTGTTCGGTTTTGTTATCAAGCGCAGGCATCTCACCGGTGGACAATAACCGGAACATGCGCCGTTCCAGGAAGTACTCTTCTCCCCGCCGCCGCGCGGCGGTAACCGCGGGCGAGCCGCCGGTAGCTTTCTCGTATTCCAACAATCCCTCGAGTACGCAAATCGTGGAGTGAAAGGAGCCACGCGTCGAACCGTTTTCCTGTTCACAGTTCCAACCACCATCGGCCATCTGCTCGCTCAGCAACCGCTCCACCAACGGCTGCATGTCTTGGCCGAAGTACGCGCCGACCTTCAAAACCCTGCCGTTTATGCAGGGCTCAACTTCCCCGGCAAAGAACGGCTTATGCCACCAGCTGATGTCTTCATCTTTTGGCAGTTCTTCTTGAGAAATGTTCATCAGCCATTTGACATTTGCCCGGACGCGACTTACTGCCCGGCGGGCTTGCTCACTCGCCGGGTCCAGCCCCATATCGCACAAGAGCAGCAACGTGCGCATCGTAGGGTATTCAGGAATACGCTTCTCTCCAGCCCAGGTGCCATCTTCAGCCTGATTAGCAAGGATCGTGGCTCCCCAGCCTTCAGTAGCCACCCTGGCGCGTTCAGCAGCAACAGCATCGTCAGACTCTCTGGTCAGGTCGCGCATGACTTGCCAACGGATGGATGGATCTGAATCCAGCAGCCAGTCTATGACCGACTTCGTTGGCTTTTGGATTATCAGTTTAGGTGTTTTAGGGCTCATTTGCGTCTCCTTATAGGTTGAAATTGCATACGAATCGGCAAGCTTGAAGGGCAAAACAAATGATGAAAAAGAGAGAGGGTCGCTCAACCAAGGACTTATGAGTTTGTAGCACAATCACGATATGTGGGAATTGAATCTTTTTTGCCGCTATGTGCAGGGCAACTGGACAATTTTCACCACAATTTGCTGATTAATTATACTGTTTGCACCCACCTTACTTAACAGCAGATTCTTGACATTTTTCGTTCCTTAATTCGAGATGAACCCCACATATGCCCTGACCCAGATCACTCGTGGCGGCGTTTACCCTATACCAGCTCCTTAGCCAAGGGCGCGGGCGAAAAAGTCAGTCATGCGGCGGTAGAGGCGGATGCGGTTGGCGGGGCGGACGATGCCGTGGCCTTCATCGTCAAAGACTTCCAGTTCGTAGGGGATGTCGTGCTGGGTGAGACGCTGTACGACTACACGCATGTTTTCGGGGGTGACGTTGGGGTCCTGCCCGCCCTGCACGATAAGCAGCGCGCCCTGAATATCCTGCACATAGTTAATCGGGCTGCGCTGGGCGTACTTTTCTGGGATTTCGGCGGGGGCGCCGCCCATCATCTCCACTGAATAGGGACGCAGGTCGGGCCGGGTGGTGTCATGGTCGATGACGAGGTCAGTCATGCCGCAGATGGGCACGGCGGCGGCGATGACGGCCGGGGGCGTGCGAGTAATCTGGCACCACGAGGAGTAGCCGCCGTAAGACGTACCGGTGACGCCCACCCGCCCCGGCTCGGCGAGGCCCATTTCAATTAATGTGCGGGCGGCGGCGGCGATGTCTTCCTGCTCGCGGCCGCCCCAGCCATCTGCCTTGATGCTTTCGCGGTATTCGAGGCCGAAGCCGGTGCTGCCGCGGTAGTTCACGTCCAGTACATTGAAGCCCTGCGAGACAAAGTATTGAATCTGCGGGTTGAGGTTGTTCTCGCTGTGGCTGGTGGGGCCGCCGTGAATGTAGAGGATGGCGCGGCGCGGGTTGGGCTGGGCGCGGTAGAGCCAACCCTGAATTGGCAGACCGTCCGGAGCGGCCCAGGTGAGGCTTTCGGCCGAGGCGAGGCTGGCGGGGGTGAGGGCGGTGCGCTGCCACAGGCGGGTGAGGCTGTGCAGGGCGGTGGCGCCGCCTTCAAAATCAAAGCGCACCAGGTCGGGCGGCTGGTTGGCGGCATAGTGGATGGCGGTCCAGAAACCATCGGCGGCGCGGCCGAGGGGGATGAGGTTGCCGTTGACGGGCGGGAAAGGGGCTTCCACGCCGGTTTCGGGGTTCAGCAGGAAGGGCTGGCGGCTGGCGTGCTGGATTTCGGTGACGACCAGGTCGCCCTCCGGGGTGATGAAGAAGCTCTCGAGGGCGCGGGCGGGGTCATCGATGAGCCAGCGGCTGGCACGGGCGGTGAGGTCGTAGAGACCGAGGCGGGTGTGGGTATCGCTATCGGCGGTGAAGACGATGCGGGTGTCATCCAGCCAGCGGGCGTAGGTCTTACGCTGGGCGCCGACGTTGAGCAGTTCGACATCCTGCCCGCTGGCGAGGTCAATCAGGTGGAACTGGCGGCCGGCGGCGTGCTGGTCGGCACGCGGGTAGAGGACATGCGTGCCGGCTTTGTTGGCCTCGGGGGTGACCCAGGCGGGCTTTTCGGGGCGGGCGATGGCGCGGCGCGCCCCGCTGGCAAGGTCATGGAGGTAAACCCAGGTGGGTTCAATGACCTCGCCCTTTTCAAAGTCATAGTTGGCGGCATAGAGCAGGGTGTGGCCATCCAGCAACAACTGGCCGCCGCGCAGGAAGAAGGGCGGGCGGTCTTCGGTCAGGCGTTCCATTTCGCCCGGTCGTTCCAGCGCCACCCGGTAGAGGGCCACCGCTTCATCGCCATCGTGGTCCTGCTCAACGAGGATGGCGTGCGAGTCGGGCGTCCAGTCCACCAGCCAGGTGAGTTCGGCGGTTTGGGTGAGGGCAAGCGGGGCGGCCGAGCCATCGGCGGGGACGAGGTAGACATCGTAATTTTCGCCGACATTGGCCCAGACGTAGGCCAGCCAGCG
>JANJTX010000117.1 GCA_024710875.1 Anaerolineales bacterium | reverse complement strand
GCAGCCGGTTTTTCGATGGCGGAGAGTGAGGGATTCGAACCCTCGATACCTTGCGGTATACTCGCTTTCCACGCGTGCGCACTCGGCCAGACTATGCGATCTCTCCAGAAAATCGCCCGCCGTTCTGTGAAGCACGGCGGGCGAGATTATACCCCAAGGTCAGGGATTTTTCAAAATATCAAACCATTTGGAGTGGACAAATAAGTGGACTTCCAGGATTGGCAGCCAGCAGCAGCGGGCCTAAGCCCGTTGTCTGGTGCATTTAGATCGGGTTAGATAGTGGGCTTCAGCCCACTGTGGCCCACAAACTTAGCCACTCCCAAAACATTTCTGTCAATCTGTTTCAAACCGGAAACAATCGGTCAAAGACTTCCGGGGCATACTCGCGCACCTGCGCCGAGGTCAGCGCATTCTGCTGGCAGATGGCGGCGTAAAAATCTGCGCTGCGTCGTCTTGTCCGCATCTGGGTTTCTTCATCCAGCGCCCACAGGCCAAATCGTTGCGTCCAGCCGCGGTCCCATTCAAAGTTATCCACCAGCGTCCAGTGAAAATAGCCTTTAATTCGGTAGTTGAAATTCACTGCCCGCCACAACTGGTGAATGTGCTGGGCTAGGTAACGCGGCCGCAGGGTATCCTCCGCATCTTCCACCCCATTTTCGGTCACAATCAGGGGCACGCCCTTTCGATACCCCCATTTGAGCGCCTCAAAGAAACCTTCCGGTACATTGGCGATAAATCCATTCGGGCTGAGTTCGGCCTCCGGATGAAAACGCTGGTTGGTAAAGGCCGTGGCCGCCGAGCCAAAATCAAAATAGATTTCCTGCCGGGTGTAATAATTGATACCCAGGAAATCCATTGTGCCCTTCACTTCTGGCGCAGAGATTTGCTTATACAGGTAATTGAGCTTGCCCGTCTGCAGGGCATCCACAAAAAAATCGTTGTAGAGCCTGCGCTGCATCCAGGTGGCGGTTCGGTCCAGCGGCCACCACGGCCTGCGCGGCACCAGACTGCGGTAATTAATTACCGGCCCCACCCGCGCCTCCGGTTGTACAGCATGTATCGCCCGGTAAGCGGTGGCGTGCGCCAGCACCTGGTTCGCCATCACGCGAAAGCCCTGCCCTACATCCTGCCGGCCGGGCGGGTGCACGCCCAGCAAATAGGCCAGCGATACAACCACGTTCGGTTCGTTGATGGTGCACCACAGGTTCACGTAGCCCTTCAAGGCTTCCCCGACTTTGGCCGCATAGGCCCCAAACCATTCCACTACCTGGGGGTTGTCCCAGCCGCCCGCTTCCTCTACCCACAACGGGTCAGTAAAGTGATGCAGCGTAACCATCGGGGTCATTCCGCGCTCATCCAGGCCGCGCAGCATCTCGCGGTACACATCCAGCACGCCTTCATCCCAGCGGTCGGGAGTGGGTTGGATTCGGCTCCACTCGAGGCTCAACCGGTGGGCATTTTGGCCGCTTTCGGCCGCCCGGTCAAAATCTTCTTTCCAGCGCCCGCCCCACCAGTCATTCGCCAGCCCGGCCCGCTGCCCCTCCAGTATCCGCCCCGGTTCCTGCTCCCAAAGTGCCCAATTGTTGCCGGAGATATTGCCTTCGACCTGATGGGACGAAGTCGCGCTACCCCACAAAAAGCCCCGCGGAAAATTAAACGTTGCATCAACCATGTGCGTATTGTAGCCGCCCTTTTGTGCTTTGGCAAAGCGGGGCGCGCCTCATGTATACTTTGCCTATGCAAGACCATCCATTAGAACTCATCGCGCTCGGCCTCGGCAGCAACCTCGGCGACCGGGCTACCCACCTTGCCGCCGCCCGGGCTGCCCTGCCGCCCCAGGTAACCCTCACCGACGAATCCAGCCTCTATGAAACCGCCGCCTGGGGCTACACCGACCAACCCGCTTTTCTCAATCAGGTCATCCTCGGCAAGACCAGCCTGACCCCGCTGGAGTTGCTCGCCCATCTAAAAAACATCGAACAGGCGCTTGGTCGGCAGGCCAGCTTCCGCTACGGCCCCCGTGAAATTGACCTGGACATCCTGTACTACGCCAATCAGAAAATATTCCTTCCCGAACTCACCATTCCCCACCCTCAGTTGTTCGGGCGGGCTTTTGTGCTCGTACCGCTCGCAGAGGTCCTCACGCCGCAGGTGGATGCAGCCTTTGCCGCCCAGGTAACCACCACGCTGGCTGAACTGGATACGTCCAGTATCCGCAAATGGGTGCCAACGCCATGACCCCGGCCCCAACGACTATCGGCGGTCAGGTGTTTGAGTGGGGGACACACACCTACATCATGGGCATCCTCAACCTCACCCCCGACTCATTCTCTGGCGATGGCCTGCTTACCGATGTCGACCCGGTTAAGGCCGCTCTGGCCCAGGCCCATGAGTTCGCCGCTGCTGGTGCCCACATCCTTGACCTCGGTGGTGAAAGTACCCGGCCCGGCTCTGAAACCATCTCCGCCGCCGAAGAAATCACCCGCGTCATTCCCGTGATTCGGGCCGTGGCCAGCGAAGTATCCCTACCCATCAGTATTGATACCTACAAGGCCGAAGTCGCCGCCGCCGCTCTGGATGCGGGCGCCAGTCTGATTAACGATGTCTGGGCCCTCGCCGCCGACCCGGCCATCGGGCCGCTGGCCGCCGAGCGCGGCGTACCGGTCATTCTCATGCACAACCGCAGCCAGCCGCGCAATGCGGAAATTCAGGCTGCCCTCGGCGGCCGGTATGTCGGTATCGAATACAAAGATCTGATTGAAGACATCCGGACCGAACTCCTTGAACGCCTATCCGCCGCCCAGCAGTTTGGTATCGCCTCAGACCGCATCATTTTGGACACTGGCATCGGTTTCGGCAAAACCGTTTCACAGAATCTGGAACTCCTGAATCGCACCGACGCATTTACCGATTTGGGCTTTCCCTTGCTGGTTGGCCCCTCCCGCAAGTCCTTCATCGGCTATACGCTTGACCGCCCCCCCGACCAGCGCGCGATCGGCACTGCCGCGGCGGTAGCCATTGCCATTGCCCGCGGCGCAGACATCGTCCGGGTGCATGATGTGGCCATGATGGCGGAAATCGCCCGTATGACGGATGCCATCACCCGGAGACCGCATGACTGAACCGCGCCAACAACCCTATATTTTTGCCCATCTGGCCCTGCCCGGCCTGTTCTTTCGCACGCCGGAAAGCATGCTGACCAATCTCGAAGAAAACGGGGCTGAATTTCTGCGTTACCTATGGCGGCAGATTGGCCTCAAGGAAGGCCAGCACGATGAAGCCGCCGGCATGCAAATCCAGGTAACCTGCCAGCCGCTGGCAGCCGGACGGGTTGCCCTTATTCAGTTACCTCCGCCGGAACGCCCTACCGAAGCCCACCTGCTGGCCCTTTGCCATCTGCCAGACGGTGCACGCTTTTTCACCCTTGAGTTAGGAGAAAACCTGGACGGCTCGTTGCGTACCGTATTCTGCGAATGGGACACAAACGGCCGCCACTACAATCACGGCGACGGACCAGCCGCAGAAGATACACCGGCTTTTCTCACCACCATTCAGAGGTTCCTCGATGAAAATCCTGCATAAACAAGCCCAACACTTTGTTAGCCTGGTCATTCTGCTGGCAATCACTTTTTGGCTATACAATCGCTACGAAAGTTTTTCGGCCGGCAGCCTGCTGGGGCGCACAACAGATATTTGGTTCTGGCTCGCTGCTGGAATGGCCATCCTGCATCAGGTGTATGTTTGGCTGGCCTGGCGCGTCCAGCTCGGCCACCAAACCTGGACTCGCCGCCTCGGTCTCGAATCTGGGTTCCGGCTCTACGCTGTTATCTTTTCAGTTCTGATTCTCGCTCGCCCGGTCCTCATTACCGCGATTGCCTACAGTAACAGCGGTCTGCTTGCCATGCCCCCGGCCGGCCTGAACCTGCTTGCTTTCTTGTTATTAATTCCCGCCGCCTATCTGGGCTATTCGGTTGGCAAATTTTTCACGGTCCGCCGGGCATTTGGCATCGACCATTTTGACCCGCTTGCGCGCCAACTGCCAATCGAAAATCGGGGCATTTTCCAATTCACTCGCAACGGTATGTACGTTTTCGGCTTCCTGATTTTGTATCTCCCCGGTCTGCTGCTTGCCTCGCCGGCCAGTCTATTGGCCGCCGCCTTCCAGCACGCCTATATCTGGGTTCACTACCTTACCGTCGAAAAACCCGATATGGACTACATCTACGCTAACCAAGGTCCGGCGCAATGACCTTCTCAAACAACAGGCCATCTTCCCCGCCCGCGTAATAACGCGGCCATTCTCCCACCTGGCTATAACCACACCGCTCGTAAAGCGCAACCGCCTCGCGGTTACTCGCCCGCACCGTCAGGCGCACCCGTTCCATCCCCATCCGAGTCTCGCAGGCCTCCAGCAGGGCTCTGCCAATCCCCAATCCACGCCGCTCCGGATGCACGCAGATGGTCGCAATCCAACCCGTCTTCTCCCCCTGCCGGCGTTCGCCCGCCACAAAGCCAACCATTGCCTGCCCCTGCATGGCCTTGATGCGCACCACCCCTGGAAAGGTCAGCACACTGATGATTTCTATCAGCGGCCAGGCATCCAGCGGAAAGCACAGTTTTTCGAGTTCGTTAACCGCGCCCAGATCGCGCCAGTTGGCACGCCGCAGCACAAATTCAGCCGCAAGGGGGGAAGTTCGGGTGGTCTCCATCACAGTTTATCTCTGGCAAACAGTTTGAATTATACTTGGCACACGCAAACCATCGGCAGGGAGCCGCATGAAATTTACGCTGGCACTGGCACAGATAAACACTCAACTCGGCGTTCTGCCCGCCAACCTTGAAAAGCACCTCGAGTATATCCAGCAGGCGCGGACACAGGGCGCAGGCCTGGTTGTTTTTCCTGAACTCTCCCTCACGGGCTACGTACTGCAGGACCTCGTCCCCAGCGTTGCATCCCAGCCCGACTCTAACGACCTCACCTTTGGCCCACTACTGAAAGCCAGCCGCGATATAGACATTCTGGTCAGCTATGTCGCCCAGGATGCGCGCGCCCGTTTCTTTATCGCCGCTGCCTACCTTTCGCAGGGCGCTGTCACCCACATTCACCACAAAGTCTATCTGCCCACCTATGGCATGTTTGACGAAGGCCGTTTCTGGGCGGCCGGCGATAAGGTGCGCGCCTTTGACACCCGCTTCGGGCGCATGGGGGTACTGATTTGTGAAGATTTCTGGCATGCCAGCCCGCCCTACCTGCTCTGGATGGACGGCGCCGAGCTATTGATTTTTATCTCCGCTTCCCCCGGCCGCGGTCTGACCGCCGCCCCCAAGCTGGAATCTGCCCATTGGGTCGAGCATGTGTGTAGCGCCTATGCCAGCCTGTTCACCTGCTTTGTCGCCAGCACCAACCGGGTCGGCTTTGAGGATGGCATCACCTTTTGGGGTGGCGCCAGCGCCTTCGGTCCCACCGGCGAATTGCTCGCCCAGGGGCCGTACCACGAAGAGGCTCTCACCCTGGTGGATATTGACTTGCGCCAGATGGAACGCACCCGGGCGCGCCTGCCCCTTCTGCGCGACGAACGCCCCGACCTCGTCCAACGCGAACTCGCCCGCATTCTCGCCAAATAGCCCATGACTGCCCCCCTACCCGAATTGGAAATCAATACCGACCTGGCCGCCAAAATACTCACCGGCTTCATCCACAGCGAGGTCACTCGGGCTGGCTTCCAGCGCGCCGTCCTCGGCCTTTCCGGTGGGATTGACTCTGCCCTGTCCTGCTTCCTCGCCGCCGCTGCCCTCGGCCCGCAAAACGTTTTGGCCGTGCGCATGCCCTACCAGACCAGCAACCCTGACTCGCTGGAAGATGCTCAGGCCGTCATTGACCAGACCGGCGTACAGTCAGCCATGTTCCCCATCACCGAAACCGTCCGTCCCATCCTCGACACCATTCCCCCCGAAGAGTCCGTCCGGCGCGGCAACATCATGGCGCGCACCCGTATGCTGGTGCTGTTTGATTTCTCGGCCAAAACCCACGGCCTGGTCATCGGCACCAGCAATAAGACTGAAATCCTGCTCGGCTACTCCACCCAGTTCGGTGACTCCGCCGCCGCCATCAATCCCCTCGGCGACCTCTACAAAAACCAGATACGCCAGTTGGCGGGCGCCCTTGGCGTGCCAGAAAGCATCCTGAACAAAGCGCCGTCTGCCGACCTGTGGCCCGGCCAGACCGATGAAGGCGAACTGGGTTTCTCTTATGACGAAGCCGACCGCCTGCTTTACCATCTGGTGGACTTACGCTACACCCCCGAAGATTGCATCAACGCTGGCTTTGACCCCGCTTTTGTTGCCGCCGTAACCCGCCGCATTCAGCGCAATCACTACAAGCGGCTGATGCCGCCGATTGCCAAACTTTCCAACCGCACCTTTGGCTACGACTTTCTTTACTTCCGCGATTGGGGCACATAGCCTCCGCTCCCACCTTCCAAAATTTCATACGCCCGCACCCGCCACCCGTCCCCGACCATGAGACTTCACATTCCACCTGCCCTCAAACACCGGCGTTTCCTGCTCATGTGGGGCGGACTGCTTATTTCAGTCGCCGGCTCGCGCATGCATTTCACCGCCCTGCTCTGGCACATCAGCGCCCTCACCCCGGAGCCGATTTATCTCGGCCTGGTTGGTCTGGTGCGGGTTGCACCCATATTCCTGCTCTCGCTGGTGGCCGGCGCCGTTGCAGATGCCTTTGACCGGCGCAAAATCCTGTTTATCAGCCAGAGCGTGGAACTCTTTGCCACGCTCACTCTCGGCCTGCTCACGCTCACCGGTAACATCCAGCTCTGGCATCTCTATGCCCTGACTTTTCTGGAAGCTTCTGCCGCCGCTTTTGACCTGCCTGCCCGCCAATCAATCACCCCCAACATCGTCCCAGCCCATGACCTGCCCAATGCCTTCAGCATGCAGTCCATCGCCTTTACCGTTGCCTCCATCGCCGGGCCGGTGCTGGCTGGAGTTGTGCTTGCAACCCCCTGGTTGGGCCAGGCCTACACCTATCTACTGGATGCCGCTTCCTTCCTGCCCCTGATTGTGGCCGTTTTTGCCATCGGGCCAGTACCCCAGGAGCGCGAAGCCGGCGAACGGCGCGGCGTCAGCCTGGGCGCCATTCGGGATGGGGTGGCTTTTATTCGCCACCAACCCATCATTCTATCCAGCATGGTACTTGACTTCATCGCTACCTTCTTTTCATCGGCAACTGCGCTGCTGCCCCTCTATGCGCGGCTGATACTCAACGTCGCCGAAGTCGGTTACGGCTGGCTCACCGCGGCGCAGGCTGTCGGTGCGGCTCTGGCTGCGGCTGTAATATCGCAAATGCAGTCCATCCGTCGTCAGGGGCCAATCCTTTTGGCGTCGGTAGCCATCTACGGGCTGGCAACCATCCTGTTCGGCCTTTCAACTTCCTTTGGCCTGGCCTTCATTGCCCTCATGCTCGTCGGTGCCGGCGACTCTGTCAGTACCATCATCCGCAATACCATCCGCCAGATGCAAACGCCTGACCGGATGCGCGGCCGTATGACCGGAATCAATCAATTGTTCTTCATCGGTGGTCCGCAGTTAGGAGAGTTTGAAGCCGGCGTGATCGCCCAGCTCTTTGGCCCGGTGGTCGCCGTGGTAACCGGTGGGATCGGTTGTATCGTGGGCGCGTTTCTGGTTATGCGCCGCTGGCCACAACTGGCCAACTACGACTATGGAGAGAAGCCCCCGGTCTGATTCATTAGGTCTGAGTGAGCTTTTCGCTTACCTGTTCCCATTCAAGCAACGCCGCCGCCAGTTCTGCTTCTGCGTAAGCATAATCTTCCCCCAGCTGCATTAAAGCCTCGGGGGCAGCCGCTGCGGCCTGCAGTGCTTTCCCCAGCTCATCCAGTCCCTCTTCCAGCGTCAGAATCTGGTCCTCCAACTGGGCAACCCTCCGTTCCAGTCGCTGGCGTTCATTCTTGGAAAGCCCAAGATTCACCTTCGGCTTTTCGACCACATCTGCCGTTTGTGTCGGCGCGGTGGTCGTCGGCTGGCCACCCCACTCCACCCGTCCCATATCGCCCGGATCAGCCGCCACGCCCCGAAATTCGCTGTATGTGCCGCGGAAGACCTCCAGCGCTTGCCCTTCGATATCCACCCGCCAGATTTGAGTTGCCAGAGCATCAATCAAATAGCGGTCATGGGTCACCATCAGAATCGTGCCGTCAAACTCGGCCAGCACCTGCTGCAACACCTCCTGGGCCGGGATATCCAAATGGTTGCTCGGCTCATCCAGCAACAGCAGGTTGGCATCCAGCAGCGCGAGTTTCGCCAGCGCCAACCGGCCGCGCTCGCCGCCCGAAAGCATCCCGACTTTCTTGTAATGATCGTCTCCGTTGAAAAGGAAACGACCCAGATATTGCCGGACCTCTTTTTCCAGTAAACCCGGCCGAGCCCGTTGCACCTCCTCAACCAAATTCAACTCCGGGCGCAAGTCCTCGTGTGCCTGGGCAAAATACCCAATCCGCAAACTGGACCCCAACTCCACTTCGCCCGTCAATGGCGGCTGCTGCCCCAGAATAGTCCGCAGCAAAGTCGTCTTGCCGGCCCCATTCGGGCCAATCAAGGCCGCACATTCCAACCGTCGCAATTCCAATTTATCCACCACAAAGAGAGGCTTACCCGGATAGCCGACCTCCAACCCATTGCCCCGCAAGACCATATCGCCACTGCGCTGCCGCGGGCGTATCGCCAGCTTAAATGTCCGCGTTTCAGTGTCTGGCGCCCGCAAAGCCGCCAGCCGTTGCGCCGCCTCCTCGACCTTCATGTCATGGGCTGAGAATCCGTACTCGCTCCATTTCTTGCCGCGAATGGCGAGAAAGCCATAGGCTTCAATCGCCCGGATTTCGCGTGAAACCCGGCTCAACTTACCTTTCGCCTGCTGGGTGCGCTGACCGGAAATGTTCTTGCGGATGTAGTCAATCTCATTTTGCAGACGATTGAATTCCGTTTCAATGTATTGCAATCGGTCCGCCCAGCGCAGCTCACGTTGCTTGGAATAGTGGGTATAGTTGCCGCGATATTGCTCAAACCCGGCCGGCGACATCTCCCAGATGTACTCTGCCACCCTGTCCAGAAAGTAGCGGTCATGCGAGACAATCAGGGCCGCACCTTCAAAATTTCTCAATGCGCTTTCCAACCACTCCACCGCCGCGATGTCCAGATGATTGGTGGGCTCATCCAGAATCAGCACATCCGGGTTTTCCAACAGCAAGCGCGCCAGCAGCGCCCGCGTCCGTTGCCCGCCAGACAACTTCGGCAACGGCAGTTCATATTCGGCTTCGCTGAATCCCAGGCCAGTTAACACCTGACGGATGCGGGTTTCGTAGGTATAGCCGCCCGCGTACTCAAAGGCATGCTGCAAATGCCCATAGCGCGCCAGCACATCTTCATCAGCCGGGTTTTCAGCAATTTCTGCCGCCAGCCGTTCCAACTCACTTTCCTGCTCCTTCAAGCGCGCCACCCCGGCCATGCACTCGTCCCACAGCGAATGCTCGTCCCGGAAGCGCGCCTCCTGCGGCAGGTAGCCCAGCCGCGCCCCGCGCGCTACGCTCACCTGGCCTTCGGTGGCGCTTTCTTCACCCGCCAGGATGCGTAACAAAGTCGTTTTGCCAATCCCATTCGGCCCAACGATGGCCACCCGGCCGCGCGCCGGCAAATCAAAGCCCACGCCAGAGAAAATCACCTCCGGCCCGTGCGCCTTGGTTAGATTGTTAGCATGCAAAACGCCCATCTCAAACCTTCCAAACTGTCTTAAGCCGGTAGCGCACTACTTAAGTATGAATTGTCTGCCCCAGCCCCGCCAACCCCTTATTCTAACGCAAGTGCCCATGATATAATTGACCTTTGCGACCAGCTAGAATCGAAACCGGTTGGTGCAACGTAAAAATGAGCGACTTAGACAACACGCAACCTTCCCCCTCCCTCCCGCCACGGCGCACATCTCGCAGACGGAACATCATCAGCCTCCCCGCTGGCCCGGCCCGCTGGATCGCCATCGCCTTCCTCGTATTCGGGCTTGCTACCGCGGTGCTGGCTTTCCAGCTCGTCCGGGAGCTTACCCGCACCTGGTCTGTCACAGCCGACCTGCCTGGCATTGCGGTAAGCGGTAACACCGGCCAACCGGTGGTTGGCACGGATGGAGTCCCGGCCGGAGAAACCCTGCCTCCCTCGGCTGAATTCGAAGCCCGCCCCTGGGATGGTGCCAGCCGGGTTACCATGCTTGTCATGGGCCTGGATCTGCGCGACTGGGAAACCAACCAGGGCGCGCCCCGCACCGATACCATGATGCTCCTCACCGTTGACCCGGCCAGCAGAACCGCCGGCATCTTAAGTATCCCGCGCGATCTTTGGGTGGACATACCCGGCTTCGGCCACAACAAAATCAATGCCGCATACCAGTTGGGCGAAGGCTCCAACCTCCCCGGGGGTGGCCCCGGTCTGGCAGTCCGCACCCTGGAAGAATTCCTCGGCATTGAAATTAACTACTATGCAGTGGTTGATTTCAATGCCTTTGTCACCTTTATTGACCTAATTGGCGGCCTGGAAATTGATGTGCCCGAACGTATTCGGGTGGACATCATCGGCAAAGATAAATCAATCCTGATTCGCGAAGGCCGTCAGGTACTGCCCGGCGAGTGGGCGCTGGCCTACGCCCGCGCCCGTAACAGCGAAAACGGCGACTTTGACCGGGCCATGCGTCAGCAACTCGTCATTATCGCTATGCGCAACCGTATTCTGGAATATTCCACCGAGCTGGTATTCCAGCGCGGTCCCGAAATCTGGAACACCATCATTTCTGGCGTTAAGACCAATATCACTTTCAACGAAGCCCTGCGGTTGGGCCTGTTGGGGATGCAAATTGACCTTCACCAGATTAAGCGCGGCGTAATTGCCCCGCCGGACATGGTCACTTTTGACACTTCCCCGGACGGGCTGCAAATCCTCAAACCCATCACCCAGAATATCCGCATCCTGCGCGATGAAATCTTCACCTCGGCAGCTCTGGTTGGCCCGGGCGCCGTCGGCGCAGACCCGGCCGAGCTGATGGTGGCCGAAGCCGCCCGCGTGGCTATTTATAATGGCAGCGGTGTCCCCGGCCTGGCTGGCGATACCCAGACCTACCTGGAAAGCCTCGGTATCACCATCACCCAAACCGGGAATGGCGACCCCACTACCTACACCACGATTATTGACTACACCGGCAAACCCTATACCGTTCAATACCTCGTCAGCCTGATGAAGATTCAAAAGACCCGCATATTCAACCGCTTTGACCCCAACAGCACCGTGGATGTTGAGATCATTCTGGGCAGCGACTGGCGCATTCCCTAACCCCATCGGCAATAAATATCGGCCCGCTTCGGCGGGCTTTTTCTTTGCTGCCGGTATAATCGCACCCATGGATGCTTTAAGCGGTTCGGTCGAACGGATTACGTTCTACAACGATGAAAACGGCTACACCGTTTTGCGCCTCGCCCCAGACCGCGCCAACCTGCCAGCCGCCGGGCGCGATGGGTTGATTACCGTTACCGGCAACCTGCCCGAGCTGGCTCCCGGCGAACACCTCAAGCTGGAGGGTGAGTGGACCCAGCACCCCAAGCATGGCGCCCAGTTTAATGCCCAGCGGATCGAACAAACCCGGCCCGCCACCCTCGAAGGATTGCGCCGTTACCTGGCCTCCGGTCTGTTACGCGGCATCGGCCCCAAGCTGGCAGACCGCATTATTGAGCGCTTCGGCATCGAGACCCTCGATATCATCGAAAACCAGCCCCAGCGCCTGCGCGATGTCCCCGATATCGGGCCCAAGCGCAGCAAACAGATTCTGGCCGCCTGGGAAGAGCAAAAACAGGTTAAGGAAATCATGCTCTTTCTGCACACGCATGGGGTCACCACCAACCTCGCGATTAAAATCTACAAGCAATATGGGGAGCAGTCCCTCGCCACTGTGCAGGAAAACCCCTACCAACTGGCCCGCGACATCTACGGCGTGGGCTTCATCACTGCAGACAAAATCGCCCGCGCCCTTGGTCTGCCTGCCGAACACCCTACCCGCATTGAAGCCGGGCTGATGCACATGCTGGAAGACCAGGCCGGCGAAGGACATACCTTCGTCCCGCACCTGGCCCTGATGGAGCAATGCGCCACCCTTCTGGGCGTAGCGCCCGCCCTGGTAGAACCGGCCTTCGCCAGCCTGCAAGCCGCCAACCTGGTTGTACCGGCCAGCATCCCCCTCCCGGAAGAACCCGCCCCGGCTGCGAACAATGTCATCTACCTCGCCCGCTATTATTACGCTGAAGTGGGAGTGGCCAACCGGCTGGCCGAACTGGCCGCCGCCCTGCCCGGCCGCCTGGCAGACATCCCGGCCCTCTTCACCCCTCTGGATGCCGACCTCTCCGCCGAGCAGCAGGCCGCCATCCACACCACGCTCGGCCAGCCGGTCAGCATCCTCACCGGCGGCCCCGGTACCGGAAAAACCACCGCCCTCAAAGCCCTGATTGCCACTGTGGAGGCTGCCGGCAAACGCTACGCCCTCGTCTCTCCCACCGGCCGGGCAGCCAAACGCCTCTCCGAGGCCACTGGCCGCCCCGCCAGCACCATCCACCGACTGCTGGATTTTTCACCCACTCGCGGCTTCATCCACAACGATGAAAACCCCCTGCCGCTTGACCTGCTGGTGGTGGATGAAGTCTCCATGTTGGATATCCTGCTTGCTAACAGCCTGTTTAAAGCCCTGGAACCCGGAACCCATGTCCTGCTGGTAGGCGATGTAGACCAGTTGCCTTCGGTCGGTGCCGGAGATGTACTACGCGACCTGATTGCCAGCCAGCAATTGCCCATTACCCGCCTCTCCACAATTTTTCGCCAGGCTGCCGATTCCAATATCATTTACAACGCCCACCGCATTAACCAAGGCGAAACCCCTGAGTTCCCCAAAGACAGCCAGGATTTCTTTCGCTTTCCGGCTGACACGCCAGAGCAGGCCGCCAACTGGGTCGTTGAACTTGTCACTGAACGCATCCCGGAACGCTTCCACCTCGACCCGCTGACCGAAGTTCAGGTGCTGGCGCCTATGTACCGCGGCCCGGCTGGCATCACCCTGCTCAACGAACGCCTGCAAACCACTCTCAACCCGGTTTCGGCCCTCAAACCAGAACGCCGCCTGTTTGGCACCCTGTTTCGCAAAGGCGATAAGGTGATGCAAATTCGCAATGACTATGAGAAGCAGGTCTTTAATGGCGACATCGGCCGCCTGCGCGATATTTCAACCGATGACCATCTTGTGGTGGTGGAATATGAGGGGCGGGGCGTAGAATACGCCTTCAACGAGGCGGACCAGCTGGTGCTGGCCTACGCCATTTCAGTCCACAAGTCTCAGGGTTCAGAATTTACGGCGGTCGTCCTGCCTCTGCTCACCCAACACTACATGATGCTCCAGCGCAACCTGCTTTACACCGCCATCACCCGGGCGCGCCGCCTGTGTGTACTGGTCAGCAACCCCAAAACACTTGCCATTGCGGTTAAGAACAACCCGGTCGCCAACCGCTGGACCGGGCTAGATTGGCGCTTGAAGCAGCCCCGCTGATGACCCTACGGCTGGCGGAAGTTCACCCGCCACGAGCCCGGGTAAGTGCTGCCATCGCTGGTAGCCGGGCAATCGCCAGAAGGCGCCAACCCGTTTACCAGCTCTCCGCCTTCCGCCAGCGTAAGCGAATACACCCCCCCCTCGCTCATCTCATAATCAGCATAGCCCAGCCCAAACTCCGGCTTTAACCCGGTGTAGAACACTTCCTGCCCGCCTTCCCAGCGCACCTGCAACCCCACGCCCGGAACCGGATTGCCCCCCGCATCGGTCACGTACACCTGTATCCGCGGCGGGTTCAGCCCCGGGTCGCACACCAGCACATAATCCTGTAAAGCAAATGGCGCGCCCTGAGTAGGCGTAGGGGTATGCGAAGGCGTGGGGGTGGCCGTGCGCGTCGGGCGTTCGGTCGGGTTGCCGTCCGGCGTGGCGCTGACCGCCCCTGATTCCGCTGGCGTGGCAGTTCCGGAGAGTGTCGCCGTTACGGTGGGCGTTACCACGCCTTCCGGGGTAGCGGTCTCGGTAGAACTTGCCAAAGAGGTTTCAATTAGAGGAATAGCC
>JANJTX010000110.1 GCA_024710875.1 Anaerolineales bacterium | reverse complement strand
CGGCGGCGGTTTCGGCGAGGCCGAGCGGGCGCAGGCGCAGGGTTTCACAGCGCGAGACGATGGTGGGCAGCAGGGCTTCGGCGCTTTCGGCGGTGAGGAGCAGGATGACGCGCGCCGGGGGTTCTTCCAGCGTTTTCAGGAGGGCATTCTGGGCGCTCTCGGTAGATTGTTCAAGATTTAATAGCAGGGCGATTTTCCAGGCGGCCATGTAGGGCGCGAGGGCGAGGCCGCGGCCGAGGTCACGGATCTGTTCGATTTTGATTTCGCGGGCATCTTCGGCGACCTGCACGACGCTCAAGTCAGCGTGCTGCATGCGCTCCAGTTGCTGGCTGGTGCGGCTGGCGGGGTCAAACTCGCCGGGGGCGGGCGGATTATCCGCATTGAGGGCCTGGGCAAAGCGCAGGGCGAGAGTGCGCCGCCCTACCCCGGCCGGGCCGGTGAAGAGGTAGGCATGGCGCGGCCCATGGATGACGTGCTGGCGCAGCAGGTCTACCGCCCATTCATGGCCGAGCAGGCCCCAGTTGGTTTGCATGGGGTTATTTTAGCCGATGTGGGGGCGTGATGGTCTGGTCAGCGGTATATGAGTAAAGGGAAGAGTCGTGAGCCGGGATTGTTTTCCAGTCAGCCGGTCTGAAAAAAGAGCATGAACGGGATTCCTCGCTTACGCTCGGAATGACAAGGAGTGGGAATGGCTCCACGGTTAAAACGAGCGACCCCACTTGCGCGGGGCCGCTCTACCCAAAAGGAGTGAACCAGGGTGAACCAGGCGAATTGCGTCTGCGGTGCAGGCTGCGATGCTTCTTCGGTGTCAGTTCACCCCTGTTCGCAGGGAATTGTGTATCGCCTGGGCGGCTCGGCGGCCGGCGACCATGGCTGTAACGACCAGGTCGGGGCCGGTGACGGCATCGCCCCCGGCGAATACACCCGGCCGGGACGTCTGGCCGGTGAGGGAATCGGCCTGAATGAGGCCGTAATTGTGGGTGGTAAGGTCGGGCGTAGTTTTGCCGAGGGTTTCATCCGGCCAGTAGCCGAGAGCAAGGATGGCGGTATCGGCTTCGATGATGAATTCGCTGCCAGCCACGGCCACCGGGCGGCGGCGGCCGCTGGCATCCGGCTCGCCCAGTTCCATGCGGATACATTCGATGCCCGCCAAACGGCCATCCGGGCCACTGATGAAGAGTACCGGCTGGGTGAGGAACTGGTAGTGAGCGCCCTCGTCTTTGGCGAGCTTGCGGTCCTTGCGGCTGCCGGGCATTTCGTTCTCGGTGCGGCGGTAGATGCAGGTCACTTCTTCGGCGCCCATGCGCAGGGCGGTGCGCAGGCAGTCGCTGGCGGTATCGCCGCCGCCGATGACGACCACCTTGCGGCCAATTTCGGGGGCCTGGTGCAGGGCGGCCGGCAGGAAAGCGGGGCTGACATTGGCGCGGATGAGGAAGTCGGTGCCTTTCCACACGCCGGGCAGGTCTTCGCCGTCAATGCCCATCGGAGCATCCACACCGGTACCGACGGCGAGGTAAACCGCGTCAAAGCCTTCATTGAAAAGGTCATCCACGGTCTTGTCGCGGCCGATATAGGTGTTGCCAACGAACTGGACGCCCATGCGGTAGAGGTCATCCATGCGGGCTAGAACGACATCCTTTTCGAGCTTGAAGTTGGGGATGCCATAGAGCAGCAAACCGCCCGGCTGGGGTTTGGAGTCAAAGAGCGTGACGGAATGGCCGTGGCGGGCGAGTTGCTCGGCACAGGCCAACCCGGAAGGCCCAGCCCCAACGATGGCGACGCGCTGGCCGGTGGGTTCGGCGACATCAATCAGGAGTTCGCCGGCATAGCGCTGGTAGTCCGTGGCAAAGCGTTCCAGCATCCCGGTCTGAACCGGCAGGCCGTGCTTGCCCATGGTGCAGGAACCCTGGCACAAAGCTTCATGCGGACAGACGCGGGCGCAGATTTCCGGCAGGCTGCTGGTCTGGCGGTAGAGGTCGGCGGCATCCAGGAAGCGGCCCTGCTCAATGAGCCACATGGCCGAGGGGATGTCGTTATTGGCCGGGCAGGCGCGCACACACGGGGCCGGGTCCGGGCAATGGATGCAGCGGGCAGCTTCGAAGATGGCCTGCTCGGGGGTGAAGGGCAGCAGGACTTCGTCGAAATCACAGACGCGGTCGGCGGGGGTACGCAGACTGACATCAAACGAGGGAGTCTTGGCGCGGCCCTGACGGTCAATACTAAGGAGGTCTCCGGGAATGGCTTGCATAACACGCTCCAATGGTGGACTTTCTGCTGCTTACAATTAAAAGGGAAAGGCCCGCAATTCCGCAGTTGCAGATGTCCTTAACCGGCGGGGACACATGTCCCAGCCCGGAGTAATATGAGTAAATTAGTCAGAATTAGGATGGGGGCGGATTAATCGAAGAAACCGGCTGGCTGGCCGGTCTCTTCAGGGCAGAAAGAGGTGTTACAAATCGAGTATACCTGATTGTGAAAAATATTGCAAGTAGAGTTTGAGGGTATTCTCACTTTGAGTGAGGCATGCCTCGCCCCTAACCGTAATGACCATTACTTGACATACAATAAGCAGCGGGCTGAAGCCCGCTGTCTGATTTTTCACCTCGCCGGGGATATGGATCTCTGCTAAAGCGTTGACTCCGGGTCTGCCTCAATCCCCCACCAGAGCCGGGTAGATGTCAACCGGGCCGACATCTGGCCACATCTTGCGGAACTCGCCGAGCAATTCCTTGATCGGTTTGCGCAGGGCCGTGGCGCGCTCAAATTCGGCGGCAGCGCTGACAAAGGCCGAGACGTAGGTGTAGACCTTGTCGCGGTAGACCATCAGGCGCTCATCGCTCACGCCCACAGTTTCGCGGGCACGCTCCTCGCCTTCCTCAACCACAATCTTGAGGTAGTTGCGCCAGATGCCCTCGATGCGACTCAAGGCCCAGTGGGCGCAGGCTTCCACGAGGGCATTCTGGAAGAGGTCATCTTCCCAGGCGGCGGGCATGGCCTTGCCCAGTTCGGCGCGGTAGCTGGCTTCCAACTGGGCGACCAGCTGGGGCGGCACGCGGCGGCTGCGGAACGAGGGAGGAAAACCGAGCCGGGCGGGGACGATATCCAGCAGGGCGCAGCCATAACTGGCGAATTCAAAATCCATCAGGCGGACGTTGGGGTCAATCCACAGGAAGTTATGCACCCCGGCATCGCAATGAGTGAGGGCGCGCAGGGGGTGTACGCCATGCAGCCAGGCTTCCATTTCATAGGCAGCCTGGGTGAAATCGCCGGGGATTTTGACATCCAGGGCGTTAAAACATTCTTCAATCGCCTGCCAGCGTTCGCGTAAATCCAGGCTGGAGTCGCTGGTGGGGGCGCTGGCCGAGAGGCGGGCCTGAATGGCGGCAAATTCCTCTTCGCCGCCGGCGGTGGCAGCGTGCAGGCGACCCAGGCAGGCGCCGATGGAAAGCAGGGCTTCTTCGGCGTGGGGCGAATTCGGCTCAAAGAGCAGGTCCTGCACGCTGGGGCGCTGGCCGAGGTCTTCCATAATCATCAGGTTGCTGGCCGGGTCACCGAGCAGGAGGGTGGGCGAGAGTTGCAGGCCGTGGGCGCTCAAAAATTCGAGGGCGGCCCACTCATTGCGGAAGCGCAGGCGGGCGGCGGCATCGCCAGCGGTTTGAGTGAACTGTTTGAGAATGACGCTTTCCGGGGCGAGGCCGGGGCCTTCCACCCGGCAGCGCAGCATGGTGTACTGGCTGTCCAGCGCGCCATTGGCATGCAGGGTAACATCCATTTCCAGGGCGTCGGAAAGGCGCATCTGGGCCAGGTTGAGCAGGGCGGTATGGGGCGACATGCGAGCGATCAGCGCCGCGGGGCTGCGGCGGCATCCTGCCGCAAGCGGCGCAAGAAGGCAGGGCTGTTCAGGCCGCGTTCCAGCAGGTAGGTGATGTAATGCTGCATGATGACCTCCACTTCGCGCCAGACTTCCTCACTGGGGTTGGCACGCTGGGCTTCTTTGTAGGAACTGCGCTGCAGGTGGCGCATGATTTTCAAACTCTCGAGACGGATGGGCACGGCGCCGGCCCGGCCGCGGCCTTCGGCTGGAGAGAGCGCCCCGCCCAGCGAAGCGGAGAAATACTGGTCTTCGGGCTGGATGTCTGCGCCGCTGACGACACACTTTTGCAGTTCAGGGCGGAAGCCGAGTTGTTCGAGCAGGCGCATCTCGTAGTAGCGGATGGTGAGGTCGGGCGGGTCTCCGGCGGCCAACCTGCCGAGAGTGGCGGACAGCAGGCGGAAGAGCCCGGCGTGTTCTTCTTCCTCGTAGGTGAATTTGTCCAGCAATTCGGCGGCATAGGCGGCCTGGCCGAGGCGGGTGAGGTCAGTGCGCAGGCCGGGGTAGGTATCCTGGGCTTCGGCCTGCTGGAGGACATACCAGCCGCTGCCGGTGGCAAGCAGGAGCACCGCCCGGGTGTAGGGTTCCACATGGCCCGCCTTGCGCGATTTAAGTTTGCGCACGCCTTTGGCCACGGCTTTCAGTTTGCCGCGGTCGCGGGTATAGAGGGTGAGCAGGCGGTCGGCTTCACCCTGCTCGCTGTGTTTCAATATAATTGCCTCCACGCGGAAGGACCTCAAGGGGCGCGCCATAGGCTGATTATACGGGGATTACCAAACAGCGCGCATCCTTAAAACGATAGAAGGCGGTCAGTGTTGCGAGATTGCTTGGTATGATTTGGGAAGGATGACGAACAAAATGCAACCCGACAAGAAAATCGCGCTGGTAATTGGCTGGGGGAGCGTGAAATGCGCGGCGGCCCTGGGGCTGCTGCGGGTGTTGCAACGCGAAGGGATTCGGCCGAGTTTGCTGGTGGGCGGCGGCGGCGGCAGTATTTACGCCGGTTTGATTGCGCTGGGCCACAGCGCCGAAGAAATTCTGGAAATCCAGACGCGGTTGTGGACCTACGAGATTACCGAGATCCCCAACCGGCTGGCCCTGCCGCAATTGCTGTTCCCACGGCTGTTCAAGGCGCGCGATTTTTTTCATCTGCGCAGCGACCGGCTGATTAATGAACGCCTGCAAGCAGCCTTTGGCCAGAAAACGTTTGCAGATTGCGAAACGCCGCTGTACATCAATGCCACGGATTACATGACCGGCGCGCAAGCCGTGCTGACCGAGGGGCGGATCTGGGAGGCGGTGCGGGCGAGCATCGCCCTGCCGCTGATTTTCCCACCGGTGCGGCGCGGCGAGCAACTGCTGGCGGATGGCTACCTTTCCTCGCCGCTGCCGGTGGATGTGGCAATGCGTGAAGGCGCCGAGATTATCCTGGCGATGGGGTTTGAAACCAGCCCGATTTTTCCACTGGACACATTCGGTAAATTTCTGTTCCATGTGCAGGGGGTGATGACCGCCAACCTGTTGAAAACCTCTTTTGCGTTTCAGACCCTGGCACATCATTCTGAAATCGTGCCCATCTTCCCGGAATTTGACGGGCCGATTCACCTGTTTGACACCCACCGCGTGCCGGAGATTATTACGGCCGGGGAACGGGCGGGCGAGCGGGCGCTGCCGGCCATCCGGCAATTACTGGAGGCCACATGAGCGGGCAACGGGTGGCGCTGGTGATTGGCTCCGGCGGGTTGAAGTGCGCCGCCGGGCTGGGAGTATGGCAGGAACTCGCCAAAGCCGGTATTAATATTGATATGGTGGTGGGGGCATCCGGCGGGGCGATTTTTGGGGCGCTGGTGGCGCTGGGATTTGACCCCGAGCAGGCGCCCAAGACGGCCATGAAACTGTGGCTGGGGGATGTCACCAAGCGGGTGAATTACCCGGCGCTGGGGCGGGCGGCCCTGCCCAAACTATTGAAGTTCAATGAGCAGTTTGGCATATTCCGGGATACGCGCCTGCGGCTGGGTTTTGAAGCGGCCTATGGCAAGTTCACCATGTTCCACCAGACCCGGATTCCGTTTTATGTCGTGACGACTGACCTGCGCAGCGGCGAACCGGTGATACTTAATGAAGGGCGGGTGGCCGAGGCAGTGCGGGCCAGCGCCAGCATCCCGGTGGTGTTTGAGCCGGTGGAAATCGGGGGGCGACAACTGGTGGATGGCGGCATTTCCAACCCGCTGCCGGTGGATGTGGCCGTGCGAGAAGGCGCCGACCTGATTATCGCGGTGGCCTTTGAAACGCCGCTGCAAAAGGATGTGCGCTCGGCGGGCGCCTACGCGTTACAGATGTTCGCCAACATCAATAACCGCCTGCTGGCAACCCAGTTCGCAGCCGCCAACCTGATGCACCACGCCGAGATTATCAGCATCGTGCCGCAGTTTGAGCAGAACATCGGCCTGAATGATTCGCACCGCATTCCGGAGATTATGGAACTGGGAGCGCAAGCGACTGTGCCGCATCTGGAGTACATCCGGCGGTTGATGGCGGGCTAGGCATCTCAAGAAAAACAGAGGGGTTTCGCTGCTCAGCATCCTTGAGTGCCGCCGATCAAGCGGATTATTTTTTCTACGGCTCCACGCCGGGTGGTACAGCACAACCTTCCAAAGTTACGATATTGCAGCCAAACAGCACGCAACCCTCTCCAGTGATGAAATTACAATTTTCCAACAGCTCGCATTCAGGATAAACCGATGAATCGCAAAACGCGCCGAATGTGCAGCCCGCACCGGTTACAGGGTTACAACCGAACGGCATCGCGCAGCCTTCGCCAGTCTCCGGGTTGCAACCGGGCAGCAGATCACAGCCAGCGCCAGTGATCAGATTACAGCCCGAGGGCAGTGCGCAGTTCTCGCCAGTTTCCAGGTCACAGCCGTCTGGCAATTCGCAGCCGGCGCCGGTGAGCGGGTCACAATCCAGTTCAATTTCACAACCCGCCCCAGTAGCAGGGTCACAGCCATCTGGCAGGTCTTGTTCATCCAGCAGGCCCTGCTCCAACGCAATATTCACGGCACCGGGGACATTCTGAAACCAGGCATTGAGTTGGTAGGGCTCCATAGGAACGGGTGCTGTGGGCGGAGACTCAGCGGCCAGGATTTGGGCCTGCTCGCCGCCAGTAAATTGTACGTTGCCAGCTGTATTGGCAAGATTGCACACTCCTTCAAGACAGGTGGCAAACAATTGCCCCAGCGAATTCAAGCGCACCCCAAGCCAGGTGCCACGCACCGCGGCCGTGCCAGAAATGGTTTCCACCTCAAATGCTCCAGTCCCTGCTGCACCGTCCAGGAGGATGAACAGTTCGCCGGTTAACAGTTCCAGCAGCGTCTGCGGCTCGGCTGTCGTGCCGGCGAGGTTGTGCAGAATAAAAAGAGTGTTGGGGGTAAGGCGCGCCAGCGTACCTTCGCTGAAAGTCACCGCGGCCCGGCTCTGTGCGCCGGTGCTCACGCGATACCCGGTGGCCAGCGGCAGATCAAGCGTGGCAATTTGCCAATCCTGCTGTTCTTCTGGCTGCCAGAAAACCTCATTCTGGATTTCACTCAACCAGGCCTGGCGCGGGGCGGCGGGTGGTTCTGTGGCGGTCGCGCTTGCGAACCCAGAGTCTGGTATGCTGGCGCTGGGGTTGCAAGCCGCCAGAAGCACGCTACAGATGCTCAAAATTGTCAAAAAAGACCGGTGGTTTTTCATCAGATACTCCAGACGCAGTGCTTATAACTTAAGAATACTCCAAATACGGGAATCCAGTTTCCTGGAAAGCAGAAACTAGCGAATGGTTGAAGCTGCCTCCGAGTTCATTGCGGCTGGCCCCACACGCTGTACAGGCCCAAATCACCCGTAGCGCCGTCATCCAAAAATGTTTCCAGCACGGTAAATCCGGCCTCAGCGGCGAGGGCGGCGAGTTCTTCCTCGGTGAAGTGATGGACATAACGCAGGGCGGCCTGCTCGCTGCCGCGCCAATCCAGAAGGTAATCGCCGGGGTCGACCTCTGTGTCTGCCAGACCGGCGGCAGCCCAGGGCTGAATGCGGGCGACCAGTTTGGGGCTGTTGAGAAATTGCCAGTTGGAATGAAAGAAACGGCCCGCCGGGGCGAGGGTGGCGCGCACCTGCTCTAAAAAGACTCGCCGCAAGGAATGTCCGGGCAGGTGGTGCAGGGTGGCGAAGCAAAAAACAAAGTCGTAACTGGGAATTGGGAATTGGGAATTAGGGGCGGAGGGCAAGCCCCAACCAGCGGCCAGGTCGGCGGGGGCGAAGTGGTAGGGCGCGCCGAGGTCGCGGGCGCGGGCAGCGGTCAGGAGGCCGGCGCTGGCATCCAGGCCGAGATATTCCCCGGCAAAGCCCTGCCCGGCCAGCACGGCGGCAGCACTGCCATTGCCACAGCCGAGGTCCAGCACGCGGGCCGAGGCGGGTACGCCCGCCAGCAGGCGGGCGACGCCCGGGTTGGCGCGGCCACGGGTGGCCGAAAATGAAGCCGCCTCACTCTGGTAGAATTGACGGTTAACATCCAATAAGCGCGTCAAAACCGAAGCATCCATGCGCTGATTGTACGGCAAAAGCAGCACGGCAACCCCTGAAATGACGATGAACGAAAAACTACAGCACGCCCAAACCCCGGCCTGGAAAGCGGCCAAACGCCACTCGCCCGAGCGCATGGAAGCGGCGCGGCGCGCCCTGGCGGCGGTGCAGGCCGGCGCCGAGGTGCTGGAGGCCATCAAGCAGCACCCGATTCCCGCCGAGTATGGCGGCGGCTACCTGGGCAAGCACCACCTGGTAGCGGCCTACCGTGAACTGGTGGAAGCCGACCTGCTGGAAGAAGACCCGGCCCTGCTGGGGCGCATCCGCATGAAACCTATGCGCAGCCAATCGGGCGTGACGGTGGTAACCGTACTGACCAAGCCCTACCCCTGCCCCGGCAAATGCGTCTTCTGCCCCACCGATTACCGCATGCCCAAGTCTTACCTGCCGGATGAACCGGGGGCGATGCGGGCACTGTATTACGAATTTGACCCCTACACCCAGGTGGCCGGGCGGATTGCGCAATTGGAAGCCGTCGGTCACCCGACTGACAAAATCGAGTTGTTGATACTGGGCGGGACGTGGAGTAGTTACCGCAAGGATTACCAGGAATGGTTCATTAAGGAATTGTTCGCGGCCCTGAACGGCCTGCCACCCACGCCGGAGAGCGAAACCAGCCCACACACGCTGGACGAATTGCAAACGATGAACGAAACCGCCGCCCACCGCAATGTGGGACTGGTGATTGAAACCCGGCCGGACCATGTGAACCCGGCCGAACTGGACTGGCTGCGCCAACTGGGCGTGACCAAAGTGCAGATGGGGGCGCAGAGTCTGGATGACCGCATCCTGGACCTGAACCAGCGCGGCCACAGCGTGGCCGAGACCCGGGCCGCCACCGCCCTGCTGCGGGCGGCGGGCTTCAAAATCGTGCTGCACTGGATGCCGAACCTGCTGGGGGCGACGCCAGAAAGCGACCGAGCCGACTTTATGAAACTGTGGGAAGGCCTGTGCCCGGATGAAATCAAAATCTACCCGTGCCAGTTGCTGGAGAACGCCGAACTGTACCTGAACTGGCAGCGCGGCGAGTACCACCCTTACACCACCCAGGACCTGGTGGATTTGCTGGCAGACATCAAGCCGGGCATCCCGCGCTACTGCCGGGTGAACCGCGTGATTCGCGACATCCCCAGCACAAATGTGGTGGAAGGCAACCGCAACACGAGTTTGCGGATGGATGTGCAGCGCGAGTTGAAAGTACGCGGGACGCGCTGCCAATGTGTGCGCTGCCGCGAAGTGCGCGAAGCCAAAGTGGCCGCCGAGTTGCTGACGCTGAACGACCTGGCCTACCCGGCCGAGTATGCCGAGGAACATTTCCTGTCCTTTGATACGCCGGATGACCAACTGGCGGGCTTTTTGCGGCTCTCGTTGCCGGGGGCGGGCGCGCCGCAGACCGGCCTGACTGACCTGGCCGGAGCAGCGATTGTGCGCGAGGTTCATGTATACGGCCAGTCGCTGGAGGTCGGGGCTGAACAGGCCGGGGCCGCCCAGCACATCGGGCTGGGGACGCGCTTGCTGGAAACCGCGGAGAAAATTGCCCGCGAGCGCGGCTACACCCGGCTGGCGGTGATTGCAGCGGTGGGGACGCGGCGCTATTACGCCGGACGAGGGTTTGAGATGGGCCAGCGCTATATGGTTAAAGAGCTTTGAAACTAAAAAAAGAGCCGGCCAATGGCCGGCTCTTTTTTTAGAGTTTAGCGGGTTCAGGCGGATTCCTTGCGGCGCTTGAACCATTTTTCAAATTCTACAGCCGTAAAGACCAGAAGACTGGCGCCCAAACTCACTGCCAGTTCATTCAGCGGCAGAGCCTGGGTATCAAACAGGGCTTGCATGGGCGGCCAGTAAATCACGGCCAGTTGCAGCACGAAGGTCAGGGAGACGGCGCCCAGCAGGGCTTTGTTGCTCAAGAGACCCTGCTTGAAGAGCGAGACGCTGTCTGACCGGATGGAAAGGGCGTGGCCCATCTGCGCCAACGTGAGGGTGGTGAAGCCCATGGTGGCCCAGTAGGGGCTGCCGGCGCGCCAGCTAAAGTAGGCAACACCGAGCGACACCAGACCCATTAGCAAGCCAATCCACAGGACATGGCGACCCATGCCGCGGGCAAAGATGCTTTCGGCGGGCGGGTGGGGCGGGCGCTTCATGGTATTGGGTTCAGGCTCTTCTACGGCCAATGCCAGACCGGGCAGGCCATCGGTGACGAGGTTAATCCATAGGATTTGCAAAGCGGTGAGCGGCAGGGGCATGCCGAGGAAGGGGGCAAAGAGCATGACATAGATTTCGCCGGCATTGCTGGTCATGGTGTATTTGATGAACTTGCGGACATTGTCGTAAATCGTGCGGCCTTCGCCGACAGCCTGCACAATGGTGGCAAAGTTGTCATCCAGCAGCACCATGTCGGCGGCTTCCTTGGAGACATCGGTACCATTGATGCCCATCGCCACGCCGATATCGGCGCGGCGCAGGGCGGGGGCGTCATTGACGCCGTCGCCGGTCATGGCGACGATGTGCCCCTGGCGCTGAAGGGATTCGACAATCCGCAGTTTATGTTCGGGCGAGACGCGGGCAAAGACCGAGACTTCACGCACGGCTTTGTCCAACGCGGCTTCGTCCATCTGGCTCAAGTCGCGGCCGGTGAGAATGAGGCCATCGCGGCTGATCTCCAGGTCCTGGGCGATGCGCTGGGCAGTGAGGGGATGGTCGCCGGTAATCATAATCGGGCGAATGCCGGCGGTCTTGCAGGTTTCGACGGCGTCCTTGACTTCGGGGCGGGGCGGGTCCATCATGCCGATGAGGCCAAGGAAGACCAGTTCGCTTTCGAGGGTGACTTCATCTACGTTGGCGGGCTCTTTGGAGAGCGGGTGGTAGGAGACGCCGAGTACGCGCAGACCATCCTTGGCCATCTGTTCAATAGCGGTTTCAATCCGAACCCGCCATTCGGCGGTAAGCGGCTCGGCACGGTTCTCCACCCAGACCTGCTTGCAATGGTCCAGCAGGCCATCGGCGGCGCCCTTGGTAAAGGAGAGTACGCTGGTGCCCATACTGCCCAAGAGCTTGTTCAAATGGGAGGAGAGCTCGCCCGGAGAGGCTTGCAGACGATTGGCGTGCAGGGTGGTCATGCGCTTGCGCTCGGAGGTGAAGGGGATTTCACCTTCGCGCGGGAAGAGGTCTTCGAGTTCTTCCTTGAAGAGGCCGAATCGGGCGGCGGCCATGAGCAAGGCGCCTTCGGTGGGGTCACCCACGGTGCGGTATTCGTCCTTGTTTTCACCGCTGATTTCCAGGACGGCATCGCTGGAGAGCACGCCGCCCAACAGGGTGAGGGCGCTGGCGGGGTGGAGGGTTTCCCAGTTGGGGCGGTCGGTGGCATTGGCGATTTTCTCGGCATCTTCAATATCCACCAGCGTACCGGCCACATCCAGCACGCGTACCCGCATCTTGTTTTCGGTAAGGGTGCCGGTTTTATCGGAACAGATGACGGTCACCGAGCCGAGGGTTTCCACGGCGGGCAGTTTGCGGATAAGGGCCTTGCGGCGCAGCATGCGCTGGGCGCCGAGGGCCAGGGCAATCGCCACCACGGCGGGCAGGCCTTCCGGCACGGCGGCCACAGCCATGGCAATGGAGGTCAGGAACATTTCAGCGGGGTCTTCACCGCGCAGCAATCCGAGGGCAAACACAACGCCCACGATGATAAGGGCGGCAATGGCGAGGGTCTTGCCCAGTTCGCTCATGCGGCGCTGGAGGGGCGTTTGCTCCTCGCTCACTCTCTGGATGAGTTCCGCAATGCGGCCGAGTTGGGTGCGCATGCCGGTTTCCACGACCACGGCGCTACCGCGGCCGTAGGTGGCAATCGTACCCATATAGAGCATATTGAGGCGGTCACCCAGGGGGGCGTCAATATCCGGGGTGGCATCAATGGTCTTATCCACCGGTTCGGATTCACCGGTAAGCGAGGCTTCTTCGACGCGCAGGTTGGCGGCTTCCAGCAGGCGGGAGTCAGCGGGGATGGCACTGCCGGCTTCGAGCAGGATGATGTCGCCCGGAACCAGGTCGAAGGCGTCAATTTCATCCCAGCGGCCGTCACGGCGCACTTTGACATGTGGGGCGGAAAGCTGGCGCAGGGCGGCCATGGCCTTTTCGGCGCGGTATTCCTGCACAAAGCCAATGATGGCGTTAATGACCACAATCGCCAGAATGACGATGGAGTCTTTGGCATGACCGAGTAAAACGGAAATCGTGGCCGCGCCGATAAGTACCAGCACCATGGTGTCTTTGAACTGGTCAAAGAGGATGGCAAAGGGACTCTTAACGCCGTAATCCACCAGTTCATTGCGGCCGTGGGTGGCGCGGCGGGTTTCCACTTCAGCAGCGGTCAGGCCGTCTTCAGGATCGGTTTGTAATTTCTCAAGCAGGGCGGCACGCGCCAGAGTGTGCCAGGGGGGGGTGGCAGGGGCGGGGTTAGGGGATTCCATACAGAACATTACTCCAATTGGGGGATAGGGAAAATAGGGCTACAAGAATTGTATACGATGTGGGCCGGTCGCGGCAGGGCCGAATGGCGGACAAGTGGAACTATCCTGCAACTGTACTCCGGCTGGCGGGCGGCGGCTATCATAGTTTCTATGATGAAATCGCCCGTATAATGCGGGCATGAACAGGCGCCGGGTGTTGTTATGGGGTTTGCCGTTGCTGCTGGCGACCGGGCTGGCGCTGGCCGGCTGGCGGCTGGCGCCGCGCCTGGTGCAGATTACGCCAGCCTCCGGCAACCAGAATCTGGCGCCAAACAGCCTCCTCCGGCTGGAGTTTTCGCAGCCGATGGACACCGCCAGCGTGGAAGAACGCTTCTCAATAGAACCCGCCCAGCCGGGGAACCTGCGCTGGGAAGACCCGCAGACGCTGGTGTTTGAACCCAGCGAGCCGTGGCCGCGCGGCGCAACCATTACAGCCCGGCTTTCAGCCGGAGCGCGCTCGGCCCTGCGCCTGCCACTGGCGGGGGAGACAAGCTGGCAGTTTGGGATTCGGCGGGTGCAACTGGCCTACCTGTGGCCGGCGGATGGCCCGGCCCAAGTGTATGCCGTAGATGTGGAGGGCGGGGCCGTAATACGCCTGACCAGCGGGCCGGCGGTGATTGATTTCAGCCCAGCCGCGGATGGCGAAACGATTTACTACGCCGCCCGGAATGCCTCCGGCGGTAGCGACTTGTATGTATTTGAGCGTGCGAGCGATGAAACCCGAATGCTGCTGGCCTGTGAAACCAACCGCTGCGCGGATGTGCAGGTATCTCCGGATGGCGGCTGGCTGGCCTACACGCGCCTGCCCTTCCAGCCGGAAGAGATCAGCACCCCGTTGGAAGTGTGGCTACTGGACCTCGCCAGCGGCGACACCCTGCGGGTTAGCGCGCAAGGCAACGAGGCACGCTCACCGGGCTGGTCGCCGGAGAATGCACTGGTGTATTACGATACACAGGCAGCGGCCTGGGTGCTGACCGCTACGGACGGAACGGAACTGGGGCGAGTGGCGAACGGGGCGGGCGAACAAGGGAGCTGGACGCCGGATGGGGAGTGGTTCATCACGCCCGAACTGTTTGTGCAACTGACCGACACCCTGCAGGGGCCAATTGGCGAACTGGCCAACCAGCCACCAGACCCGGACAGTCAAGACCGGGTGCAGGTGTATGCCAGCCACCTGCTGGCCTATGAATTCCGCACCAATGGCATCACGGACCTGACGCTGGCGGCGACGCTGGAAGATGCCCAACCGGCAGTCTCGCCGGATGGGGTGTGGCTGGCGTTTGCGCGGCGCTACCTGGATGAGGAGCGCTTTACCACCGGACGGCAGGTGTGGCTGGTGCGGCTGGATGGCCGCGAGCCGCGCCAGCTGACGCACTCACCGCAGGACAAACACGCCAACCTGATCTGGCACCCGGAGGGAACCTGGCTGGCGGTGGTACGTTTCAATGCCACCGTTCTGACCCTGCCGCCGGAGATCTTGCTGATCCAGCCCAGCACGGGGGAAATCATTCAGTTGGTGAGCAACGGGTACAGCCCGCAGTGGTTGCCTTAACATGCAGGTGTATGGAGATTAGTTCGTGCGAACCGCGTTCAGAAAGTCCGCCAGCAGGCCGTAGGCGGTGGTGTGCGGGCCGGGGTCTTCTTCGATGATGGATAGACGGCCGAGGACATCGGTTTCGAATTGCACGATGCTGGTGGTGCCATCAATCTGGTAGAAAGGCGTTTCCGGCCCAACCATTTCCGGGGCGACGCGCGCCTGAACCCCGGCGGCGGTGCGCTCGGCGCGGCACAGCAGTTTCCAGCGTTTGCCCTGGGCGGCGGCCGCGGCGATTTGCTCGGGCGTGATGGCGCGGATGCCGGTGCGGTCTACCTCCTGCGGCTTAAAGGGCACATCCATCAACACAGTGGTGAGGGCGGCGACCTTGATGGCGGCATCCCAGCCGTCCACATCGCCGCTGGGGTCGGTCTCGGCGATGCCGATGCGCTGGGCGTAGGCCACGGCTTCATCGAACGATTCGCCGTTTTCCATGCGGCTTAACATCAGGTTGGTGGTGGAATTCAGGATGCCGGTAAAACGCAGCAGGCGGGCGGCGGGCAGGGCGGCGCGAAAGGTGCTGAACAACGGGGCGCCATCCATCACAGTGGATTCGTGGAAGAAGCGGACGCCGTGCTGCTGGGCGAGGGCGCGCAGTTCATGGTAACCGTGTACGACCGGGCCTTTATTGGCGGTAAAGGCATGCATGCCGGATTCCAGCGCAGCCCGCAGGTGGGAGAGGGCCGGTTGGCCATCGGCATATGAAACGGGGGAGTTTTCAAACAGGACATCCGCCCCGCATTCGCGAATGAAGGCGAGCATGTCGGCCGGGGCCGGGCGGGTGGAAAGGCTAGAGAAATCTTCGGTTGACAGGGCTTTTTCTAAATCGATGCCGCCCGGGTTAAGGGCCGAACCGTGGCGGCCGGTGGCGATGGCGACCGCCGAAAAAGTGATGCCGTATTGGCTCTGGATATCGGATTGCTTGTCCAAGAGCAGGCGGGCGAGGGCTTTACCGACATTGCCAAAACCGAGGAAGGCGAGGGTGTAATGAGTCATGGGGGGATTATACAGGGGTGTGAGAATTTTTTAACCACAGAGCAACTGTGTTAGGCGTCAACTGTGTTAGGCGTCAAGAGCTACGGGACAGATCCAAGGGGAGTTATCGCGTGCCATGGCGTTAAGAA